>NZ_PDNZ01000004.1 GCF_003182595.1 Prosthecochloris marina
GTTCCCTGCTGAACTGGAATCGTTCATCTCCAAGGTTATCGATCAGCTGCAGAGTCCTCGTCTGGCTTCTAACTAACAACGCTCTTCTTCTCTCCGCTTCTTCGGCTTTCGTTTCTTCACAGGGGTCCTGGCATGTTCCGGGGCCTTTGTGGTTTACGTTCTTTTCTTCAGGGTTTCAATAGAGTAAGTACGTTCAGGATACCCTATTTCACACTCAATGTGTAAGTCGCCCCACTGTCAGATCCGGAAGATATTTTCCAGCTGATGGTAGTCAACCTGCTCAAAAACCGCTGATCGTGGCTGATCAGCAGCAACGCGCAAGGGCATTCGACCAAGGCCGCTTCAAGACATTCAATCGAAGGCAGATCCATGTGGTTGGTCGGCTCATCCAGTACGATGATATGAGGAAGGTTCATCATGCCCAGTGCAAGCAAAAGCTTTCTGGTTTCACCAGGACTGGGTGTGGTGCTTTCCAACAAACGATGAGGACGCGATCCCAAACGGCTGATAATGTTCATCACCTGCCCTAACTGCTCGGTTGACAACTCTCGAACCCGGGCCAGTGTTTCTTGCGAACGTTGTATATCAATCTCCTGAGGCACATATGTCAAATGTTCTTTGGGGACATTGAGATATGTTAGTATGTAGCGCAAAAGCGTGCTTTTACCTGCACCATTGGGTCCTGTGACAGCTATGCGATCAGTGGAATGAATAATGAGTTCCTGATATTGCAATGTCTTTTTATCCCCAAGCCGCAACTTACCCGGCGGACAGTTGAGGAGCATATGACGTTTGGAAATTGAACCAGGTAACCAAATACCCAAATCATATTCCTTTTTCACGTGTACATCCCGCATTGCCTGCTCCGCCTGCGCCAAACGCCCATCCAACTGCCGCAACAATTTTCCGCCAACAATATCTTTACCGGAAATGCGAACTAAATCGATTTTCTGTTTGGCATCATGATCATGAGCGGCAATATCTTTTTTTGAACGTTTTTTATCGTATTGATTAGCCATGTGCCGTCTTCGTCCGGCTTCACGTTTGATTTTTTTAAAAGCCTTTTTTTTCAAAGCGTAGTCTTTTTCTCTCGCTTTGCGTTCTTCAGCAGCAACCTGCATGCCTTGTGAATAACCATTCGGTCTTACAATCACATTTGGCGGATCGATGAACAAACATTGCTGACAAAGCGAGTCCAATAAATCACGGTCATGGCTCACGAGCAGGCCCACGCCCTGAAATGCGAAAAGCGCCTGAACGAGAATTTTACGCGCATCGCTATCCACATGGTTGGTCGGCTCATCAATTGCCAGCAAATCAGGCTCTTGCCATAAGGTAACGGCTATCTGAGCTCGCTTACGTTCGCCATGCGATAACGTTTCCCATCGCTCATACCAATCGTCCTGAACACCAAGATTATTCCGGATAACATACGCTTGTTTTTCTGTGGTCCTTATAAAATTCCCGAAATCATTCGGCATGCTGTCAGTCCGCTGTGGACAGTAACGTGACAATGGAGGGCAATCGATCCGTCCTGCATTTGGCTGCAACTGCCCTGTTGCCAATTTCAGAAATGTTGTTTTTCCTGACCCGTTCGGCCCTACGATACCTGTCCATCCTCGTGTCGCATGTACTGAAACATCTTCAAACAAGGGTTCAAGAGCCGTCTGATAGGTGAAACTCACGTTTTGAAATTGTAAAAACAGGTGGCCCATATGAAAAGTTTTGATAGATGGTTAGTTAGTCCCGGTTTCATTCTCACCAAGAAGATAGAATACCACAAATTTGGCAGGAGTTCTTCTGAAAACGGATCATCGATCACACAATATGAATCATAAACAGTAAAGGCAGGACCCTATCATAGAATCCTGCCGTTACTTTAACTGCGCTTGATTTATTCAATCAAAGCGACGGTGGGGGCAAATTTCATTTAAAACCACTAATGGCAATCATGAGCCTGACAGGCATCCTCACTCTCTACCCTGCGCATCAATCCTTTTTTATAACTCTCGAGTGCTTCGGAAAGTGTAGAAAGACCACCGGCAACAAACACTTCAATATCGAGCATTTTCAGCTTAATGAGAGCACGACCACCGATACCTTTGCACAAAACCGCATCGACACTGTTTTGCGCAAAAACATCTACCGGGTTGCATTGTCCATGCTCATGGGTGCTGTTGGAATTCTCCATTATCCGAAGCCTTCCCGAATCCATATTACAGACAGCATACAACGGCGCACTTCCAAAATGTTCGCAAATCTGCGAATCCAGCCCTTTACTTGTTTCCAATGGTACCGCAACTATCATAGCAAAACCCTCCTCTTGTGGCACCCCCACTAACAGCTGTCACCATGGTCACTTCGTCAGGCGGTTCTTGACATCATCATATCCCGAAAAATCGAAATATTCTGGCTTCCGAACCCGTCCGCCTTTGTACTCATACCGCTCACAGCAACATACCGAGGCACCTCTAAATTATTTTGAATAGAATCATGACGTGTTCCTCACTGAACCCGACGGGTCCGATAAAAACACGAATATTGAGCATATGACCGCAATATAACAAAAAAGAACGTAAGAACAGGAATGATTACTGATATATATCAAGCAAACAATGCTCAGTAGAGGCTAAGCCTTGTCTGCTTATGATCGAAAATCGTCAATCGTCAAACTTTTTTTGGTAGATATGACAATAAGGTTGATGACCCGTCTTTGCATAATAGTCCTGATGGTAGTCTTCAGCCGGATAAAATTCCTCCACAGGCTCCAGCTTTGTAGCAACATCATAACCTTTTGCTTTCAGTTCGGTAATCAGCTTTTCCGCAACCTTCTTCTGTTCGTCGTTTGCATAAAAAACTGCCGAACGGTACTGCGAACCGATATCGGGTCCCTGTCGGTCAACCTGAGTCGGATCATGGATTTCAAAAAACAGTTTGGCCAGCTTCTCGTATGAAACGACCGAAGGATCATATTCGACCTCAACAGCTTCTGCATGTCCGGTAGTACCGGAAGAAACCTCCTTGTAACTTGGATTTTCCTTACTCCCTCCTGTATAACCCGATATCACGGCTTTTACTCCGGGAACCTTTTGAAAATGATATTCCACTCCCCAAAAGCATCCTCCAGCAAAAACCGCCTTCTCTGTCGTACCGGTCAAAGCTGTATCAGCGCCACCTTCCCGACTGAAGTCAAGTGAGATCGAATTGACACAATACCGCGCGTTCTTGTCGGTAAATCCTTCATTATAGAATACATGTCCGAGATGTGCACCACAGTTGGCACAGAGTATTTCGGTTCTTCTGCCGTCCGCATCGGTCTCTTTTTTTATCGCTCCGGGAATTTCATCATCGAAGCTTGGCCATCCCGTGCCTGAATCGAACTTATCAGATGAACGGAAAAGCGGAGCGTCACAGCGCTTGCACACATAAGTTCCGTCATCTTTGTTATAGACATATTCACCGGTAAACGGCATTTCAGTCCCTTTATGAACGATCACTCTCTCTTCTTCCGGCGACAAAGTCTTGTGCGTCATTACATCCTCCGTTTCTACAACTTCTTTTTTTGCTGTTTTTTCCGCGGCTTCAGGCTGCTGTGTGTCGCACGAAGCCACAGTCAACGCAATTATCACCATTACTGATACAGACAAATACCTAACATATCTCATCTTTTCACTCCAACATTAAATCATGAACACATATCTCTATAACCATCTATAATGCTACAGGGTTTCACTATCGTGAACTTCCTTTTTCAAAGTATTGTTCTATAGATAACAGATAATCTATCCGCAAATGCCAACACCGTCAAAACGAAAACCCAACCTCCTGGCCAAAGAAACAAGCCCTTACCTGCTGCAGCATGCGTATAATCCTGTCGAATGGTATCCATGGAGTGACCTTGCTTTCGAAAAAGCCCGCAATGAACAGAAACCGATCTTCCTTTCAGTCGGCTATTCCACCTGCCATTGGTGCCATGTCATGGAACGGGAATCGTTCGAAAACGATGCAATAGCCGAGCTCCTGAACAGATCGTTCGTTCCGGTCAAGGTTGATAGAGAGGAACGTCCGGACATAGACAAGTTGTATATGACCTATGTCCAGTCGCTAACTGGAGGTGGTGGCTGGCCGATGTCGGTATGGCTCACCTCTGATCTTGAACCGTTTTACGGCGGCACCTATTTTCCGCCCAAAGACCGTTATGGCAGGCCCGGCTTTCTCTCTCTTCTGCTGTCGATCGAACAGGCGTGGAAAGATGACCGAAACCGGCTTCTTTCTGTAGCGGCAGGCATGAGCACTCGGCTCGAAACCCTCTCCCTGCATAAACCCGACGAAGTTCCTGTGGATAAAGGTGTTTTCGATCTTGCAGCCAAAACATTCGCTGAAATGTTCGACAAGGAAAACGGGGGGTTCGGCAATGCACCGAAATTCCCTCAACCGTCTATCCTCGAATTTCTTCTGACCTACTCCTATTATACCGGCAATCAGGAAGCTCTGGAAATGGTTCTTTTTACTATAAGGAAAATGGCGGCAGGGGGAATTCACGACCAGTTGAGCATAAAGAATCATGGAGGTGGTGGATTTGCCCGCTACTCCACCGATGAACGGTGGCATGTCCCGCACTTCGAAAAAATGCTTTACGACAACGCACAGTTAGTAGTTGTGGCAATAGAAGCTTACCAGATTACCGGTAAAAACCTTTACGCCGATCTCGCCGACGATATCCTCAATTATGTTCTCTGCGACATGACCGACAACGATGGAGGGTTTTATTCTGCTGAAGATGCCGACAGTTTTCCGGACAAAACAAGTAACATTAAAAATGAAGGAGCTTTTTACGTCTGGTCACGCAAAGAAATTGCAGAGGTGCTCGATCCCCTTGAAACAAACATCTTTTGTTTTATATACGGTGTGGAAAATAATGGAAACGTCCTGGATGATCCGCATGTGGAGTTTACTGGGCAAAACATCCTTTTTATAAAGAATACCCCGACTGTTGCTGCTGAAAAATTCTCCATACCTTTAGCAACTATCGACAAACTCATGGTCGAAGCCCAGAAAAAACTTTTCCATGCTAGGCACAAAAGGCCCAGGCCGCATCTGGATGACAAAATCCTCACATCGTGGAACGGCCTGATGATCTCAGCTCTGTCAAAAGCCTCTTCCGCTTTTCAAAATCAACACTATCTTGATGCGGCTCTTAAAGCCGCCGAGTTCATCCTCGAAAACCTTTACAACGGCAGTGAAGGAAGACTGCTTCGGCGTTACCGCAAGGGCCGAGCCGGTATAGAGGGAAAAGCCGACGATTACGCGTTTTTCATACAGGGGCTGATTGATCTTTACGAAGCCTCGTCCGAACATCGCTATCTGAACCATGCGATCAAACTTATGGAAAAACAGGTTGCACTGTTTTTCGATGATAAGTCGGGAGGTTTTTTCAATGCAGCATCGGACGACCCCTCCATTCCGATACGCATGAAAGAAGATTATGACGGTGCCGAACCTTCTCCAAACTCAATAAACGCGCTTTCTCTCTATCGGTTGGCTGACATGACAGGCCGCGAGGATTTGAGAGAAACTGCAGACAAAACAATCGCATATTTCAGCAAAGCACTCAATGAAAGCGGCAGGCCGTTGCCCTTTATGCTGAAAGCAACCATGCTTCCCTTGTACGGAACACGCCAGATTATGCTTACCGGTCACCGGCAAAGCGAAACAATGAAAAGCTTTGAAAATACTCTGGGAGGGATGTATCTGCCTGACACATTTATCGTGCACGCATCAGACAGCCATGCGGAAAATCACCCTTTTCTTAAAAAGGTCATAAGCCAAACCGCGGGAACCGCCGCATATGTCTGCGCACACCAAACCTGCAGCCTACCGGTTTCGGAAAGCAAAAGTCTTGAAGAGCTGCTCCGCAAAACAAAGCCGTCGATGAAAAAATAAAGGGATAAACGCTCAGTCAAGCAGGCTATCATTTTCTGCAGGATCACCGTCAATCTGGCTCTCTTGAGCATCCTGTATCTGCTTGTTTTGCTCTACGATCTTTCCAATGACAGCGTTTGCGGCATAAAGACCGAGCCCTCCTACGACAGCACCCGATACCCCATGGAACAGAACAGGAAAACCCAAAGGCGAAAACATCACGGCGCCTCCCGCCAATCCTGCAGCCCCTACTGCTTTGTTGATCATATCTTCCATTTTTTCTGTTTCGTCAGCCTTTTTCATCTGTGAAATCAGGATACTCTTCGCGATGCTGGTCTTTCGGTGTAACGATATTTCCGATATTATCGGTTATCGCACCGACTGCAGAGCCTGCAGCAATCAAACCAAGGCTCGCAACCGCAAGTCCGGCAATGCCATGGACAATCGGCATACCAACCGGCGAAAACAAAAGCGCTCCACCTGCAACACCTGCCGCTGTTTTCAGCATTGTTTCCTGTTGACCCGAATCAGCCATGATAAAAAGGTTTCAGGTTGTAAACGACCTATGATACCACAGGTAGAAATATAGTATCTGGCATAATGGTTTCAAATGAAAACATTATGTTTTTTAACATCACGACCTATTCCCATCCACCTCCCAATGCCCGGTAAAGTTCCGTTCTTGCATTAAGGCGCTGACGATGTAGATCCGCGAGTGAAAGAGAAGCATCGAGCGCATTTGATTGAGCAGTAATCACCTCAAGGTAATCGGCCAGACCACTTTTAAACAGAAAATTTGCATTATCAACCGATTGACGGAGAATGCGTTCCTGTTTTTCAACTGCTTTCTCGCGATTTTCCAGCTTCTGTATCGCCACTAAAGCATCGGACACTTCCCGTACAGCATCGAGAACAACTTTTCTGAAAAGGATCTCCTCCTTATCACGTGCGACCTTTGACTGCTTATACGCTGTTCTGAGTTTTCCCTGTTGAAAAACCGGTTGAAGAACCGCGCCTTGAACAAACGAGAACAAGGAACCCGGAAAATTAAACCAGTCACTCGCTTCGAGAGCGTTTGCCCCTGCTTCTGCACTGATTGAAAAAGAAGGATAGAGCTTTGCAGAAGCAACTCCACTCTCTGCGTGAGCTTTCATAAGAGCCATTTCTGCAGTTTTGACATCGGGCCGGTTACTGAGAAGCAACGCTGGTACCCCCGGAGAAAAACTGTTTTCCGCGGACAGCTCAGAAAGCTTTGCTGTGCGGGCTATCCTCTCGGGCATCCTGCCGCAAAGAACACTCAAGGCATTTTCCTGTACGGCAATTCCCTGCTCTATTCCGGCAATGCTGGACTGTATTCCAAACGTTCTTGCTTCCTGCTGCTCCACTGCCAGCGACGTTACAAGGCCTGCATCATATTGTAGCCGCATCATTGAAAGAGTGGTTTCTGCAAGTGCAAGATTTTTCTTCGTGACATCGAGCTGTGCATCGAGCAACAACAAATTATAATACCCAACTGCAACGTCGGCAACCAGTCTGGTATGCACCGCCTTTCTTGCTTCAACCGTACGGAGGTACTCAGCCAGCGCAGCCTTTCTTGTATTGCGGATTTTCCCCCATATATCGGCTTCCCAGGACAACAAAAACGATGCATTGTAATCCTCGATACTTTCTTCTCCGGTGGAGAGAGCCGTACTGCTATAATCTGAAGTAGTCGATCTGCTTCCTCTCACCTGGAAATCCAGCGTAGGAATGTTTCCCAATTTTGACTGCTTCAAAGCAAGAGAAGCATATTCTATATTCTTTACGGCAACCTGAAGATCATGATTGTTCTCTATAGCAGCATCGATAAGGTTGATCAGCGTAGGATCGACAAAAAAAGCCCGATACGGCACTGTTCCGGAAAAAGGAGCCGCTACAGACGCTGAATCCGGTTTATCGGCACCCCGGTACATTCCGGGAATACCCGGATCAGGTTGAGCATACTCTTCAACCGTACTGCACGCTGAGAACATCAGTAAAAACATGAGGATCAGGAAGATCCCCGGTACTCTCGTTCTGTTCATTATTTCAATAATTCTTCGTTATCGATTTCGTATTCCTGAAGAAAACATATTCCCTGTACCTGTCAAACACAATCACTCAACCGAGACCTCCTCGGCATCAGGGTCACGAGGCGGCCCGCTGATTTTTTCCTGAAGAGACTGAAAGAGCACATAGAGAACCGGAATTATCAACACACCAAGTAACGCCCCGCTGAGCATACCTCCAACCGCCGCTGCACCAATAGAATGATTGCCAAGAGCTGATGGACCCGAGGCCCACAACAGAGGCGAAAGCCCGACAGCAAAAGCCAGCGAAGTCATAAGAATCGGCCGCAGCCTCGCTCTTGAACCCTCAAGTGCAGAATCAAACAAAGACTGTCCAGCCCTCCTTCGCTGAATAGCGAACTCAACAATCAGGATAGCATTTTTAGCAAGCAATCCAATCAACATAATCATGGCAACCTGCACGTAAATATTATTTTCGATGCCAAACAACTGTATACCGGCAAACACCCCGAGTATACCGGTTGGAATCGACAAAATAACCGCAAGAGGCAAAAGATAACTTTCGTACTGCGCGGAAAGCAGCAGATAAACAAAGACAAGGGAAAGAACAAAAATATACACCGCCTGGCCGCCTGACTCAACCTCCTCACGGCTCATACCTTTCCAGTCATAGGAAAAACCGGCCGGCAGAACCGTTGCAGCGACTTCCTTTGCCACTCCGATAGCTTCACCGGTGGTATGCCCGGGAGCAACAACGGCATTGACAGTCAACGCATTGAAAAGATTGAAATGATCGACAGTCTGCGGACCGTAAACTTTTTTGATACTTACCAGGGAGGTCATGGGCACCATCTTGCCTGAAGAATTTTTCACAAACACCCCCCTCAGAGAAGACGGATCTGCACGGTCTTCTGGTTCAGCCTGCATAACAACCCGATAATATTTACCGAAACGATTGAAATCCGATACCTGGAAACTCCCGTAAAAAGCCTGCATAACCATCAGGAGATTATCGACATCGACTCCAAGCTGGCTTGCCTTGACTTCATCGACCTGTAACTCATACTGCGGGTAGCCGGTGCTGAATGTCGTAAATGCAAAAGCAATTTCTGGCCGGGCCATCAACGCACCGATATATTCTTTCGCCACACCGGAAAAATCATCCAGGCTGCCCGATGTCCTATCCTGCAATACAATTTCCAATCCCCCCACATTACCGAATCCCGGAACGGTAGGAGGCTGAATAGGGAAAAACGTCCCCTCACTAATCACTGAAAGCTTTTGGGAAACGCTGCCCATGATAGCGTGAATATCCTTTACAGGACCCCGCTCTTCGGGATCTTCAAGAGAGACAAAAATAAGTCCGGCGGAAGGAGAAGCAGTACTGCCGGCTATGAGATCGATACCGGCAACCGTGATCGCGGTCTTCACACTTTCTTCCTCATCCAAGATAGCTTCGACCTTCTCAAAAGTCTCTGCTGTACGTTCAAGCGACGCTCCCGGCGGAAGTGATGCGTTCAGAATAAAGAAACCACTATCCTCGTCAGGAATAAAGCCCGAGGGAGTGACCGATGCCATCCAGAAAACAAGACCGGAAACCGCAGCAAGCGCCCCAAGACTCAACCACTTGCGACGAATCAGAACCCGCAGAGCCCCAACATAACGTTCAGTCATCACAGAAAACCCGGCATTGAAGCCTTTGAAAAAACGCAACTCTATGTTTTTTAGCCAGCCGGTTTTTTCGCCACCCTCTCCACTATGGCTATTGGTAAGAAACAGCGCACACAAAGCCGGACTGAGAGTGAGCGCATTGACTGCGGAAATAAGAATAGCTATGGCAAGCGTAAAAGCGAACTGACGATAGAACATACCGGTCGAACCCTCGAGAAAACCAACCGGGAGAAAAACAGATGCCATCACCAGGGTGATCGAAA
The DNA here is from genome assembly GCF_003182595.1 of Prosthecochloris marina. Lineage (NCBI taxonomy): Bacteria > Pseudomonadati > Chlorobiota > Chlorobiia > Chlorobiales > Chlorobiaceae > Prosthecochloris > Prosthecochloris marina. The sequence goes on from NZ_PDNZ01000004.1 coordinate 9,905, forward strand.
CAATCGCACCGGTAATTTCACGCATAACCTTATGCGTTGCCGCCCTTGCCGGAAGATGGGTTTTTTCCATTTTCGCATGAACAGCCTCAACAATAACTATAGCGTCATCAACCACAATACCGATTGCCAGAACCAGAGCGAAAAGAGTCAGCAGGTTGATCGAAAACCCGAAAAGAGTCATGAAGAAAAAGGTACCGATAATGGCAACCGGAACCGCAATAGCGGGAATAAGTGTCGATCGAAAGTCTTGCAGGAAAATAAATACAACAAGAAAAACCAGCGCAAAAGCCTCGAACAAGGTATGAATGACCTGATCGATTGACTCGTCAAGGGATTTTTTCGTACTGTAGGGAATAATGTAATCGATGCCTTCAGGAAAAGCAGCCGAAGCGTTCTCCAAAACCTCCTGCAATGCAACTTGGATGTCATTGGAATTCGAACCTGCCGACTGGTAAATCGCCATGGTTATACATTCCTCTCCATTTGCATAGGAATCAACGTCATAACTGTACGAACCAAGCTCGACTCTTGCGATATCACCGAGCCGCAAGACCGATCCATCGGCATTGGCCCGCAGAATGATATTCTCATATTCAACAGGCTCTTTCAGCTTACCCTTGTAACGAATGATCAGTTCAAGAGCTTCATCGTTGCTTTGACCGAATCTCCCCGGTGCCGCCTCGACGTTCTGGCTTTGCACAGCGGCAATGACTTCCTGAGGAGATATGGAATAAGCCGCCATTTGCTCAGGCTTCAACCAGATACGCATAGAATAGTCTCTGGAACCGAAAACAGTTGCCTGCCCGACACCGTTTACTCGCTGAATCTCCGGAATCAAGTTTATTTTTGCATAGTTATTCAAAAACGTCGCATCATAGGTTTCGGAGTCGTCACTGACGAGCGAAATCAGCATGATCATGCTGTTCTGCATCTTGGCTGTCGTCACCCCGATCTTCGTCACCTCCTCGGGCAATTGACTGGTTGCGGTTGCAACCCTGTTCTGCACATTGACCGCCGCCTGGTCAGGATCGGTACCAAGCCTGAAAAAAACATTGATTGCAAGGGTACCGTCATTGCTCGATGTCGATGTCATATAGGTCATATCGTCGACACCATTGATCGCCTCTTCAAGTGATGGAGCGACTGAACGAGCTATAGTTTCGGCATTAGCACCCGGATACGTTGCCGATACCCTCACACTGGGAGGAGCGATGTCGGGAAATTGCGTCAACGGAAGCTGAGCAATCCCGATCAAACCAAGCAGAACAAAAAATACCGATATTACCGTTGCGAGAACCGGCCTGTTAATAAATCGTTCAAACATAGATTCAATTGTTTTCCAAGCTGTTCATCAATTTTGTTTACCTTCACCAAACCCCTCACCTTCCCCAGCAAGCTGTGGATTGATAACCGCCCCGTCAGGCAAACGTGAAAATCCCGACAAGACTATCATTTCACCCTCTTCAAGACCTCCGCTCACGATATAATTGAGGTTGCTTCTGTCAATAACCGTTATAGGCGCTCTCGTTACGGCATTACCCTCTCCAACCTTGACAACGAATATTCTATCCTGAAGGTCTGCAGTACCTGCTTGTGGAACCTGAACAACATTTTCATAGCGGTAAGGAACTTTCACTTTTCCGGTATTGCCCGAGCGAAGGACTCCATCAGGATTTGGAAACGTCGCACGAAACATAACCGAAGCTGTAGTGCGGTCAAATTGGCCACTAACCGCATCGAGCCGCCCTTTCAATGGATAACGGCTGCCATCGGCAAGAAGCAGAGTAACCGGTGGCATCAAAGCGAGCTTTTCTTCGATGGAGCTGCCGGGATATTGTTGCCTGAAATGCACAAAATCAACCTCACTCATGCTGAAATAAGCCCGAATTTCATGTACATCGGTCAGGGTCGTCAACTGTTCAGGCTGATTCTTGCTTACCAGACTGCCGATACGAAAAGGAATATCGCCGATATATCCATCTACCGGTGCTGTTATCCTGGTATAACCAAGGTTGATACGCGCCGCCTGAACCGCAGCTTCCGCCTTTTCAAGACTCGCTTTTGCAGAGCGATGATTTGCTATAGCCTGTTTCAGCTGTATTTGTGACACAACCTTGTTTTTCACCAGAGGCCTGAGTCTTTCCACCTCTATCCCGGCAACCTCGAGAGACGCTTTTGCAACATTTCTCGCTGCAACAGCCGATTTCAGCTCTTCACGGTACACACGATCATCGATACCGAACAACAGCTGACCTCTTTTGACGAAAGCGCCTTCATCGATAGCTATTTCCCGAAGGGTTCCATCAACCTGAGGCCTTACCTCGACAGTGACAACTCCTTCGAGAAGAGAAGAATACTCCCTTTGAACAACCGGAGAAGAACGTTCGATTTTCATCACCGGAAGAGATGGTGCCTGTGCTCCCGGCCCGCTACTCCTGCCTCCGCACCCGAACAGGAATATCGATAGCATTGCAATGTGCAATGCCGGCATGCCGATTCTTTTTCTGATATTTTTCAACATATTTATTTGATCTAACAATAATTGATAGCGCAAGTATAATCAAAAAAACAAAAACTAAAAAAACCCTTCGCGAATTTCTCAGGCAAAAGGAGTTCCCCGGTCATTGCCTGGCAAACGTTTCATCAAAAACATTCTCATGCTGACGTCAGGGCAATCGCTTAGAGAAGCAATAATATATGTGTAGAGCAAAAAAACAGAAGAGCACTATTGTCCACTATGCTTGGACAATTTGAACATTTTCCTTCGAAACGCTTCGGGAGAGAGACCCGTATGCCTTTTAAAAAAACGGCTAAAATAGGCTTGTTCACTAAATCCAAGTTCAAAAGCAATCTGTTTAAAATTTTTGTCCCCGTACCCAATCTCACGCTTGGCGTGAGTAATCAGATTATAGTGCAGAATAGCCGTAAGAGTAGAACCTGTCGTCTGCGAGAGAATCTCATTGAGACGTTTGGGCGAAAGACCAACGCGGTTTGCATAAAAAGAAACCTTTTTTTCACTTCTGTAAAACTTGTTGACAATTGAAAACAGCATGTGCAATCTCGCGGCATCTTTCCCGTAGGAAATACTGTAGCCCGGACCGGACCGGGCAATATGGCAAAGGAAAGCTTTCAAGTAAGCCTTGAAAATTTCAGGATCATTTGCCCCCTGAAATTCTTTCACCATAATCTGTGACAATGGTTCCAAGACCTGAAGAACCTCATTGGAGACCACAATACCATCATTATTCAGTTGATTAAAGAGCCAGCGGCTCTTGTCATCAACAATGTCGAGAAACATCTCAATAGGGCATAACAGCCTGAGACCTTCCAAGGGACCTCCTGAAACGAAATGCACCTGCCCGGGACCGAGACAATAAAAGGTATCGGCCGTCACCGGATGCTGCTCGAAATCGATCAAATGTTCGGCCTCTGTCGACTCGGTAAACCAGACGATCTGAAAAAGATTCGGCTGGAAATATCCACCATCCATTCCCGGCAGTTTGTGATTCAGTGGAAAGATCCCGAAAAAATCGTCTGGAAGATTATCGACAACGATATCCGTATCTTTTTTCATGCCACCAAATATTGAATTTCTGTCACTTTTTTCAGGATATTTTCCACCCTCCGAATTCGGCATTTCTAACTCCGGAAATACGGTTTTTCCTCATATAAAACCCTCGAAACACCAGCATTTCTATACCATAATCACATTACGCTATAATTCCCATACAAAAAAGCCGTCCTGATTTGTTCAGGATACCTTCCGGATTCTCCCGATTCTGAAGAATAAAATGCTGGATATCAAAGCCGATCATGTAAAGGCAAGGTACCAAAACAACGGTCAACGGAGTTGCCAGCAGCAGACCCCAGCCCAGCGCGAGAGCCATCGGCATCATCGTGGCATCCGTTCCGCCAATACCGTAAGCAAAAGCGGCAGAAGGCCGGCAGCGGTCGTCACCGTTGTAAGCAGAATGGCACACAGACGACCAGCCGTACCTTTTGCAACCAGTGCAGAAACATCCCTTGATTGCCCGGACTTGCAGAGGTAGTTGACCAGGATAAGCGAGTCGTTGACCACAACACCGGCCATACCGACAACACCGAGCAGTCCGAGGAAGCTGAACACCTCACCGTGCAGCGCAAAAAATTATAACGACACCGATAATGGGCAAACGGTATCGACATCCCTTTAGGTACCGGGAAGATCCGTATCGGGTTGTGAATACTCTCCAACCGTACCGCATGCGGAGAGTATCAGTAAAAACATGAGGATCAGGCCCAACCGATGTTCTGTCGTTCTGTTCATCATATCCATCGTTTCTCCTTTACATCATTGCGTACTTTCACTCCCGGGCTCATGCGGCGGGCCGCTGATCTTTTCCTGAAGCGATTGAAAGAGCACGTAGAGCACCGGAATAATCAGCACGCCAAGCAACGTCCCGCTGAGCATTCCCCCCACCGCCGCGGCGCCGATAGAGTGGTTACCGAGGGCGGATGGCCCGGACACCCAGAGAAGTGGCAGAAGGCCGAGAGCGAAGGTAAGCGAGGTCATGAGAATAGGCCGAAGCCTCACCCTCGAACCCTCAAGTGCCGATTCAATAAGCGAATACCCGGCATTCCTGCGCTGAATGGCAAACTCCACGATCAGAATAGCGTTTTTTGCAAGCAGTCCTATCAGCATGATCATCGCGACCTGCACATAGATGTTGTTTTCGATGCCGAAAAGCTGTATCCCGGCAAAAACACCCAAAATGCCGGTCGGGATCGAAAAAATAACCGCAAGCGGCAGGATGTAACTTTCGTACTGCGCAGAAAGCAGGAGATAGACAAACACAAGGGAAAGCAGAAATATATAAACCGCCTGACTGCCTGACTCAATCTCTTCACGGCTCATCCCTTTCCAGTCGTAGGAAAAACCGGCAGGAAGAGTCGCCGCCGCAACCGCCTCAGCCGCTTCGATAGCCTGACCGGTGGTATATCCCGGAGAAACAACGGCATTGACCGTCAATGCATTAAAGAGATTGAAATGATTTACAGTCTCCGGACCGTAAACTTTTTTCAGGCTTACCAGCGAATTCATGGGGACCATCTCCCCCATTGCATTTTTTACGAACACACCTTCAAGCGTAGAGGGATCTCTGCGGTCTTCTGCCTCTGCCTGAACAATAACCCTGTAGTATTTGCCGAACCGGTTGAAATCCGACACCTGGAAACTGCCGTAATACGCCTGCATAACCCTGAGCAGTTCATCGACACTAACGCCGAGCTGGCTCGATTTTACGTCGTCCACCACCAGCTCGTATTGCGGATATCCGGTATTGAACGAGGTAAAGGCAAAAGCGATTTCCGGGCGGGCCATCAGCGCTCCTATAAAACCGTTGGCCGTTTCCCCGAACTTTTCCAGGCTGCCGGATGTCCTGTCCTGTAAAACCATCTCAAGCCCTCCCACATTACCGAACCCAGGAACGGTAGGGGGCTGGAAGGGGAAAAAGACTCCTTCGCTGATCGATGCAAGCTTTTGCGATACCCCGCCCATGATAGCGCCGATATTTCTCACCCTGCCACGCTCTTCCGGGTCCTTGAGGCTGACAAAAACAACACCGGCGGAAGGGGAACTTGCTCCGGCTATCAGGTCATAACCTGCGACTGAAATGACGTTGTTAACGCTCTCCTCTGCCTGCAAAATGGTCTCGGCCTTGTCAAGGGTTTGCATTGTCCGGTCAAGCGACGCCCCGGGAGGAAGCGATGCGGAGAGAATAAAGAAGCCGCTGTCTTCGTCAGGAATAAAGCCGGTTGGTGCGGAAGCCGCCATCCAGAATGCAAGCCCGGAGACCGCGGCAAGCCCGCCAAGGCTTACCCATTTTTTGCGGATGAGTACCTTGAGAGTGCCGACATAGCGTTCGGCCACCAATGAAAAACCGGCATTGAATCCCCTGAAAAGACTCTGCTCAAAACGTTTGAACCAGCCCAGGTTTTCCTCTCCTTCACCGCCCTTCGTAAGAAACAACGCACAGAGTGCCGGACTGAGCGTCAGTGCATTGACAGTCGATATCAGAACTGCTGTTACCAGCGTAAAGGCAAACTGGCGATAAAACATCCCGATCGAACCACCGAGAAAACCAACGGGAAGGAAGACCGAAGCGATAACAAGCGTCGTGGATATAATCACGCCGGTTATCTCCCGCATAACCTGGTGTGTGGCGACCCTTGCCGGAAGATGCTGCTGCTCCATCCTTGCATGAACAGCTTCGACAACAACGATGGCATCATCGACCACAATGCCGATTGCGAGAACAAGCGCGAACAGGGTCAGCAGGTTGATTGAAAAACCGAAAAGGGTCAGGAAGAAGAAGGTACCGACAATGGCCACAGGCACGGCAATTGCAGGAATAAGCGTGGAACGGAAATCCTGCAGGAAAATGAACACCACGAGAAAGACCAGCGCAAAAACCTGCAGCAGGGTAAAAATGACCTGCTCGATCGACTCGTCGAGCGACTTCTTCGTACTGTAAGGAATGATGTAATCGATCCCTACGGGGAACGATTCCGCCGCCTCCTCGAGTACATCCTGGATGGCAATCTGAATATCATTGGAGTTGGAACCCGCTGCCTGGAAAATCGCCATGGTTATAGACTCTTTGCCATTGGCGTCCGCATCGACCGCATAACTGAAAGCGCCAAGCTCGACCCTTGCCACATCCCTGAGCCGCAGCACTGAGCCATCCGCATTGGTTCGCAGAATAATGTTGCCGTATTCACCCGGCTCCTTCATTTTTCCCTTGTACCGGATGATCAGTTCGAGGGCCTCACTGGTGCCCTCGCCGAACCTCCCTGGAGCAGCCTCTACATTCTGGCTCTGAACAGCCGCAATCACCTCCTGGGGAGTTACCGAATAAGCCGCCAACCTGTCCGGCTTCAGCCAGATGCGCATCGAGTAGTCTCTTGCCCCGAACACCATGGTCTGGCCAACTCCGTTGACACGCTGCATATCGGGAAGCAGGTTGATCTTCATATAATTCTGCAGGAATGTCGCGTCATAGGTTTCCGGATCGTCGCTGAACAGGGTAATCACCATGATCATGCTGTTCTGCGTCTTGGCGGTTGTCACCCCGAATCTCGTGACCTCTTCGGGCAACTGACTGGTCGCCGTCGCCACCCTGTTCTGAACATTGACCGCCGCCTGGTCAGGATCGGTGCCCGTCCTGAAAAACACGTTGATCACCAAGGAACCGTCATTGCTCGATGTCGATGTCATATAGGTCATGTCATCGACACCATTGATTGCCTCCTCGAGCGAAGGAGCTACCGAACGGGCGACGGTTTGAGCATTGGCTCCTGGATAAATAGCCGATACTTGTACAGCGGGTGGTGCTATATCGGGAAACTGTGTGAGGGGCAGTTGTGTAATACCGATCAAACCAAGCAGAACAAAAAATACCGATATAACCGTAGCGAGAACCGGCCTGTTGATAAATCGTTCAAACATAGTCTACATGTTTTCTCAGCTGTTCATCGATGCTGCTTTTTCTGATCAGGGCTGCCTTCTTCTTCAGAAGGTTGTGGATCGATCACTGTCCCGTCCGGTAAACGTGAGAAGCCGGACACGACAATCATATCGCCGTCTTCAAGACCACCGCTGACGATATAATTGGAATTGCTTTTGCCGACAACTGTTATCGGGGTTCTCGTCACACTGTTGTCCTCCGAAACCTTGAAAACAAAAATCCTGTCCTGAAGATCCGCCGTGCTTGCCTGAGGCACCTGCACAACGTTATCGTAACGGTTGGCAATGATTACTTTTCCGGTGTTGCCTGAACGAAGCATTCCGTCAGCATTCGGAAAGGTCGCCCGAAACATGACTGAAGCGGTAGAGCGATCAAACTGGCCGCTGACCGCGTCGAGCGTCCCTTCGGAAGGATAACGGCTGCCATCGGCAAGAAGCAGGGTAACCGGTGGAACGGCGGTAAGTTTTTCCTCGATTGAGCTGCCCGGAAACTGCTGCTTGAAACGGACAAAGTCAATCTCGCTCATACTGAAATAAGCCTGCATCTCATGCACATCGGTTAATGTGGTCAACTGTTCCGGCTGGTTCTCGCTTACCAGGCTGCCGACACGAAACGGTATATCACCGATGTAACCGTCCACGGGAGCCTTTATCCTGGTATAATCGAGATTGATACGAGCTCTTTGAACCGCGGCCTCCGCCTGCTCGAGACTTGCTTTTGCAGACCGGTGGTTCGCCTGGGCCTGCTTTAACTGTATTTGCGACACGACCTTGTTTTTCACCAGCGGCCTGAGCCTTTCCACTTCGATCCCGGCAACTTCAAGAGCCGCTTTTGCCACACTTTGCGCTGCTACGGCGGATTTCAGTTCTTCACGGTACACCCGGTCATCGATACCGAAGAGCAACTGGCCGGATTTGACAAACGCACCTTCATCGACTGCTATTTCCTGAAGAGTCCCGTCAACCTGGGGCCTGACTTCAACCGTGACAACCCCTTCGAGCAAGGCTGAATACTGTTTTGCAACAACCGTCGAAGAACTCTCGATCTTCATGACGGGAAGCTGCGGCGCCTGCTGCTGCATCCCTCCATCCCTGCTTCCTCCGCCACACCCTGCAAGAGCCACAGAGAACATGATAACGCTGAAAGCAAACTTTCCTGCTCTTTTTCGAATACGTCTCACCATAACTCTATCTGACATAAACAATAATTGATACCGCAAATACAACAAACAACTCTTAAAACCTGCACCACTGGACTGGGCCATTCATTCAGGAAAAAAAGAACAGGTTCCGTGCACATAATGTACAGTACAAAAACGATATACCAAGTAAAAATCATGCCTCTTTCCGTCCGAAAGAAATCATTGAAAAAAGATTCCTGATATCGAAGCCGATCATATAAAGACAAGGTATCAAAACAAGGGTTAGAGGAGTTGCCAGCAGCAACCCCCAACCCAGCGCAAGCGCCATTGGCATCATGGCTGCATCTGTTCCTCCAATACCGTATGCAAGCGGAAGCAGACCGGCAGCCGTCGTTACCGTAGTAAGCAAAATGGCTCGAAGGCGGTCAGCCGTTCCTTTTGAAACATGAACACGCATGTCGATGTTTTTTCCTGATTGACAAAGTTCGTTGAGGTAGTTGACCAGAACGAGAGAATCATTGACAACAACACCCGCCATACCTACAACGCCGAGGAGCCCGAGAAAGCTGAACACTTCACCATGCAAGGCAAATGCTATCACAACCCCGATGATGGCAAACGGTATCGACATCATGACCAACAGCGGTTGTGTTACCGAGTTGAACAAGAGTATGAGCAGGAAATAGATTCCAAATGCTGCGACCCCGAAAGCAATGAACAACCCTCGAAGCGATTCTTCGGATTCCTGTGCCTCCCCTCCGAACACAAGTTTCATCCCGGGAAAATCGCGATTACGTGCAAAACGATTCTCAACCATACCCATAACCTCGATCGGCGTAACGGTATCCTGCTGAACCTCGGCTGAAACGGTTATCGACCGCTCTCCATCATAGTGATGAAAAATCGAAGGTCCGGCACTCTGCTTGAAACCGGCTACTTCTTTGAGAGGAATCAATCGCCCCGTCCGGTTCGGAATAGAGAGATCCTGGAGATATTCAATCTTCTTGCGAGCGAATTTCTGAAGCATCACCCTGAAATCAACCTCCTCCTCGCCATAACGAACACTGGTAACAACCTGACCGTCATAGGCGGTTCTGACTGTTCTTGCAATGTCCACCACAGACAGCCCTAATCTTGAAAGACGGTCGTGACGTATCGATATTTCAATTTGCTCTTTCCCTTCCTTGTCATCCCGATCCAGATCCGTCACTCCGTTGATACCGGACAAGTAGTTAAAAACTGAATCTGCAAGGGCAGTCCTCCCCTGATCATCGGAACCGACAACCCTTATGGTAACCGGCTTGCCGACAGGCGGCCCTCCCGACACCACGAAAAAAGTGGTTTTTTCCAGTCCGCCGATTGCCATTGCTTTCTCACGAATATCTGCAACGATCTCGTCGGCGGACCTGCTTCGTGTGCCGTAAGGAGTAAGTTTCACCGCAAGCTCGGCAAAATTTTCCTGCTCGATAGGAATAATGTCCGCCTGGGTTCCCACCCTTGTTAGATAAGCCGACACCTCGTCTTCCGGCAGCACATCGAGCAGCTTTTCGAACTCTGACGCTTTTGCCGACGTTGCTTTCAGGGAGCTTCCAACCGGCAATTCGATCCAGATGTTGAATGCATCGGCACCTTTGGTGGGAAACAAAATGTAGCTCATGTAATTAATACCATAATAGATTGCCCCGCCAAGACTGAGAAAACCGACAAAAACCAGGACGTATCGAAAACGAAGCAGGGAAAAAAGCACTTTTTCAAACATGTCGCGGACAGGCATAAACCAGTTGCGCATGGTGGACTTTTGACCTTTACCGTCATCTGCATTACCTGAATACAAACCGGGCAATATATGTGCAGGCAATACAAAAAATGCCTCGATAAGCGACATAAAAAGGGCAAGCGTAATGGTAAGAGGTATCACGAAGACAAATTTTCCCAGCAATCCCGGCATGAAAAACATCGGCGCGAAAGCCAGAAACGTTGTCAGTATGGTTGTCAAAACAGGTTTATAAACCTGGTAGATACCGTTTACGACCGCATCGACCGGAGACTCCCCGCGCTCACGCCTCTGAAAAATGTTTTCTGATATGATAATTGCATCATCGACCACAATACCGATAACGATAATGAGAGAGGTGAGGGTAACGCTATCCAGCTCGACATCAAAAAGGGGCAACAATGAAATCCCGCCGAGCAGGGTAAACGGTATACCGAGCGCAACCCAGAAGGCTGTTCGGATATTGAGAAAAAGAGAAAGAACAATAAGGACGAGCACAAGGCCTATCATACCGTTTGTCAGCACAATCGAAAGCTGATTCTCTACGTACTGTGAAAAATCAAGTCCGTAAATAAACCGGACTCCCTCGGGCAGAAGTTTCTCCTCTTCATTTACCAATTCACGTATCGCTTTGACCGTCCGTATAATATCCGCGGATTCGCTCTTATTGATGAGAAAAGAAATTGCAGGCTCTCCGTTGATCCTTGACAAAACACGCTCTTCCTCAAAACCATCGGTTACATCCGCAATATCCGAAACCCTGATGATCGGACCGTCGAAGCTCGAACGGACAACAACATCCTCGACCTCTCGAGGATCTCTGAACTGAGCGAGCGTCACGACGTTTTTTTCACTGGTAAAAGACTCGAGCGATCCTCCGGTTGCCCTGATATTTCGCTGCTGAATCGCATTGACGACCTCCTGCATGGGAATCTGGAGATTCGTTATCCTGTCAGGATAGAGTTCGACCTGTATTTCTCTGTCACGGTAACCGTAACGCTGAACACTGGCTACTCCGGGAATGTCTTTGAGTTTTTTTTCAAACAGCCGGGCGAGCTCTCTGAGCTCAGGGTAAGCCATCTCTCCAGTCAGGCCAACTTCGAGGATTGGAAAAATCGAGGATTTAATATCGGTGATCAACGAAGACTCGGTTACCTCTTCGGGAAAATCCGTTATGCGAAAAACAGCTTCCCGGATTTCCTGTTTTACCTCGTCAGGATCCGAAGCATCCGGTTCTATATCGACAATAACGATCGAGACATTTTCCATCGACATGGAAAAGACACGCTTGATATCGGTAACGCTTTTCAGTTCATCTTCGATCTTGTTGGTGACGTTGAGCTCCACGTCTTCAGGCGCGGCACCGGGATACTGCGTGGTAACCACCATCTGTCCGAGATCAACCTTGGGATATTGGGCACGATTGATCTGCCATAGCGTAGCCATGCCGAACAGCAGAACCAGTATCGTCATGAGATACGCGAGCATATGACGCTCAGCAAAGAATCGGAAAAGTGATTTCATGCAGACTCGATCAAGTCAAAAGAAAATTAGTGACGAGTAACGAGTGACCAGTCACGACCCCCCATTCTCTATCATCTATTACCCAATACCTGCTAACCATTAACCAAACAACCCTTCTTACTCCTGCGCACGAAGTGCGCTACTCCTTGCTCCTTGCTCCTCTTCATACAATTCATCCATCAAAGCCTGGTACTGCAACCAAAGTTTCTGGTAATTCAGAGCATTTTCAGCATATGTCAGCTTGGCACTTTCCTCATTATCCCTGCTCATGATAACAAAAGTGAGATCACCTCTTCCCTGCTCGTATATTTTTATCTCCTCGATGGTTCTCAACCTTGCCGACTCGATCTGCTCACGGTTCAGTTTCAGAACCCCGTTAAGCCTCATCATCTGCGCATGAAGAGAAGAAAGAGATGCGTCGAGAGAAAGGAACACATCTTCACGATCCTTCTCGAGCTGAAGTACCTGGAGGCGGTTTCTCTGATAATTCGCTTTAGCAGTTCTGTTTTCAATCGGGAGCGAAAGTTGCAGCCCGATTGCGGCATCTTTTTTCTCGAGATTGAAAGAGTCCCACCCGTTCTCCTCAGCATTTTTAGCCGTCACTGCGGCAATCAAAGAGAGATCGGGTTTACCTGTTTCTTTCACACCTGTTGCACCGACATCGAGCTGTTCTTCCCGTAATTCAAATATCCTCAAAACCCTCGATGAATCCTGCAGCTTCGCTCTGGCTGAAACAAGAGACCGGGGAAGCCGCAGGTCATAAAGATTGAAATCAGGCGTTCCGGTAAGAATAGTGGATGCCTGTACCAGAACAGACAGTTCCGCCTTTAACGCTGAAAGTTGCGAGTCAACAAGCCCCAAGTTCTGCTTCCATGTGTTCAAGGCGTCCTGCGCCCTTATCACGTCTACCGAATCAACAAGAAACGCATTGAATTTGCTTTTCGCTCTTTCATACTCCTTACGGCTCAGGTGAAGCCTTCTCTCAATTATCCTTTTCTGTTCCTCGAGGTAAACCCAATCGAGGTATTTCGAAATCGACTCGGTAAGAAAATCCTCTATGTTCTCTTCAGCCTGAATGACAGCAACATCGACATCATAGGCCTTGAGGTCATATTCCAGACGAGTCAGCTTTCCTCCCCAGTTTCTCAACAACGGTTGGGAATACTGCAGCTCTATGCTGTTTTCATAAAATCTTTCCGGATAAGAAAATAGCGGTGCCGCTTCAAAACTGCTTGAAGTACGGTTCAGAGAATAGGTAGCCGAAAGCCTCCCCCCCGTATCCCAAAACTGCTTGTTTACGCCTGTCTCCAGTGAAAGGGCATTTGTAAGATCAGGACTGAATACAGCGATTGTCGACTCTTCACGCGACCATGTCAAAGAAGAAGAAAGGTTCCAGTCAACCTCGCCAAGATTGCTTTGCTGTTCGGCCTGTTCGATCGCACTGGTCAACCGCTCTTTTTCAAATATGGGATGAGTGTTCTGCAAAAGAGTGACGAAAGCCTCTCTGGTCAAAGGCTCGGCATGAGAGAGTTTGCTCGCAGGAAAAATCAGGAAAAGAAAAAAAATGCAACAAGAAAAAACAGTTGTTACATACCGCGCGAATCCATTGAAAAGGATCATGTTCGACATAACGTGCGTATCAGAAAATCTAACTCAAAGAGATATTTGAAATTTTCTGTAATACATTGCAGCGTAAACGCTTACATGTGCTAACAAACCACGGTAGCGAAAAGTTCATGAAGTTTTCCGGAGAACAGCAAAGAACTATCGTCGAGCCCCATGGAAATGAGAAAAAAAATTTATCACAGATTTCTCGCAACACCTGCCAGCACCCCGAAGATCCCAACCACTCCATGAAAAACGGAAACCCCGACAAGATTCGGGATGTAGTAATAAATCAACGCCCAAAGAAGACCGATACAAAACGTCAGAGCGAGGGTTAGCCAGTCTCCATAAATGATATGTATGAAAGAAAATGAGAGCGCCGAAAATAAAACAAGCGCCCAACCATTTCTCACCCCGGCAGCACGCATTTCCGCAAACAAAAAGCTCCTGAACAAAAACTCTTGCATCGGACTGGACAGCAGAAGATAAAAAGGAAAAAACACAGTCATTGCCGGATAAAAAGGTCCCGGTATCAACTTAAGGTAAAACAATAATGCAAATAAAGCGGAAAACAGAAGTGTCAATACAATGTTTACCCTCAGTGAAAGACCGAGGTTGTCTACTCTGATCCCAAGTTCGCCAAGAGTGAACCCCCTATAAATACTGTATACCACGGTCACACAAAAGCTCAGCAGCAACAGGGGCAAACGAAACGTAAAAGGAACGAAACCGGATGCGATCAATGAAGCAGGAAGAAAAAAAAGAAGCAGCAAAACCGGCAGGAAACGTAAGAACGAGAATTTTTCCATGGAACAACAGCGAGTTACAAGCTACAATGATTCCGTCGAGCAGCAAAGTCCATTGCTTCGCAGCCTTCTGCAGCTTTCTTTCAAAGTTTTGTCTTGCTTTTCAACCAACCAGCCGAGAATAAAAGTTCAAAGCAATCTATTCGGGGTGAACCAAAGCATGTTCGACAAGCAGATCAACGATCATATCCCCTGTGGCTTCCGACCATCTGTATACAGACTCGATTCCCGGATTCGCATTTATCTCCAAAACAAAAAGCCGGTTCGGAGAACCAGGATGACCCTTACAGTCCAAAGCAAAAAAACGCAAAGGCACGCTTTCATAAATTGCACTGCACAACCTCTTCCACTCTTCGGCAATCTCAATCTGACAACCAATCACCTTACCGCCGATCGAAAGATTGGATGCCGGATGAACCGCAAGCAATAAATCGTCATCAAAGACCTTATCGCCATACTTAGCGATGTAACTTCTAAAAGAGATCATTTCCCCACGGCCAAGCACTCTCCCATCCGATTCACCGGAACCAGCAGTCAGCTTCGAAACATTCCGAACACCACCTCCCGTCATTTTTCGAGTTTCACGCTCGATAAGAACAACAGGCCTGCCATCCAGCACCAATACCCTGTATTCCGCTCCCTGTACCATCTCCTGGAAAAGTATTCCATTGTCATACTCTTTTGCGTATGCGACTGCCTCGGAAACATTCGACGAATCATACAAAAAAGACAACCCGGCTGCACTCCTGCCTCTGTTCGGCTTGACAACAACAGGATAGGATATTTCAGACAATACCCGCTCGAGCGAAGAAGATTTCTTTCCGCGATCCGAAAGATCCGTACCGCCGGTAAATGCAATGAACGTTTTAGGAACCCGTATGCCGTTTTCAGCCAGTATTCTGATCGTCAGCTCTTTATCATCGACCACCGACATCCAAAGAGACGAATTGAATGGCCATAACTTGAGAGGCCCCGCCCCGAAAAACGCTCGGCTTCCACCTCTTTCAACAACGCCAATACGACCGTTCAACTTGTCGTAGTAAGTAAAACCGGCTCCCAACCTTTTTGAAGAGGCCGCTATACGGGATAAAAACAATGAGTTGTAACCCGGCATCTTATCTTTTCATAGTCTCTTTTAACGGAAACAGCAAAAAAAACATAGCAACCACCTCACGAAGCAGCACTGTGAACTTCACATACCGCAATTGACTCGTAAAACAAACAAAGGAAACCTTTACAAATCAATATCACGGATCTATCTTGTAATACATAAAAAACACATTACAAAAATTTCAAACCGAATCACCGTCTTTTCAATCACAGCAACCGTTTAACTGTTCGCCTTTTGAGAAAAAAACATACCGATCATAGCGAAAACCGGACATTCGAGAAAATCACCTTTGACGAAAAGAATCCTGCTTGTGGCATTTACGAAGAGTGCACCTTCATCCACTGTAACATGAACAATGCCGACCTTTCCGGCATCACCTTTCGAAACTGTCTTTTTGAAGGCTGTGATCTGAGCCTGGCCAGGCTCAGGGAAACCGGTTTTCAGGAAATTCGTTTTGCCAACTGCAAGCTCTTGGGCATGCAGTTTTGCGACTGCAGGAAATTACTGCTGGAATTCGAGTTCGAATCATGCCTGCTCAAACTCTCGGTCTTCAACAAGCTCGTCATAAAAAACACCCGCTTCACCGACTGCAACCTGCAGGAGGCCGATTTCACCGGAACCGATCTTACTGGTACTGTTTTTACAAACTGCGACCTCATGCGGGCGACTTTCGAGCACACAACTCTCGAAGAAGCCGATTTACGCTCAGCCTATAATTTCTCAATAAACCCGGAAACAAACCGAATCCGCAAAGCCCGTTTTTCCCTGACAGGAGTGACGGGGCTGCTGGATGTTTATGGAATCGAGATTGAATGAGGGGAGAGGCTGAATTATTGATCTTTGATACCATCGAAAGAAAAACGGGCAAGTTGTCATGTCGATGCTGCCGCTACTGATCGAGCGGAATCTTATTCTTCGACCTTTAACGGAGCACCTCATGATGCGGAAAAAACCGCACTCCAACGCCAGGGTTCAGTTGCTGGTCGTGAAGCCGGTCAACTCAATGCCATTGTTAGAACAATAGAGCTTATGCAAGCTTCTTTAATGCCGAATCGAAATCGGAAACAAAGAATATGTGGTTACCCCTATTACACTCAATGATGAATGCATTCAATGCGTTACTATTGTATTTTTCATATTCGCCTACAATAGCGAGTTGTTTATGATAATTCGATACCTTCTGAAGTATCTCCCCTGCAATACCAGTTCTCAAGTTGAAAAATTGAGGATCAAGACTCGTTTCGTTTATAATAATCCTGCTTGCACCCTGATAATCTGCATTACCCAGCAAATCTGTTGCATCCTGAACAGAATTGATTTTAGTTTCAGCAGACACTTTAGCTATTTTCGAATTTCCGTATTCTAAAATTTCAAATTCCATTTTCTTGATTCTCCCGAATGTTTTTTTAGTACTGACACTAACTTTTTTTCTTGTGCATCTCAGAAAATAATAGACTTGTTTTTCATCCTGTTCGAAAAGCTCGGTTCATCGATTTCACCTGCCGCCAAAGCCATGACCGCGTTAACAGTTCCGGCTTCTGACGACTTCGGTCGCCGTCCGTTACTATGCAAAAACACATAGGCAGCAGCCAAATCAAAGACAGACGGCTCGTCGCCGTAATATACCCCGAAGGGGTACACGATGTCCCTTACTTGATCGTCAAGCGCTCAGCCACAACCTTTGGCAGGATAACACCTGTCGAAATACCGATCTTCATTACTGTTGCACACATAAAAATCACCTCGATTTTGTCATACCATATGGTATAACAAAACAAGACCATAGCCAAGAAAGCTTTTCCTCATCATTTTGTCCAGTAAAACCGAGTCCTGCAACGAGCGATCAAGGATGACCAACATTTCCTTTTGCATCACAGAACATCAAAAACCATGGAATATTTTTTGATTCAGCTTTGCAATAATCCACCCATGGAACAATGCGTTCAAAATGTTAAGTATATTATCACCATGGTCAGAACCACATTCCGCTAAATATCTATATCAAGCTTCCCGTATGAAGGCCGATAACTTTAATCTCCAGGCATATTTTTCCAGAATTAACTTTCAGGGTAGCGTTTCTGCAGATTTTTCAACATTGAAAAACATGATGCGGTGTCAGCTGTTTTCTGTACCATTCGAGAATCTTGATGTGCAATTCGGGAAAGTTGTTTCACTCATACCGGAAGAGATTTATACAAAAATCGTCGATCAGAAGCGCGGTGGGTACTGTTATGAGATAAACGGATTGTTTGCCATGGCCCTCGGTGAGTTGGGCATACCGTATCAGTTTGTCGCCGCTCGTCCGATGACCTATCCTTCTCGTCGTCCGAAGACACATATGGTGATTGTGGCAAGCGTTAACGGTGAAAAATGGCTATGTGATCTTGGCTTCGGAAGCTACACTATACGTGAACCGGTCAATCTCAACTGGCTTGACCAAGACATCAAGCAGGATTTCGACACGTTCAGGCTGTCGCGGAATCCGAGGCAAGACTATCTTTTGCAGTTGCTTGACAACGGTGTTTGGAAAGACCTCTATGAATTCAATCTATGTCCCCAGGAGTGGATTGATTTCGAACCAGCCAACTATCTGAACTCCACCCATAAGGATTCGATTTTTGTACAGTCGCTGATGGTTGTTCTGCATACACCTGAAGGAAAAAAGGTTCTGAGCGGCGATCGCTTCAAATCCATTTCAGAAGGCATGACAGTGAAGTCATCGGTCAGCAAAGAGGAGATTGCTTCACTGTTGCAGCGAGAGTTTTCTCTCCAGTGCCAGCTCGAACAAGATTCAGGATATCGTTTTTCAGAAGCTAAACAAGTTGATAGCAGTAGTGCTGCTGGAGACTAGTTGCTAGAAACCCCATAGCAAAGGCTTACAACCGCTAAACACCCCTAACTGACATTTTTTTTAGATAGCGCACTTTTTTCTTGGCGAAGTATTGGCGAAATTCTAAATTGCAAAGACAACGTTTTTTAAGCCGTTGTTTGACCTTCCAAACGGCATATTCTTAGCAAATAACTCATAGAGCCTGGACGTTTTTTTCGTTCACGCCATAGCCGATGTTATCTGACTGATAGTAAGACAGCGCAGGTAGGCTTTAAAAACAGCACTATTAATCCATGAAAATCAGAGAATTCAAACACCGGGACCTGCGCTTTACCCTTCATGAGGAACCGGACCTGGATGGCCATGCCACCGTCACGCTTTTTATCGAAGATGAGGAAGTGAAAGACTCAAAAACCAGAATCCGGATAGAAGAGGTGAATGGTTTTTTCGAACGGTTGCAACAATCCATCGCTTCAACGATCAAAGGATAACGGCTTTCCGTTAGCCAACACTTTTCATACAAGCTTCTTGCAGCACACGTTGTCCCATCCTGAAAAAGTTGACGGTTTTTCAGGTGCATATATTTCATCTGGGGTTCGATAATCTAGCGCCGGATGAAGCCGTTTGTTGTTAGTCGCAGAAGGTTATGGGATTAATGATCCTGCGAGGAGAGTGTCACTGTACCCTAAACCTGTTCAGTGCAGCCGCAGCTATTCCAACGATAACAAACGCAAAGGACGTATAAATGAAAGCATACTTGGTTGTTGTGCCAACAACCGCCAACCATGCGACAAAAGCAGGCTGTGAAGGATAGACTGAAAGCATTGTTACAATGCTCAGGTTTTCCAACAGATCAAAAATCGCCGCACCGAACGGCAATACATTCAGCAGTTGCATCTTGCTATCAGGCCTGAAACCTCGCTGGAAAAGCCACGAAATGAACAGAGCCAGAAACAATGTGTAAAGAATGGGATTGAGGATATCGGCTGTCAAATAAAAAAACCGGAGCAAGGAACGCCCCTTTTCACTGTATGCAGCAACAACAGCAAACGCCTCTTTCGGCGTATAAAAATGACGAGAGTCCAGCCCCTCTATACCGGCCGATGCAGTTTGAGCAATCGGTAGAGTGATCACCACGAACCCTACCAGGACAACAAAAAGCAAAAAAACCAGCCAGCCCTTGCTCCATCTGCGCAAATGATCCGCAAGATTTCTTATCATGCTTACAATAACCCTCGAGCGTTTAAAACTCCTTCGACAATCGCTTTCGCTTCCCTGCCGGAAGGATTTTCACCTCCTTTGACATTACACGCAAAAACGTAAACATTTCCTTTGCTCTCCACGAACCCGACAAACCAACCCAGCGTCCAACTACCTTCAGCATCCATTCCTGAACCGGTTTTTCCATAGAGTGTTCCTTTTTCAGTTTTAGCAACCAGCATTACATCACGTAATGTCTCGACGTTACTGTCAGAAAAAGGCAGTTTTCCATCAAGCAGTTTATTCAGAAGTGCTACTTGCTCGTCTGCACTGATAACAACTGTTTCACGTTCGGGATGGTAAAGCCAGAAAACATCGATACCGGCTGAAATATCCATACTGCCATAACCAATCCGCTCCATGTATGATTTCATGCACTCAGACCCAATTTGCCGGGCAAGAATTTGAAAAGCAGGCACCGCCGAAACACGAAATGCCTCACGAAGCGACAGGTCTTTATTCCATGCATCATAGCTGCGATGCACCCCGTCCCATGAGTACCACGGTTCGTCCGAACCCTCGATCAGGCCAAGTTCCAGCCCGATAAGCGTGTTGTAGATCTTGAATGTTGAACAGGGAGCAAGTGGCTTTGCGGCACGCACTGGATCAACGGATATCGTTTCCCCAGAAGAACTGTTGTGGAGCACGAATGCCGTATCATAGCCCGTGAACAGGGATCTGTCAATTTCCTGCGACTTTGATTGCAGCGGAAACAAGAGGAAAAGAAAAAGCAGAAAAATAAACCAGTTCATAGGCGCTGTATTTTCGAGGATTGTTGAACTGTCAGTAATTCTCATCAACACACTTCATATAGTTATATACGTCTTTCCGTCCCCTTTTTCTTGTTATAACCCAACATCTTTTCCTTCCAGACCCATGAAATCTCGCCATACCATATTTGGCTCCCACTCAGCGATAATGACTTTCTTCGCTTCTTCAGAACTCACTTTGTGAACCAACCTGAAATATTGATACAGGAACGCTGACACTCTGTAATTCACGACACAATGCACCCAGCACTTCTTCCCTTCAAATGCCTGCATAAGAGAGAAAAACGACCTCAGATGCTCAGCCGTAGGTGATTCGAATGGAACGGCAAGATGCACGTACATCATCTTTCGCGCTGTTACGATGTAACCTTCTTCCGGTATCGCGTTATCGGAGTTTGGCATCGCTAGATTGATCACCACTTCAAAACCCGCTTCAGCGATTTCCTTAAACTGCAGTTCTTCAGGCTGACCGGAAGAAGCTAAACTTTCCGAAATCGCCTTGTAGTTTGTGATTTCTTCGATGCTCATTGATTATAACGCATGGCATAACCGGCAATTTTCGTAGCGCATAGCGGCACGAAGATTGTCCGGGTTCATGCAAATGTCAGGATAGTTTTGACACCATCCGTGTTTTGAATTCATTTAAATAATCGAAAAATGAAATGTCAAATACATCTAAAAAAACGTCTTTGCTATCTTTATTTTGAAGTAATTGATGATAATAAACAATGAAGCGGTCGTGTCCATATGTGTTTATCAAATCATCCACAATGCATCCAAATTCGGAGTATATAAAATAGTACTTGTCTTTTAGTTTGAACTTTTTGGATTCAATTGGCGCCTGCTGCAATGGCTGCGGCCACCAGTAAGGATGAAAAAAGATATCTTTTGATAAATGCTCAGAAACTTCTCGTTGCGTGAAATAACCTGCTTTACCAAACTGATCAGACGAGTATACGGCGATACCTTCATTAAGCCATGCAGGAAATGTAAACGTTCCAAACAAAGACAAATTCTGTTGAGTAAGCGAGTGCGATAGTTCGTGCTGAAGATACATTCCAAAGCGTTTTTCATTTGCAGTTGCTTCATCCTGCACCTTTCTTGAAAATACGATTCTACCCAAAAAAGGAAATGATTGAGCACGCGTTAACGAGCCCGTTATTCTTTTCTTTTCCTGATCGGATTCGCAAAGAATAATATCAACTTTCCGCTTATACTTAAGACGATGAATTTTTTCGTTTTCATCGATCAATTCGTCAACATCCTCCAAACTTGGCAGATTGTACCCCTTGTGATAATATACAGTTGCTCTTTTGTAGATTTTCTGCTCAAAGCCTACAATTACCGGACTATAAGGAACCAACCTTCCATATACAGTCGAATATCCAGTTATGACAATTAAAATGACAAAAACACTGATGCTTAGTATTTTGATTTTTTTTGCATTCATTATTACCTATTCTTTTATCCCAACGATGAAGCTCAGTGGCGCGGCTTGTCCGCATCCGCTGAAGCGCCTTGTTCAGCACTAACCAACGTCTTTCTGAAAACGACCTGTCCGTCGTCAAGGAAACCATCTTTATACCAACCGAGATGTAAATAAAATCCTACTGCTCGAAGTTCGGATTCCGACCCTGTCGAAAGCCACGCTTTTTGAACTCCCACTCTGCGCAATCCCTCTTCGGCGGCATCCATAAGCACCCGTCCAAACCCGTTGCCTTGAAATTCAGGTCTTACAAAGCAGGCGAAAACGTAGCCATCCGAAATTTGCACCATCGAGAATCCGACGGGCTGACCGTCTTCCTCAGCGAGGATCGTAATGTAGTCTTCCCCTTCAATCATTTCCTTGACGCTTTGAATGGTTATGCCGAGGCTTGCCAGTTCCTCTCGTGATTGGTAGTTCTCCACGACCGAACACCGGATATCAAATAATGTCTCGGCGTCATTGGCCAACGCTGGTCTCAATTTCATAAGCTTTTGTCTCTTGCTGCCGAACATTATTTAGTATCTGTACTACAGCTTCTCTTGTGCCACATCAATAAGATACCGCTTAAACACCTCTCTCCGGCATACAGCTTGCAAATTCTGGCTATATATGGGAAGTGCGTACACACCGTTAACCAGTGTGGTGATCGTGAGGCGCTGGAATAATTCGAGGGATTTATATTTTGAAGGAAATGGTCTGCATTTTCCAGCCCACACAGGCCAGCACAATTAACGTTTGCCAGAGCATCTCCATAAAATGAAATCGCGATGACAAAAGAAAATGTCCTGATAAGAGACGAGAAAAAGTACGATGCCGACGTCATTACCGAAGTGACTGCGGCGGCTTTCGAGTCTCTGGAATTCAGCACCCACACGGAGCAGTTCATCATCGAGGAGCTTCGTTCCTCAAGGGCCTTGACCTTATCACTGGTCGCAGAAGTAGACGGCCATGTTGTGGGGCATATCGCATTTTCTCCCGTGGCCATTTCAGATGGCACCACTGATTGGTACGGACTTGGGCCGGTTTCCGTGCTGCCGCCCTACCAGCGAAAAGGTATTGGCACAGCGCTGATACAGGAAGGGCTGTCACGATTGAAAGACCTCGGGGCTAAAGGCTGCTGTCTCATCGGGCATCCACAGTATTACAGGAAATTTGGATTTGAAAATGTTCCCGGGCTTGGACTGAAGGGAGTTCCAGAAGAGATATTTTTCGCACTTTCTTTTGACGGCTGTTTTCCGCAGGGTAATACCACACTCCACGAAGCATTCAAAGCTACCGGCCCGCAAGCGCCAGCAGGAAACACAGACGCGTCGAACTCCTGATGCTTGACGCCAGGGCTCACAAATCCCCGCAAGTATGAAGATTCGCAAAGCACAGTTCTCACTGGCTGGGGTGGCTGGATTGCTGGATGTGTATGGGGTGGAGATTGAATGAGGTAAAGAGATGTTGAGGTGTTGATTCGTTGAGTGCTTACAAAAGATTCTTTAATGCTTGTAACAGTAAAAACACCCACCCACTTATAAAGCTAATAGGATGTCCCCTATTTCAATGAGCCGTCGAACTCCATGCTTAGCGACAATTGCTGCGGAGTGCCAAGCGCCAAGAAAGCGTTAAGAAATCACTTGAACGCATTGTTAGCAGCTCAGGCATTTTGAAAATCTTTCAATGCCGTCATTAACTTCATACCGGCTTTCCATGAAAGTTCGTCACCTTCAAATTCCGAACGATAGAGACCTTGAAGGTTTGAAGGCACTGGGATTCGCTTATCCCAGAGTAGAATTACCTTCTTATTATAGAGAACGAAAGCCGCACCAATTTCGATCAAAACATTCTGATTAATTGAAGGCATTTTATCTTCAGTAGGCTCTTCATCAACAGACACGATAATGACTGCAGCGTTGCATTTCCGCATTGAATTGAAGACTTTCTCCGGAACGGGAATTGCACTCGTTTCTTCTGTGACGGCAAGCTCATAGGGGATCTCTGCTACTCCCAGCATTGTTTCGACTTGCTCTACGATCTCCATATTTTTACCGTGAGAAATAAATACTCGAACAGCAGTCTCCTCATCGACAGCTACAGTGGAAAGAGTTTTCGATTAATATCGGTGGCTCCACTTCTTTATCATCATTCTCCGCCTGTTTTTTTTCCAGTTTCGACACGACCTCACTGTCTTCTACAGAAGGTTCTTCTTCTTTAGAAATTCCCGCGCCTATAAACAACTCCAGTGTATCGGTGCTTAAAGCAAGTCGTGTGGTCTGCCCCCTACGACCAATGGTTAAAGTACCAAGTTTGGCCTCTTCACAAAGGCGAAAAAAACACACCACGCGATCTTTAATCGATTGTTCATTGTCTGTCCCTAGAACTTCTGAAAAATGCTCGTGCCAATGTGAGCCAGCATCGACGTTGCTAATTTCTTCAAGATCACTATGGAATGCCCACTCCAAGACTGACACATACGCAGTATTCGATTTTAAGATTTCTTGAAAAACGACATGTCGAGGCCATGAGTTCCTTGCCAAGTGCCAGCCTCGCTCATCAAGCTTAATATTCTCTCCCTCTCTTTTGATGATATTCCACTGGTCATAAGCAGGCATCTTTCGAGCATCTAATATCTGCTTTCTTATTACCTTTTTCGCATCATCAACTGAAGCTCCGGCAGGCTTGGTTTTCAGGTAACCTATAAGATCGTTTATGTCTTCAATTGTGACCAATACAGGTAGAGCCATGATTCTTCCTTTTTATCTTCTAGTAAAGAAGCTAACGTTGCCTTCAGGGGTTTCTCAGTTGCAATGCCGTGTTAGCTGCCTGCTTCCAATTCAGATTTGATCGCGCTGTAACTCTTGCAGGCCTCAATAAATCCTCCATACCAAATTGAAAGTGGACATTTTGAATTTCTTGAAACTTCAAACTCACCATTTTCTTTTAAGTCTGCAATGTCAGGAGCGGCATTTTTATTGTGCTTTGTTGCCATTTCGTTTGCATTTACTGCTATGGTTTTACAAAGATTTATAGCCCACTCATCGTACCTAAACTGCATTGGATCCTGATCATCAGGAGCCCAGTCAATTATGACTACCGGTTTATTTCGATCCCCCCTTCTTATTGTATGTAGAGAATTATTTAGGTGGAAATCGTTGAACCCATAGCCCAAAAATAGAAACGCATCAGCCTTAGCTGAAATTTCATCAATTCTTGAGTAATAAGTTCTGAACGGCGACCTCTGAATTTGATTAGTTTTTCCATAACCAGCAACAATTACAGAGGTTGGCATGCTTATGCCCTCAGAGTTACCTTGGGAATTTCTACCTAAGGAATTATCACTAAATGTAGAATTTAAATCAGCATTCCACTTGATAGCGTGCATATCCAGCCCTTCTCCTTGCATGTCAAAGTGGACTGATCCGTGTAAGTGATATATTAACTCCCAGTCAGATCTTTCATAAATACTAACAGGATAAAAAGTCCCGTTATCATCGAATCCAGTAAAAAGATGAGGACAAGCTTGCGTTATAAGGTCATCATAGTTTAGAGTTATAAACGCAACATCATAGTCGCTGTTTAGCTGATTAATAAAATTTTCAAAAATCTGGAAATATATCTTTTTGCTCTCTTTAGAAACCTTGCAACGCTCTCTAAACTCATCTATCAACTTATCTACCAGTCTATAGCAAAGTTGCCTAAGATCATCACCACTAACAAATTTATTGCCTGCATCTAACTTTAATTTTGGTAGTTTTTTCAACTCACAAAAAGCATTCATAGGCAGACTGTAATTATCATCTCCAAGAGCGGCTGATAGTTGAAGTATCACATATAGAATTTCTTCATAGTTTGATTCCTTACATAATCCTTGCTTTGGGTTTTTGCTGTAATAACTGTTGACTTCATCCCTTATATAACAATACAAAGTTTTATCTTCATAATTAGCTAGCTGATACCCATCTTTTGCCCACTCAGTAAACAAGAGATCGACACCTCTTACACTAGGCATTCCTAACTCAATCGAAGCACCAGCTCCAATAACAACCATTAGCTTTTTTTTCATTTATTCTTTCATCTATGTTCATTCTGTGATTCGTAACTGGTTGCAACTAACGGCCGATTTGCTTTCGGACTAAGCCGACCGGGGGAATTGCATCCCTAACCCCTTGCCGAAACGAACGTGAACGTCTCCGCTGATCTGGTAACCATTATCCAGCCTTTCGGAATACATCTCACTTTCTGTTGTAGAAACCACTTCATTCTACCATTATAGGTTTTAAAGACGTCTATACCGTCTTTTCCTTCTGCTGGTGTGTCCATCAAATCTTGGCAGTGCCCGAGTTCGAGTATGTGTGTTTGCCGCTTGTTGTTTGAGCTCCCCTTTTGTTATCTCTGTGTGAATTGGCTGAATAATATCATCAAAGAACTTATCGAAGTTATCACTGTTAAATAACTGAATAAAGCTAGCGCGTGAAAATGGGGACAGGTAGGCACTGTGTAATGGTGTTTTAGGAAATAAAAACCAAAGCATTGACTGTGCAACATCTTTCGTAGTTTTGAAGTCAAAAAACACTAAAGAATTATTATGCCATTCTTTTAATAGCCTGCATTCATCTGGAAAGTATGTTCTTATAATAGGAACATTTGTAGGAAGTGGTTTGCTTTCTTCCAGCATTTTCTCAAACTGCTTTTTATCTATTTTTCTTCTTGTTCCATCCACAACCCAAACCAGTTTCTGATAAAAATTATTTCTGGATAGACGTTCTTCAGGATTTAGAAGGGAGTGTTGAAATTCAAGAATCCATCCACTTTGTGTCTTAACATCAGCTATGTGCTTTTCGCCACTTTGATCAAAATGAACTACTTCTTGCCACTCTATAGGAAAATTAGCCTTCCATGAGCGATGCCATTCAGTTTCATTTTCCCACCATTTGTCACAGTTTCGATTACCCTTGTGAGACCAATGATTTACTTTCAACTCGCCACATTTAGCAATTAATTCAGCACCACAACTCGGACAAACTCCCTTAGCGCCTTTAGTTGCTTCAATTTTCTCATCATTCAAAAGTGCGTATTTCATTTGAAACATCTGATAGAGTTCGTTCAATCACATACCTTGCCAGTCTTGTATCTGTCCCCGAGACTAGGAGACATCGTTGATGAGCTTTAAAAGCGTGCGATTCAAAAAACCATATGGCAAAGCTTGCAGTTGTAACCATAACCGTCTTTCCATCTCAGCCAGTAATATCAGCATTTGGGGAAGTTGTTCCGTAACCACAATAAAAAACACAGACGCACTAAACGCCACGTCAACAACTTATTGGGATTTTAGAATACCGCCCCCAAACTACTGGTATTTGGCAGACGTAATAAACTCTCCGAAAGCTTCGCACCAAACAATAACGCTCGTGAATTTCGAAGGATCGATATCTGGCGGGACTTCCAACACAAAGTTCTCGAATGTTTTAACATCGCCCACGCGAACCATAGTAGACTTCAAACGATTGAAGTCTGCTTCGGTCTCGACGAATTCCGGAGAAAGATAGAGTTTGTAATCTGGACCAGGCGCCAGCCGGCCCGTAAGGGAAATGTACTTGGGGCCAACCGAAACCGTACCTTCTCCCCAATGCAAAGCATCACTGCCTTTCAAATCTCTTCGGAATTGAGCTGTATACCTTGCTTCCGAGGACACCTCCTCTATTGCAGCTTCGCTTGGCGCAGACTGGGCAATAAGAATAGGTAATGTATAGATGCCGACCCCGAATCCCAAGACGCCTACGGCAAAGTGCGTTACGATCAGTAATACCACGCGTATTTTCATGATTTCAACCTGTTATGAGTTTTTTTCTATGCCTCACTTTTTTTCCGCACTACAAAATTCCTTGTCACCTGTTAATAATATACAGCACAAACACTTTTTTCGGATCAAAACTTCTGCATTCTTCTGGCACACAGGCAGGTTCTGACGCCTTTTATACCAGTTATTCAGCAGTTGCAGATTTGCTGTTACTCTCTGTGAGTGAGCCATTCTCTATGGTTCAGCGATCAGCAGAATAAAGGCCATATACTTTGCAAGCCCGATGGCACACAAGCTCTTCGTTTGAGTTTCATTATGCAATTGCATTACCTCAAATCAACAACATCCTTTGGAACGAAAAAAGTTCTACAACTTACAGGCACGGTGTCTCTATTAATTGTCATGAGCGTCAGGAGTACGAGGCGGACGGAGCACAGAAACCGGAGTGTACAAAGAGCACATGAAGATTTTGGGCACCGACCAACGAACTAATCACGACACGAAATAAATTATTAGAGGTACCGTCATGGCTTTTCAGCATAAGAAAGAACATAATCCAGTCCAGCATAGACACTGTCAGCAGAGCGATTGAATGTTGATTGCGCAAGCATCTTTGCCAGAGGAGGCAGCTTGTCGACAAACGTCCGGTCTCTTGACAGATACTCATGAAGAGGCATATAGACATCGTCACGTATTGACTTGATATCAGTATTGACAAATCCGGCTTTGGAGAGTTTGTTATCGTAGGATGGGATCAAATAGTAGTTTTCTTGCGGAATATTGAATTTACCTGCCACAAGGTTCCATGAAATCCACTGCTCTATTCGCCTGAAGAGATTATTGGAGTTTTTTGTTGGTAAAATGTCAGCTGTCACAAGCCTCCCGCCCGAACGCAGAACGCGGAACGCTTCCTTGAAAAAATCCTCACGGGTTCGATAGTGGAACGCGCTTTCCACGGAAACGACCAGATCAATGGATTCATTGTCAATCGGCATCTCTGTTGCCGAGCCTTCCCGTAAATCTATTGATTCTCCGAGTCCCGCATCAGCAACATTCATCCGGGCTCGCTCAACCTGAGATTTCGTAATATTCAGCCCGATGATTTTTTCAGGCTTCATGCTCCTCGTCCAGAGAATATCCTGATCGCCAAAACCGTATCCGCAGTCCAGTACGATATCACCCAGGCCCATGCCCCCTCTTTTCGCCACCAGAAGCGCAAGCGCTTCACTGGCTTCATCAATGGTATCCACATCCCGCCAATAGCCAAGATTGAGATATAACGCATTCTCAGTAAGAGACGTGGTGCCAATCAGATCATAGACTTCCGTTGTCTTCAGCCCATGAAACGGATTGAAAAGCCAATTCAGATATTCAAAAAAACGACCGATCGTGTTGTCTGACATTGTAATTTTCCGTTTTCCGCTGAAGAAATCCGAATCCTGTTTACCGTCCGTCGAAAAGCATCTTAACCTCTGAATGCACTTGAATGTTCGGGTGCAGATCGTTTTTGTTGAAAAAAAGGAGCGGATGTCCTTGCGTGTATAATGTATCAGACAACGTGACTCAGACAGAACGCCTGCAATAAACGGCGCGAAGAACATGCGTCTGGTGACCGCAGGGAACGAATTTGATTGCTTTATGAAACATTTGCCTCTGATAACCCCCTAGCTCGACAGTATTAACATGTGCATCGATTGTGAAGTACTGGAGTTTTTCCACGATCAGGGTATAGACTATCAGACAAACTCCATCCCCTCCTTTTTTGACCATGAACAACAGTACAAACAAAACCAAATACAGGGTTTCTATGGCATACTGCATTCCTGAGAAGTATTGGGATCACCTTGTCCGTCGATCATCAGAAAATGCATTTCGGAAACCGTCACGGTTTCTACATCTTTTGCCGTCGGCATTTAGAGAAGATTCAGCTCTTTTTTGAAATCAATTATTTTCAAACCTCATATTGTTATGGTACCGGAACAATATGTCATGGCATTCCCTCCTATCGAAACCCTCTCCATTCTATCTTTACAAAACAGCTCTCCCCCGCGCCTGCTTAGCTGTAATGCACATAAGACTGGCTTGTCAAGGCGTTCGGCCCAATAAGGAATTAAGGTGCAGTGTGCTGATCCTGTAACAGGATCTTCAGGAACACCGACGCGTGGTGCGAAAAAACGGGAAACGAAATCCGAACGGCTACCTGGCGCCGTAAGGATAAGCCCATGGTAATTCAGACGAGCAACCCCTTCTATATCTGGCTCGAGCTCCCTTACGGTCTGTTCGTCATCGAACACCACCATGAGATCACGGGCTGCTAAAACACACGATGGCACTATGCCTAATGCAGTTTCCAAACCATCCGGAACAACACATGGGGAGGGCTTACGAGATGGAAAATCAAGCCACAACAGCCCATCCCGTCTTTCCACTGATAAGCACCCGCTCTTGCTCATAAACATCACCTTTTCCGCGTCTTTATTCAAAACGTTGAAAATCAAGTGAGCGCTGGCAAGCGTTCCATGACCACATAGATCAACCTCGACCAAAGGAGAAAACCAGCGTATGTCGTAATCATTCTCTCTCGGTACCAGAAATGCCGTTTCTGACAGATTGTTTTCAGCCGCAATCGACTGAAGCAGTGCGTCAGGCAACCACTTTTCAAGCAAGCATACTCCTGCCGGGTTCCCGGAAAAAGGCCCACGTGCAAACGAATTGATTTGGTAAAATGGAATGTGCATCATGTTTTTTTTCGGCAAGTCCGTGCATTATACGGTTTTCGAGTCCACACCCATCTATCATTCAATGTTGTATTCCTGATTATACTCAATGGATCGGCAAGGAAAAAACGGATAAGGAGAATGCAGAAAGAGGGATTGATTCGCTGCGCTCACCCCGACAAGTCGGGGCGGACTCGCTTTGCTCGCCGTCCCGGCAGCATAGCTGCCGGTCGAACCCTCCTATCGGATTCTCATCACTCTCAGTGTAAAAAACAAAACCCCGGAATTTTCCGGGGTATTGTTTTTTATGCGGAGAGAGAGGGATTCGAACCCTCGATAGCCCTTGTTAGAACTATGACGGTTTAGCAAACCGTTGCCTTCAGCCGCTCGGCCACCTCTCCGATTATATTATCGATACAAAAGCTCATGAAGATGGGTTCGAGCCCCTCTCTCTCCTTGACACTTCTGCTTTCAATGAACATTGTGCTCTTGCACACATTTTCCTCTCTTTAACCGAGAGGGATTGATTCGCTGCGCTCACCCCGACAAGTCGGGGCGGACTCGCTTTACTCGCCGTCTCAATGCCTGTCGGCATTGTTCGAACCCTCGATAGCCCTTGTTAGAACTATGACGGTTTAGCAAACCGTTGCCTTCAGCCGCTCGGCCACCTCTCCAGTTGTCATTTTTATCTGCGGAGGATGAGGGACTCGAACCCCCAAGGCCGTGAAGCCGGCAGTTTTCAAGACTGCTGCATTACCAATTATGCTAATCCTCCGAAAAATATGTAAAGAACTGTTCCGTAGGGCACATAAGATAATCAATGAGTGGAAAAAGTCAAAAACAATAGTTTGAAATCGAAATTTCCTAAACCATCATAAATGCCACATATCCACCTAACAGTCGAGTGTTGCAAACTGTTTCGTAGTTCTTTTCTAGCTGTACAGCTTATATGTAATCCGAGACAGCCTCACAGCACCTCCTGGAAGAGAGGAAGGAGACAAATCATATCTTGGTTAGAATTTTAAAAGAATGCAGAAAGATCGTAAATCGACCGCTATTGGATTTGATTTTTTGACAAATCAGGGATAACGGTCGGAATTGATGAAACGCTCTGCGTTTCCCCCTTCGGGTTGACCTAAAGGTCAATCCCAGCGGCATGGGCCGCTGGTCGAACCCTCTGATCGGGCTCGATCCCTCCCTCAGTGTAAAATAGAATGACCCGGTCAAGCCGGGTCATTCTATTTTATGCGGAGAGGGAGGGATTCGAACCCTCGAAGGCTGTTAACCTTACCCGCTTTCCAGGCGAGCGCACTAGACCACTATGCGACCTCTCCATTTTTTAGGGCAAGTAATGTACAATGTATTTTACTTTTTTAAAAGCAAGAGAAGAAGTTAAAGCAAATATTTCCTCCTCGGCGCCTTGTTCCAATTGTCTTTGAGCAGTCACTTTTGTAAATTGGCAAAACTTGCTTTAACCCAAATGACATAAACCGTTTATTGCATGACAAAAATTCTCTACGAAGCGCTTACGTTCGATGATGTTTTGCTCGTCCCGGCTTATTCGGAAGTTCTTCCCAAGGAAACAAGTGTAAAAACTTCCCTCACAAAAGAGATTCAACTGAATATTCCCTTGGTCAGCGCAGCAATGGATACCGTTACGGAATCGGAACTCGCTATCGCTATCGCCCGGTCCGGAGGTATAGGATTTATCCACAAGAACCTCACGATCATGCAACAAGCTCGAGAGGTAGCAAGGGTGAAGCGTTATGAAAGCGGCATTATTCGTGATCCGTTTACCCTGTATGAAAACGCTTCTGTACAGGATGCCCTCGATCTGATGAAAAAGCATTCGATTTCCGGTATTCCGATTATCGAAAAACCTGTAAGCTCTGACGACGCATCCATGAAGCTCAAGGGAATCATCACAAACCGAGATTTGAGATTCAATCCTTCACCGGAGCAGCCGATCTCAAGCATCATGACCAGTGAGAATCTGATTACCGCTGATGAGAACATAAATCTTGAAGATGCAGAAGAAATACTGTTATCGAACAAGATTGAAAAGCTCCTGATCACTGATCCGCAAGGGAACCTGAAAGGTTTGATAACGTTCAAGGATATTCAAAAAAGAAAACTCTACCCCGATTCATGCAAAGACAAGCATGGCAGACTTCGGGTTGGTGCGGCAGTCGGCATACGAGCAAACACGATCGATCGCGTTATGGCGCTTGTTGAAGCAGGTGTCGACGTTGTAGCGGTCGATACGGCACACGGTCATAGCAAGGCTGTAGGAGACATGGTAAGAACCATCAAAAAAAGCCTCCCCGATCTTCAGGTGATTGCCGGTAACGTTGCAACCGCGGAAGCAGTCAGGGATCTTGTCGCAGCAGGTGCCGACGCCGTCAAGGTGGGTATCGGTCCGGGCAGCATCTGCACAACCAGGGTCGTTGCCGGTGTCGGTATGCCTCAACTCACAGCCATCATGAACTGTACCGCCGAAGCCTCAAAAACCGGCACCCCTATCATTGCTGACGGCGGCATCAAGTATAGCGGTGATATTGCAAAAGCTATTGCTGCAGGTGCCGACTCGGTCATGATAGGCAGCATCTTTGCCGGAACCGACGAGAGCCCTGGAGAAACGATTCTGTATGAAGGAAGAAGGTTCAAGGCATACAGGGGAATGGGCTCGCTTGGTGCGATGTCTGAACCGGAAGGTAGCAGCGACCGCTATTTCCAGGATGCTTCGAGTGAAAGCAAAAAATATGTTCCGGAAGGCATCGAAGGCAGAATACCGGCGAAAGGTGCACTCGAAGAGGTTATTTATCAGCTTATCGGAGGATTGAAGTCGTCAATGGGATACTGCGGCGTAAACTCTACGGATGAAATGAAGCACAACACCACCTTTGTACGCATAACTCAGGCAGGACTGAGGGAAAGCCATCCACATGATGTCATGATCACCAAAGAGGCCCCGAATTATTCGGTATCGTAAATCAAGACTGCATGTTGATGTGTTGAATCGTTGAGTTGTTTCAGTAAGGGCGAAAAATTTTTCGCCCCTACAAATCTCTGCCTACTGAAGACTGCCAACCCTCTTTCCCTACTTCTGTGCACGAAGTGCGCTACTCCATTCCTGTCTCTTGCCATCCAACCATAAAATAAGGCGGACACACAGGTCCGCCCCTACAATTCAACACATCAACAACTCAACAGTTCAACATTTCCCTTTACTCTTCATCATGCATTCCTTCCAGACGGTCTTCAAGGTCGGCATAAATCTCCTGGAGCTCTTCAATGGTCTCCTGATCTGCCGTCCACATCCCCCTTCCATGGGCTTCGAGCATACGCCCGACAATGTTCTTGATTGCCTGAGGATTAACCTTGGCAAGCCGTTCACGCATTTCAGGGTCGAGGGCATAGGTTTCGGCGGTCTTTTTATAGACCCAGTCATCGACACTTTTCGTCACCGCATCCCAGCCCAGCATATAGGTCACGCGGTTGCTTATCTCCGTAGCCCCGCTGTGCCCGTGCTTCAACATTCCCTCGAACCACTTCGGGTTCAGAAGCTTTGAACGGTACTCAATCCTGAGCGACTTGTTTGCATCGTCTACCTTGATATCGGAAGTAAAGGATTCGACATAGTTCAGTTTCACGTCGCTCACGCGGCTGTTGCGCTTACGAGCGGCAAGCTGGAGCGATCCGGACGATGAGAAGTAATGGTCGATATCCGAAATACCGAACTCGGTTGAATCGACCTGGTGTACCACACGGTCGACAGTTTTAAACAGTCCCTTGAGTATATCGGTCTGCTTCTCCCCTTTTCTGCTTCCTCCATAGGCGCTACTGTTGCGGCGCAGAAACAGTTCATCGAGATCGTCATCGTTCTCCCAGGCTGAATCCTCGACCATGTCGTCGACATAGGTCCCATAGGAACCCGGGGCCTGGGTGAACTGCCTGGATGTAGCGCTTTCGAAATCCGCACCTTCCGCCAGGGCTTCGTCGACATGCTTCTTGATATAATTCATGTCATGCGGCTCGTCGGCTTTTGCGGCTTCCTGGATGAGCTTGTCGAGCTGATCCATGAGGTTGCCGAAAGCGTCGCGGAAAATCGGGCTCAACTGCATAAGCACATCGATCCTCGGACGCCCGAGTTTTTCAAGTGGTACGAGCTGGTAATGACTGATCTTGCCCTGAGCGTCATAGGCAGGCTCCGCACCTGCAAGCCGGATAACAACCGCAACCGCCTCACCTTTTGTCTTGATGGTATCGAGGCCCCACAATACCTGCGCGATTGTTTCAGGGTACTGTCCGTCATTTTCTTCGAGGTGTTTGCCAACCAGCATATCGGCGATCTTCGTCCCCCGCTTGAATGCCAGCTCTGAAGGAATTCGCCAAGGGTCTATCGAATGGATGTTCCGCCCTGAAGGAAGAACGTTGACACCGTCCCTGACAAGGTCACCGCCAGGCCCGGAAGGAATGTATCGCCCGTCAAGCACCCTGACAAGCGCATCCATCTCTCCATGATTATCATCAAGAGCATACAGTAGCTGAGCGCCTTCCTGCGCAAGGCTGTCCACCATTTCCATGTATTCTGCAGGAAGATTTTCCCCACCGCAGACCTCCTTGAAAACATCAGCAGGACTTTGCCGGTCAAACAACACCTTCTGTACAAAGTCCTTGCATGACTGGTCGACTTTCTCACGCAGGTCGATAGCCTCGCTTTCACCGCTTCTCGACCGTTTTGCAAGTTCCTCGTAGCTTTGGTAATGGCCGTTTCCGGCAGAATATTTCATAAACATGCCGGGGAGCGTCTTACCGTTCATCCCCCTGTTTTTCAATGTTTCGGTAACGGTGACCAGCTGCGACTCTGCCGGCGCAGATTCGCCGAACACGTGAAGCGAACTTGAAATCAGGCGGTTTTCAAGTTCAAGAACATAACTGTAAAGACGGCTGACAAAATCACTGAACGGCTCCCCTTCCCGTCGCGGACAGTCATCGGTAAGATTGAGCAGCTCGGCTTTCTGCATGATGGCGGTTTCCATTTCTTCAGCATCGCTCGACTGGTCAAGTCTTCGCTCACGGTAATCGGCAAGAAATTCCTTGAGCGCGGGAAGCTCTTTGTAGAGCCCGGCACGCGAAAGCGGCGGAACAACATGTGAAACCATCGTGGCAAGCCCTCTTCGCTTGGCTATAGAAGACTCACTCGGATTGTTGATGGGATAAATATAGAAATGAGGAATATCTCCCAGAAGCGCATCCGGCCAGCAGTCACCGGTCAAACCTGTCTGCAGGCCCGGCATCCATTCGACCGAACCGTGCATACCGACATGCACGAGAGCATGAGCACTGAAATCCCTGCTGATCCAGCGGTAAAAAGAAATATACTGATGATGCGGTGTGTTTGATTTATCGAACAGCAGTCGCATCGGGTCTCCCTGCACACCGAGACGGGGCTGTACCCCGATAAAAATGTTGCCGAACCGAACTCCACCGATAAAAACATCTTCCGAACCTATCGGCACTATCTCCCCAGGGAAATTCTGCCACCGCTCCTCGATACGTTCGCGCTCTTTCGAAGAGGTGAGTTCCCTGTACTTCTCCCCGTTAATCTTCAATGCGTCCGGCTTGCCGTTCTGGTACTGGTGATCGGTTGCCTTGTCAAGCGCCTTGAACAGTTCTTCAGCACTTGCCGGAAGCTCTCCGGTGTCGTATCCCTCTTTTTTGAGCCGCTGAAGAATAGCGAAAAGTGATTTCGGAACGTCGAGTAATGCCGCGCTTGCTTTCTTACCATATCCCGGCGGATAATCATACACAACAAACGCAAGCTTCTTGTCCCGGTTTGTCGCCCCCCTTAGCCTGAGCCAAGTCCGGGAAAGTCCGGTCAGACGATCTATCCTTTCGGCCACGGTCTCGATCTTGCCGTCTTTCAGCGCACCGAGAATGATCGGACAGACAGCTCCGTCCATTTCCGGTATGGAGTAGGTAAAGGTTATCTGCATGGGCGAAACGCCAAGCTCCTGCCACGATTCGAAATCCTGTATCAAAAGCGGCTGGGAAACGATATAGGGGGTATCCAGTTTGCGCATGATTTCATCACGGGCCTCAGCGGCTGTACCGGGTTTTGTCGAACCGGCGGGGCCACCGACAAGCCCGAATCCCATCATGTTCACAAGCAGGTCGAGTTTTTCCTTCACAAACCAGTCCCTGACAAGAACATGGCCCTCGACCCCCATCACAAAAGCCGGAAGGACGTTGATTCCTTTCTGCTCGAAACCGCGGATCGTGTCGTCGATATAGGTTTTTTCCTGAAGCAGGTGTTTGCGGAAAAACAGCAGTCCAACCTTCTGGCTTTTATTGAAGTTCCTCCCCTGCTTTTTGGACCAACTCTTGAATGATTTGACATCCTTGAAATACGCAGGCGCATCCGGGTGGTAAAGCCCCATGTTCGGGACATCGACTATCGGGCCGACCTCGAGAGGTTCGTCACAGTACTCCCGGAGAATCAACCGGAACATGTTGGCGATGTTCTCGGGCGTCGGCTGCATCCAGTAGGAGTAAACCAGCAGCCAGTTCTTGAAATCCTTTGCTTTTTTCGGCACAAGAGGAAGGATCGTACGCATGATCTTCATCAGCTTCATGTAACCGTAAAGCGCATCTTCATCACGGCCTTTCACCAGCATCTTGGCAATCTTCTTGACCGATTCAGGCATTCCTCCCTTGCCTTCGCTGACCGCATAGTCACCGACTTTCGTCAACGCCATGGCATCGGGCATCGACTCGAATATAAACACCGTCTTGTCCTTGTTCGAGGCCCCTTCGAGCTGCTCCTTGAACCAGTCCACCTGTTCTTTGAACTGGATCATGCTCATGAAAATGCAATCGGCCTCCGAAATGGCTTTTGCCGTATCGGGGTTCTGTTTTTCCAGATCAACATCGGTCCATTGGGTAAGCTCGGCTTCACCGTTGAGAAGACCGATAATTTTCTTCCAGAGATTGGTGTTGTATTGCTCTAGTCCTACAATAGCGGCGATTTTACGAAGCTGTGCCATAACTACTTATTGAGATAAGAAATTAGAGATACTGACAATCCGCCTTATCGAGAAAAAATGGTTCAAACTTTAAAAGTATACGATAATACGTAAAAATATGATAGTAAATGAAAAACCTCCCCTGTCGTCACACGAGCGGGGGAGGTTTTCCTAAATAGCCGTTTGCCATCGTTCAACTGAGTGCCGCCATCGCAATTTCTTCGGCTTTGGCGTTAGGCAGATAAAAATAACGCCCGCCAAGTTTTTCCGCGAGTTTCGGTGCTTCTCCCCTTGAAAGATAGTTCATCTGGGTATCGATCACGACCGAAGCGATTCCTTCAGCGAAAATCGTTGCCGCAAGACCCTCGATCTCATTCTCCACCTCTTCCTTGGTGGCTTTCGGTGCATCCTGATCGTACAAAGACTGAAGGCTGATGTTGCCTCTTCCGTCCGTAATCAACACGAACATGATTTGAGACACACCTTTGGTGCGAGCCTGTTTTGCAGTCTCCAAACCGAGAAAAAGCGCCGATGCCAATGGTGTTCCTCCACCTGTCGGCAGTACATCGAGTTCACGCTTCGCCCGATCGACACTCTGTGACGGTGGCAGCAGAAGCTGCGCCTCTTTTCCTCTGAAAGAAATCAATGAAACCTGATCACGATGCACATAGGCATTCTGGAGCAGATGTG
Source organism: Prosthecochloris marina (assembly GCF_003182595.1). Taxonomy (NCBI): domain Bacteria; kingdom Pseudomonadati; phylum Chlorobiota; class Chlorobiia; order Chlorobiales; family Chlorobiaceae; genus Prosthecochloris; species Prosthecochloris marina. Next base: position 47,934 of record NZ_PDNZ01000004.1, read on the forward strand.
ATACCGCGCCTTTTGCCTGCCGCATACGGTTCAAGGCCATCGAGCCCGAAGCGTCTACCATAAATACGTAGAGAGTACCGGATTTGTCGCGGAACTTCTTTATCCTGACATCCTCTTTGTTGATCACCAAAGCTGTATTGACCTTGCCGTACTTCTTCTTTCGCTCCAACTTGCGGCTCTCCTGCCAGGGCGCAGCTGAAATCAGGGTAGGGATAATCGCAACCTTGCCGCTGCGCATTTCACCTTCCTGCGAGCGCACGAAGCGGCCTCGTCGATTGTTCAATGCTTCACCACGGCTGCCGGATTTGCTCTTCCTTTTCGCGGCGAGGGAAATATTCATAATGTTGTCGGGAAGCTCGGTCTCAACCGCCTCCATCATGAGTTCCTCGATCATATCCGGAGTTTCTTCCTGCTCCTCTTCTTCATTGGCATCAGGCTCTGAACTGTCTTCAGGAGCTTCCTGGTCTTCAGATTCAGGCGTTTCGGGAGGCATCTCCTCATCAGGAGGCATCTCGTCCATAACTTCCTCTTCCGATTCCGGCATACGCGTTGCGCGGGGCACCAGTACCAGTTTCAGGGCAAGTTTCAGGTCATCCTCGTCAACATCGGTGCGTTGGGCGAGCGCAGCACTCGCTTTTGCAGCCCTTATGGCAAAAATATCCGCACGATTACCCTCGACCCCAAGGCTAACCGCAGACTGAATAAGCCCCTGCATCTGCTCACGCGTCATAGAAACGAGCGGTAGCTGCTCTTTTGCCGCCTGGATAAGGCCCTTGAGCATTTTCAGCTCATCCTCCGTATCCTCGCTGCCGTTTTCACCGAGCACACATTTAACGATCAGCTTTCGCGCTCTGTAATCGTTTTGCGTGTTGAATGGCACAATCATGCCGATCCGGTCGAGCAGCCCCATACGGACATCCCCGTCTGAAGGGTCGTACGTGCCGATCAACATGAATTTCGACGGGTGCACCTCGCTGAGCCCTTCGCGCTCGACAAGCACCGCACCTCTCGACATGGCATCCATGATATGTGATACGGCGGAACTGTCGAGAAGACTGAGAGAATCGACATAGAGCACCCCGTCGTGAGCTTTCGACAACACACCGTGTTGCACGACTCGTTCGCCCTGGGCCAATGTCGCTTCGAGATCGACACCGCCGATCAAACGATCTTCCGTTACGTTAAGAGGGAGTTCGACAAAGGGAGTTTCTTCGGGAAGAATATCTGCAAAAGACCTTGCAAGCGTCGACTTGCCCGACCCTACAGCTGCGGGGACCACTACCCCGCCGAGAGATGGATCGACCGCAAGGAGCATAAGCGCCTGTTTGGCCATATCCATGCCTACAATATCGGTAAAAGCTATCATTATACTTCTTCTACTTCTCCAAGCACTTTTGCAAGTTCACGTTCGATTTTTTCACCCGGGTCCATGGTTTCAAGCGGATCTTTACGCAGACGGTGACGCAGGGCAAGTCCTGCTATTGCGCGAACATGATCCATAGTGACTTCCTTGTCTCCGCTGAACGCAGCAAAGGCATGAGCTGTTCTTGTAATTGTAAGCTCACCGCGATGACCGTCGATACCAAGCTGCATACACAATTTTGCGACATCAGTCAACACCTCGTCGGACATGGTGACTTCAGGCAGCAGATCTTTTGCACCGAGAATTTTCTTCTGCAGTTTTTTCTGTTCACGTGACCATTTTTTCAGGAATGCCTGAGGGTCTTCATCATATGCATGACGCCTTTTGACAATATCCACCCTTTTTGCGACATCGGTAATGGTGATAATCCTTGCATGGAGCCCGAAGCGGTCAAGGAGCTGAGGCCTCAACTCACCTTCTTCAGGGTTGCCGGAACCTACGAGCACGAAACGTGCAGGGTGCCGGATACTGATACCTTCACGTTCGACCACGTTTCTTCCGCTGGCTGCCACGTCGAGCAGAACATCGACAAGATGGTCATCGAGCAGGTTTACCTCGTCAATGTAGAGAAAGCCGCGGTTGGACTGGGCAAGGAGACCCGGCTCGAAAGCTTTGACACCGCTGGTCAGAGCCTGTTCAATATCGATGGTACCGCAAACACGGTCTTCAGTGGCACCAAGCGGAAGATCAACGACCGGAACCGGAATATCCTCGATAGTCAGATCTTCCGGAGCAAGGGTTTTTCTTCCTCTCTGAGGCTTTTCAGCTTCGATATACTCGTTAACATTACGGTTGTAAACATCATCCTTGACCCGCTCAATCATCGGCAACACCTCTGCAAGCGCCCGAACAGTCGTACTTTTACCAGTCCCCCTGTGGCCCATCACAAGCACTCCGCCAATCCTCGGATCGATGATGTTCAGAATCAAGCTGAGTTTCATTTCTTCCTGACCGACGATCGCCGTAAAAGGATAAGCCTGTCCTTGCTTCTTTTTGGTTCTCGCTTTCTTTGGGCCGGAAGCTTTTTTGACAACCGAACCTTCCTTTGCTTTCGTACTTGCTGTGTTGTTTGCAGCTGAAGCAGTCTGAGTCATAATTGATGATTTGGTTAAACACCCCAACCCTTTGCGTTTACCACTGCGGGAAAAGGCTTACTTAATTGAAGACGTTTACAATTAAACCATGAATTTATGGTTTTAACAAGAGAATAGAAAATGCTTTAAAAAAAAGGCAAAAGTAAAGTCAAAAGGCAACGGTCAAAAGGCAAAAAAAGATCCCCGGAATTCAGGATTCCGGGTTCATGATTTATTGTTCCAACGCATTTTCAGCAGCTTCTTTTATGGATTCTGAAAGTGTCGGATGAGCATGAATCACATCAGCAAGCTGTTCTGCCGTCACACCCAGACCTCGTGCAAGGGACAACTCTCCGATCAGCTCCACCGCTCCATAGCCCAGCACATGACCCCCAAGCAGTTCTCCGCTGTCCGCATTGAAAACCAGTTTCACAAAACCCTCCCTTACTCCGTATGCGCTCGCTTTTCCCGAGGCGGCAAAAAAAGCATGCCCGACCTTTACTCTAAAACCAGCTTCAATGGCTTTTTTTTCCGTATATCCCACACATGCCACCGACGGTTCAACGTAGACACAACGGGGCACTTTGCTCTCGTCAACCGGCTCGCTCCTCTTCCCCGTTATAGCCTTCACTGCAACTCCGGCTTCAGCCGAAGCCTTGTGTGCAAGCAGCATCCCTCCTCTGACATCACCTATGGCAAAGATGTTGCCGACATTGGTACGACATAACTCATCGGTTTCGATAAAACCCTTTTCTGTAGCAACTCCGACTTTTTCAAGGGCAAGGTCACGCGTGTTGGGAACCACGCCAACCGCGACAAGCATACTTTCCGCTTCCACCACCCGTTCACTGCCGTCCTGCAAACGTACCACAGCAAGAATGCCTCCTTCCGTCACTTCACTTCTTTTCACGGCAGCTTCAGTAATAATTTCGATCCCTGCCTTGGCAAGTGAACGCCTTAGCCCCTCTCCCACCTCTATATCTTCAAGAGGAAGAATCTCCGGCATAAGCTCCACCAGTGTAACCTCACTTCCCGCTGCACCGAAATACCATGCCATCTCCACCCCTATCGCGCCACCTCCTACGATAAGCATCTTTTTCGGCGCAGTCTGCATTGCAAGTGCTTCACGGCTCGAGATGATGGTTTTGCCGTCGAACTCCAATCCCGGAAGCTCTCTTGCAGAACCGCCGGCAGCAATGATGATGTTTTCCGCCGTCACCGTTTCGGCAACCTCACCGTTGCGGGTTATTGTAAGTGTATGAGCATCGGCAAACGAGCCTTCACCTCGTTTCACCGTGATATCGTTTCGCTTCAAAGCATATTCAACACCCTTGGACATCGTCAGCACGACCCTTCGACTTCTTTTCACAGCCTGAGCCACATCGACGATCGAATCTTTACACTCGAGGCCAAAAGGTCCGGCATCACCGGCCAAACGGAAAATTTCGGCACTTCTCAGCAGCGCCTTGGTCGGAATACACCCCCAGTTCAAACAAACGCCACCAATCGCACCTTTTTCGACAACACATACCTTCAAACCACAACCTGCCGCCTTAATCGCCGCTTCGAAACCTCCCGGTCCTGACCCGATAACGGCCACATCAAAATCAAAAGACTTACCTTCTCGTTTACCTGACATGAGAATTACGCTGTTATGTATTATTATAATGCCATATAGAATTTCACAGTACTCACCCAAGATGCAAAATCAACCGGTAAAAAGCGAACAGGAAGAACAGGACACGGAACGTCAGGAACCAAAAAAAATGACGTTGCAGGTCGCCCAAACCCAGAAGCCGATGCGTATCGATGTCTATCTTGCGCAACAGGTTGAAAATGCCACACGCAACAAGGTTCAGGAGGCCATTTCGGAACACCGGGTGCTGGTAAACGGAAAAACCGTCAAAGCCAATTACAAAATAAAATCTCTCGACAGCATAGAGATCACTTTTCTCCGTCCCCCGGCACCGGAACTTGCTCCGGAGAACATTCCGGTCGACATCGTCTATGAGGATGAAGATCTGATGGTCATCAACAAGGCCCCCGGCATGGTGGTTCACCCCGCTTTCGGCAACTGGACAGGAACACTTGCAAACGCAATCCTTTACCATCTTGGTACCGACGCCGAAAAGCTCGATGCATCCGAACTCCGGCCGGGCATTGTCCACCGGCTGGACAAAAACACCTCAGGGTTGATTATCGTCGCGAAAAACAGTATCGCCCTGCACAGGCTGGCACGTCAGTTCGCTAATCGTCAGGTCGAAAAAAAATACCAAGCCATTGTCCGGGGTGTGCCCGACCCTCACGAAGGAATCGTCAAAACAAACATAGGCCGATCTACGCGCGACCGAAAAGTGATGACTTGTTATGATTTTGAAGGAAAAGAGGGAAAAACGGCCATTACAGAGTACAGGGTCCAGAAAAACCTGCACTACTTCTCGCTTGTCGAACTGACGCTCCATACCGGAAGAACGCATCAGATTCGGGTCCATCTCCAACATATCGGTACGCCCATTCTCGGAGACGAAACTTACGGCGGCACAGCCATATTCAAACTGCCGTTCAGCAAAAGTGAAAGCTTCGTGAAAAATTTGCTGGAGCTCATCCCCCGCCAAGCGCTGCACGCTGAAAGTTTAACTTTTTTTCAGCCGACCACTCATGAGCGAATCTCCCTGACGGCACCCTTGCCGTCCGATATGCTGGCAGCCCTGGAAAAGATCGAAAAAGTTTTATCCTTATGAGCCTGTTCACCTATCACTGCACACCTTTAACCTGTCACCAACCATGAAAGTACTCGCTGTCAACGGAAGTCCTCGAAAAGAGGGAAACACGCATAAAATGATCGAGAAAGTTTTCGAATCCCTTGAAGCCGAGGGAATTGAAACCGAGCTTGTTCAGGTCGGTGGGAAAATCGTCCGGGGTTGTCTGTCATGCTACAAGTGCATCGAGCGCAAGGATAAGAAGTGTGCGACAAAAAACGACCTTTTCAACGATCTTTTTGAAAAAATGCTCGAAGCAGACGGCCTCATTCTCGCCTCGCCAACCTATTTCGCCGATATTACCCCGGAACTCAAAGCGGTCATCGACCGTGCCGGTTTCGTCTCGAGAGTCAACGGCCAACTCTTCCGGTACAAAGCAGGCGCTGCTGTTATTTCACTCAGGCGAGGAGGTGGTGTACACGCCTACGACAGCATCAATCATCTTTATCAGATATGCGGTATGTTTATTGTCGGCTCAACCTACTGGAACCTTGGTTTCGGAGGCAGAACCGAAGCAGAAGTCTCCAATGACAAGGAAGGGATGGAAAACATGCTCGATCTGGGCCGCTCGATGGCCTTTCTCCTTCAGAAGCTCAAAAGCTGACAACCTGATCTGCAAGGTTTTTCTTCGACTATCGTCTAATTTTTTAAAGGCACTTGAAAAATCTGCTTCACACGGCAACGATATGAGATTTGCTACTTATGAATACATGAGAGGAGTATCGAATTATGAAAAAAGGAACGCTTTTTCTTGTTGCAGCGCTTGCAACAACGATGGGTTGCCAGACAGCCGCACCTGCCCAGGCTGATGTAAACGTGCACATCGGATTCGGAGGCCCCCGTGCCATCGCATACCACCCGGTATACTATGGTGATTATTATTACAACGCGGCATATGCGCCAAACCTCTTATACATTCCACAGCTCGGCTTTTACGCTTCTGTAGGCTCACCCTACGACTTGCTCTTTTTCAACAACTTCTACTACGTCTACCACAGCGGACACTGGTACAACTCACACTATTATTATGGACCATGGACCGTTGTCAAACACAACAGACTGCCGTACAAGATCAGAAAGCACCGTTGGCATAAAATCAGGGAATACTGCAACCATGAATACCGGAAGTCCAACAAGCATCGTTGGCTGAAACACCGTCATTTTGTCCATAAGGAAAAGAAAAAAAGTATCAGAAACAGCGCTTACTACCATTCTGACCGGCCTGCAGTCAACCGCTGGAAAAAAGCACCTGACAGAAACGTGGACTATAAAAACAAAAAGTCCTATAAGGCGAGGTCAAAGAATGAAAACAGAACTGCCTACAAGGTAAGGTCCGAACGTGAAAGAAATAAAGCTTACAAAATCAGAACAGATACTGAAAAACGCTTTATTCGCAAAGAGCCCGGAAAAACAAAAACATGGCGCAAGAATCCGGATAAAAAAATTGTCGTCAAAGAAAAAACAGTGAAAACAAAGCGCTGGACAAAACAAAACAACGACCGCAAAGAAAAGCGTTTTGCAGAAAACAGGGGTAACACCAAGGAACAACGCCAGTTTAAAAAAACAAATCGAACCAAAAACGAATTGAAAAGAAAGGTCAGTGAAAGAAAAGTAGAACGCACCATCAAACGATGGGGGCGAACAAACGATTAACAATAAAACCCTTCCTGTAAGAAACGGCCCCTGCTCACTCTGCACTCGGGCCGTTTTCTTTTTGCTCAAAGCAAAACATAAAAACTCATAAGAAAATAAAATATAATAACTTATCAACCAATCACAACAATATCACCAGTGTACCCGCTGATCGATAATTTCGAGTTTCCTTTTCAAAAAGAACGATGCCCGGTATTCTCTCATTTCAGGGTTTCATTAGGAGATTACAGCCAGCTTTAGGCATATTACCCCCTACATGATCCGGCAACAGGCAAATACGAATGAGATTACGTGACCATGAAAAAAGCATTCTCTCTCTTCCTTATCCTTTCTCTTTTCTGGAACGCATACCCGCAAATAACAAGAGCTGATGATGCTTCGACTGCAAAAAAACCGCTTAACGCTCCTGCAAAAATAGTTGAAGAATCTTACTGCGGCAAAAAAATTGCCGACCCTTACCGGTATATGGAAAACCTTGAGGATCCTTTTGTCCGGCAATGGCTGATAGCACAGGCAGAATATGCAAGATCGATTATCGAAAAAATCCCTGGCAGAACCTCGCTCATTGAAAAAATGCAGGACTTCGATAGTCGAAAAGCTGCAAAAGTCTATAACCTTGTCATAACGGACAACGACTGGTACTTTTATCTGAAAAGAACACCTGCCGACGAAACCGGGAAACTGTATTACAGAAAAGGGTTCCAGGGTACCGAATCCCTGCTTTTCGATCCTTCTGATTTTTCGAAAAACAGTCAGAAAAAATATGCCGTCAGCAACATTTCTCCTACCGATGACGGCTCGAAAGTGGCGGTTTCAGTAGCAGCCGACGGCTCCGAAGATGATATCGTGCTGATCATGGATGTAAAAGCAGGCCGGTTTTATCCTGAAAAAATCGACCGTTGCCGCTTTGCATCACCATCATGGCTGCCGGATGGAAGCGCATTTCTTTATAATCGTCTTCAAAAAAGCGGAAAGCATGATACCGATATACAAAAAAACAGTAAGGTCTATCTTCACGAAGTCGGCAGTGATCCGTCTCTTGACAGGGAAGTTTTTTCCCGTGCCACCAATCCTGAAATGAACATCAAGCCCGAAGATATACCCTCCGTTCATTACGACAAGGACAGCAAACACCTTTACGCTTTTGTTCATAACGTAGATCGACGCCTTACGGTGTTTTATGCCCCCGTGTCAGAGCTTGGGATGGAGAAAATTTCCTGGAAACCGTTGCTCAAACCCGAAAACAACATTCACGATTTCGCTGTTACCGAAAAGGATCTTTACCTCTACACTCCGGAAAAAGCTCCGAATTTCAAAGTTCTGAAAACCTCACTTTTTCACCCGGACATCGACCATGCCGAAACGGTCATTCCGGAAAACCCCGATGCGGTACTCACATCGTTCAATCTTACCAGTAACGGTATATATTACACACTATCGAAAAACGGTGTGGAAGTGGAGTTTTTCCACAAAAAGTTCAACCGGAAAAAAGCGAAAAAATTACAATTGCCCTTTCCTGCGGGAACCATACACCTGAGCACCAAAGGCTTTAAGTTTCCCGATGTATGGGTTGTCATCTCCGGATGGAGTAGTGATTACAAACGGTACCGTTACGATGAAGCCTCGAAATCCTTTGTTTATGAAACACTTTCATCAGCAGCTGAATATCCGGAATACGATGATCTTGTTGTCCAGGAAATCATGGTACCGTCACATGACGGCGTGAAAGTCCCGCTTTCCCTGATTTATAAAAAAGGTCTCAATAAAAACAGCCGGAATCCTGTTCTGTTCTATGGATACGGGGCTTATGGAAAGTCATTACGACCGTTTTTCAACCCGCCATTCCTTCTTTGGGCCTACAAGGGCGGAATTCTCGCTGTTGCCCACGTCCGCGGAGGAGGAGAAATGGGAGACGCTTGGCACAAGGCAGGAATGAAAACGACAAAATTCAACACATGGCAAGACCTGATCAGCTGCGCAGAATATGTTATCGACAAAAAATACACCGCCCCTTCCCACATAGCGATCAACAGTGCAAGCGCTGGCGGTATTCTTGTCGGCAAGGCAATGACTGAGCGCCCCGACCTTTTTGCCGCCGTCATACCCCAGGTCGGAGCCATGAACCCTCTTCGAGGAGAAGAAACACCTAACGGACCGGTTAACACACCGGAGTTCGGCACCCTCAACGATCCAGTTGAATGCAGAGCGCTGATAGCAATGGATCCCTACCTGAGTATCCGTAAAGGAGTTACCTACCCTGCGGCTCTTGTTACAGCAGGCATCAATGATCCGAGAGTGATCGCCTGGCAACCCGCGAAATTCGCCGCCCATCTGCAGGCAGCAAGCGTTTCGGGAAAACCCGTATTGTTTTACACTGATTTTCAGTCGGGACATGGAATCGGTAATACAAAAACCAAGCAATTCGAAACACTTGCGGATGTACTGAGTTTCGCCTTTTGGCAGACAGGCCATCCCGAGTTTCAACCTGAACATTCGTCCAGGGAAAATTGACCGAACATATCTTTCAACACCAAGTCTCCCTCGACAATGCCTACCTGGTCAAAATACAGTACCTTGTTCCATTCTGAACGCTTCGGGTACTTTCTTTACAGTACCATGTCAAACTGCCTGATCCAGGTTGACGAGCCGCACTACCGTTTTCTGCAGCAGCTTGAAATGGAACCCTCTGTGGCCGATAACGGTTTCGATACATCGTTCATATCACTTTTAAAAGCAAAACATATTCTCGTTGAACGAGGAGAAAACGAAAAGTTGTTGATGCTCAAGCAGTACAAAAAGAATTGCAACTGCTACGGGCGTGGAGACCTTTCGCTTACCATCTGCCCGACGCTTGCCTGTAATTTTGATTGTAGCTACTGTTTTGAAAACAGTCAGCACGACACAACGGTCATGAGCGAAGAAACCATCGAGAACCTCCTCGCATTCATCAGGAAAAAATCCGGAGCTGGAAATATTCATATTGACTGGTATGGAGGCGAACCAACGCTGGCTTTTGACACCGTTGAGCTGATATCAAACAAAATGCTTGCAAAAGGCATGAAGCTGCATGGTGCACAGATGACGACAAACGGCTTCCTGCTCGACATCAAGAAAATCAAAGCACTCAACGACCTGAAAATCAACAGTATTCAGATCACACTCGATGGCCCGAAAACGGTACATGACAGAAGAAGAAAATTACATGACGGCAGGCCGACGTTCGGGAAAGTCCTTGCCAATATCGACCAGCTGATGAGCTCTTCATACAAGGGGAAATGCGATATCAGGGTCAATATCGACAAAAACAACAGGGAGTGCTTCCCCGCGTTGCGTGAAAAACTCATGAAGCGTTACAAAGGAAAAAAAGTAACTGTCTATCCTGCAAGGGTAAAAGGAGAGGAGTCATCGACATTAAACACCGGTGAATGGGCGAAATACTGCCTTGATCTTTACGAAAAATACGGCATTATAACCAAATACATGCTTTATCCGAAAAGCAATGACACCGGCTTATGCATCGCCCATTTTACGAACTCTTTTGTCTCCGGCCCTTCGGGCGAACTTTACAAATGCTGGGAAGATGTCGGGATGCGAGAAAAAACAATAGGCAACGTAAACAGTGATGAACCTTTGTCAAACCATGAACTTCCTGTCCTCTATACGGTAGGAACCGACCAGTATGCGAATGAAGAGTGCCGTAAATGCTGCTTCCTGCCGATTTGCAGAAACGCCTGCCCGAGAAAGCGGTTATCAAAGACAGAAACCTGCACTCATTTCAAGCAATACATTGTCCAATGCATGGAATCGACCTATGATATCTTCAAAACAGCGGAAACAAGCTGCGACCTGCTCAACAAACCCTTCGAAACTTTGGAAAACAAGGGATATCGGATCATCTATCCTTCAGATAATGAGTAAAAGCTACTCCTCTAAAGAATACAGGAAGCTCATCACAAAAGCATTTCAGGTTTTAACATCCGGACAGGTAAGAGGCATAACCATTTCGCCACATTTCAGGTCAAATCCGAGATCAGGTGTTGTCAAATGCTCGATCTCCGCCATTGTGCACTGAAAACCTCGCTTATTGAGAAGCTCAACACGCTTGCCGACATCGGAAACAGCCATAATTTCTTCACGAAAAGCATTGTCGGTTTTGATTTTGTTGATCGCCGCTTTTGCCTGGTCGAGTGACATAGCCGACTCCTTGGGAAATGGGGTTGCAGAAAAAAATAATGCCCTTTATCTCCTTATAATATAGACATTTCTCCAATTATCACACTTTTTTTATCGACACTTTTTCTCAAGCAGAACAGCAGTAATCATATAAAGCTGGTGCTTTATGCTCGTTCAGCAAGTTCCTCCCAGCGAATCATATCTGCCTCAAGCTGACCCTGCAACAACTGCAATTCCTCGCTCAGCCGTCTGACCAGATCGAAATCCGATCCGGCGTCGTTCAACTGCAGAGAAATCAAGGCCTGGCGCTCTTCAGCTTCAGCGATCTTTTTCTCCAGTACATCAAGTTCACGCCGCTCCTTGTAACTGAGCTTTCGAGGACCGGTGCTGTTGCTTTTTTCTCTCGATGCCTTTCCAGGCATTTCTACTGCCACGTTTTCTTTCAACTCACCCCGTGCCGCTTTCATCTCCAGATAAACGCTGTAGTTCCCGGGATACTTCCTGATCTTTCCGTTTTCCTCGAAGGCAAAAATGTGCTCGGTCACCCTGTCGAGGAAATACCGGTCATGACTGACCGCTATGACGCAGCCCGGCCAAAGATCGAGAAAATCTTCGAGTACCTGCAATGTCGGAATGTCGAGATCGTTGGTCGGCTCATCGAGCAGTAGCACATTGGGAGACATCATGAGTTTTCTGAGCAGATAAAGCCTGCGCCGTTCTCCCCCGGAAAGATTCCCGATCAGATTGTACTGAACAGATGGGTCGAAAAGAAATTTCTCCAGCATCTTAGATGCGGAAAGTTCATTTCCATCACTCAGCTTTATATGCTCAGCCTCTTCCCTGATATAATCGATTACCCGCATGGAATCATCAAGACCGCTGCTCATTTGATCGTAGTACCCGATCTTTACTGTCTGCCCTGTTTCGATCCTACCACTGTCAGGAGACACTCTGCTTGCAATAAGATCGAGAAGCGTTGTTTTACCTGAGCCGTTGGGCCCGATAATGCCTATCCGATCTCCTTTCTGCAACAGGTATTCGAATGATGCAATCAACGGTTCGCCATCCCAGGATTTCGAGACTTCATGCAACTCGATAATTTTATTTCCGAGGCGCTCAGAACCAAAACCAATATCCAGCTTCTCCTTTTCGGTAACACCCTGCTCAGCCACAAGAGATTCCGCACGTTGAATCCGGGCTTTCTGCTTCGTCGTTCGAGCCTTGCAACCCGTTCGAAGCCATGCAAGCTCCTGTTTGGCGAGAGCTCTTCGTTTACGATCAGCCCGAACAGCCTGCGCCTCCTGCTCGGCTTTCTGCTGCAGGTAGCTTGCATATCCTCCGGTAAAAACATTTGCCGATACTCCATCCAGCTCGATCATACGATTGACCACCCGATCAAGAAAATATCGGTCATGCGTTACCAGAACCAATGCTCCTTGATACCTCTTGAGATAGTTTTCCAGCCATTCGACACTGTCAGCATCGAGATGGTTGGTAGGTTCATCGAGAATAAGGGCATCACTTGGCATAACAAGCGCATGTGCCAACGCAACACGTTTGCGCTGTCCACCCGAGAGCGCACCCATCTTTGCCGATACATCATGCAGGCCAAGCTTACCAAGCACACTTTTTACATGCGCCTCCAGATCCCAGGCATTGTTAATATCGAGCTGATGTGACAAACTGGTCATCTTTTCAATCAACTTTTGCCCCTGACCGCCCTCTTCTTCAAGCGCCTTGCAAACCATCTCATATTCATAGACCAGCCGCAGCTCCTTTTCGCCCGATTTCAATATCGCCTCCAGCACCGTATCATCGGGATTGTAGGGAGAATCCTGGGGCAACCAGGAAATGCGGCTTTGCTTTCCCATCATCACAGTCCCTGAATCGGGCAGTTCTTTTTCAGCAAGTATTTTCAAAAGCGTACTTTTACCACTACCGTTCGTTCCGATAATGCCAACCTTGTCTTTCTCATCGATGCCAAAAGAAACGTTATCGAACAGCTTCTTCAAACCGTACTGCTTGCTTATCGACTCTACTGTCAGGAGAACCATATGTTACTTTTTGTAAAATTCATTTAGCCTGGAAACATATACCATAACAATAATTTTCGCCTTTTCCAGCCACGCATGCTTCACAAGATGAAACAAAAAAAACCGCTCCTCACCTTGCTGCTTCTGTTCATTGCTGTTGTTATCACGCTTGTTCCGAGAATAGACAGAGATAGCGGACCCTACAAAGTATTGCGCATCGCCGATGGAGACAGCTTCACATTGAAAAGAAACAATGAAGAACTCGAAATCAGACTCTACGGTATAGACTGCCCTGAACAAACACAACCATTGTATCGAAAAGCGGAAAGGTTTACCAGCACAATGCTTCAGAGAGGAAAAATAAGGCTTATAGAAGTTGATAAGGACAGATACGGCAGAAGGGTCGCCTGGGTTTATATTGACTCACTGTGCCTGAACGAAGAACTTGTCCGTCACGGACTCGCATGGCATTATAAACACCATTCCAGCGATACTTCACTTGCCCGGCTCGAAGACAGTGCCCGAACAGTAAAAGCAGGCATATGGTCCGACCCACATGCCATCCCGCCATGGAAGTTTCGAAGAAAAAGCAAAAATTAGACGTAGCGCTGTATTTCAGCCAGCAGCTCCGAAGAGTTGATAGGTTTTGAAAGCACAACGTCGCATCCTGCTTCTTTCGCAACCTCCTTTTCCTCCGGATCTGCAAAGGCAGTCTGTGCTATGACCGGCAATTCCGGGCGAATCTCCTTGATTCGACTTGTCGCTTCATAACCGTTCATAACGGGCATCTTCATATCCATGAGCACAATACGGATACCCGGTACTTTCTGTACTTTCTCAACAGCTTCCTTGCCGTTTTTTGCAAGAATCACATTTACTTTACGGCTCGATAATATGCCTTTCAACAGCAGGCGGCTTATGGAGTCATCATCGACAACCAGGACAGCAAGCCCGGAAAGAAACGAACTGTTGCCGTCTTCTTGCATATCTATCCGTAACTGGGCATTCGAAACCAAAAGACTATCGTAAGGAATTGTGAAGAAAAACGTGCTTCCTTTTCCTGGCACCGAATCAACCCGTATCGTTCCGCCAAGCATTTCTACAAGTTTCTTGCTGAGACTGAGCCCTAAACCCGCCCCCTCGTATTCACGCGTGGCATCGAGCGAAACTTGCCTGAAATGTTCAAAAATTTTACCCTGCTGGTCATCCGGAATGCCAATTCCCGTATCCCTGACATAAAACTCCAGCATTCCATCGTCTTTTTTATAACCAAAAGCGACCTCCCCTTCATGGGTATACTTCAATGCGTTACCAACAAGATGCGACAATACCTGGCTGAGCCTTACCTTATCTGTAATGATAAGACTCTCTTTTGCAGAAAGACCCGCCTCAGCGGAAAAAGAAATGCACTTTCCCTGTGCTTGCTCAAAGAAATCAGCATGTATTTTTTCAATGATTTCATTGACGCTGGTCTTGCCTGGATAGAGCGATAACTCACCGGTTTCGATTCTTGAAATATCGATGAGGTTATTGATTATGGAGAGCATACGCTTCCCGCTTTCATGAATGAGCTCTATATACTGCTCTTTTTCTTCTCCAGACAAGAGAGGCTCCCTCAAAAGCCTTGAAAAACCGAGGATGCCGTTCATCGGAGTGCGTATCTCATGACTTATATTTGCGAGAAAGCACGATTTTAAACGATCGCTTTCCTCTGCTTTTTCCTTCGCCTCGATCAATTGAAGCCATAATTTTTTCTTTTCGGTAATATCCTCTTTTACCGCTACAAAATTGGTTATTCCCCCATGTTCGTTGATCACAGGCGATATACTCGCATCCTCCCAATAGAGCCGGCCATCTTTCTTTTTATTGAGAAACTCTCCCCGCCATTCCTCACCGGAGATAATTGTTTGCCACAACTGCTCGTAAAAATCCTGCAACATCTCACCCGACTGCAGGATACGCGGATTTTTCCCACTAACTTCTTCGAAAGTGTACCCCGTTAAAGCGGTGAACTTCGGATTCACATATTCAATACTTCCTTCACGGTCGGTTATTACAACCGCTGCCGGACTCTGCTCAATCGCTTTGTTGATTGTCTTGAGTTTTTCCTCGAACTGCTTTTCGCGTGTGACGTCATCATAAACCGCGACAATATCTCCATCCGGCAATTTGAAAATGTAGTTTTTCCTCCAACCGACAATTCTGTTATCCTCATACATCGACACAGGGTGATGCTCCGGTTGCCCTGTTCTCCACACGCGCTGAAAAACCTCAAAAAGTCCGAACTCTTTTACTCCCGGAAACAGTTGCAGAACACTTTTCCCGACAACCTTTTCCTTCTCGAGATTGTCAATTTTTTCAGCCGATTTGTTGAAATCCCGGAAAATAAAATCATTCCCGTTATCCAACACCTCATAAACAGCAACTCCGCTGCTTATGTTTTCAAAAAGCTGTCGAAATCGTTCTTCACTTTCCCTGAGTTTTTTGGTTGATATTTTGCCGATAGAACTTGCACTCTCAAGCTGAGCAACCTTTAACCGCAGTGCTTCCAGTTCAGCAAACTGCAGGGAAAGTGTTTGTTTTTCGTCCCTCATGATACGTTGTTGATACCATTGCCATTAAGTCATGAGATAATTTTTTTGAACAGCACAAGGGGACACTCTCACAACGTTTTTTGTCTTAGAAATTAAGGAAAACATTTTGATTTTTAGTGAAACACTTCACAAAGCAAAGTACTTTTTGACGTACATCCAATATCTTTTTTGTTTTTTTTCAAAAAAAAACTTGTCTCTTCTTCCAGTAATGTTCGAAAGCAAAATCGCTTTTCCCTGGCAACCGGCATACATCAAGGTTATTTACAGGCCTTCGCCAACACCCGGGTGGCGGAAACCGGTTCATGCGGGAGTTGTTATGATGGAAAAAGATAGAGGAAGAGAAGAGATAGGAAAAGACGGGTAAGATAACCTTACTTATAGCTCTCCAGCATCATTTCAAACGCTTCTTGTGAAACTCCATGCTCATAGGCGGGAATGTGGTTTATACCGAGCATATCTTCGTAAAGTTCTCGTCCGATTTGACGGTAGATAACACCGAGAGGAAATTTTTCAGTTTCGATAGCTTTTTCGAAAGCCAGTTTCCGATCAGATGGATCGTAGTCACGAGGCAAATAATAGGTATTGTCCTTAAACCACTGATAGGTGTTCTCTTTGTTGAATATTACGCAAGGCTGGAAAATATCAACGACAGCAAACCCTTTGAATGCAATGGCCTGTTTGATAATCTCGCTGGTCTGCTTACCGTCGCCGACATTTGCCCGTGCAACAAACGGTGCATCGAGAGCGAGCGCAACCGCAATAGGGTTGAACGGTTCAAGCATAACACCATTGATCTGAAGCGAGGTTTTCATGCCCATGAGTGATGTCGGTGAAGCTTGCCCTTTAGTCAGGCCATACACCATATTGTCATGGACAATAACCGTTATATCGTAGTTGCGGCGGATAGCATGCAGAAAATGATTCCCCCCTTCTCCATACATGCAACCATCGCCTGACTCGGCAATAACGACCAGATTTCGGTTTGAAAGCTTTACCCCCATTGCAACCGGCAACGCACGACCGTGAAGTCCGTTGAACATATGCGCATTGACGTACTGCGGCGTTTTTGCTCCCTGTCCAATGCCAGATACGATCACAAGATTTCTGCGATCGATGGCAAGCTGATGAAGCGCCTCTTTGAGAGCATCAAGCAGCTTATAGTTACCGCAACCGGGACACCAGCCCATTTTCTTACCCTGCATGTCAAACGGATTGACCGCCATGCTACACCTCCTGTAATGCTTCAACAACTTCCTCAACCGAGAAAGGTTCACCTGTCACCTTGAGAATTCTCTTTGAAACAGGTATAGCGAGTTCGCGAGTCAGCAAATCCGCAAACTGCCCCGTTGCATTGTTTTCAAGCACAATGATATTCTTGCCCTCGAGCTGTTTTTTTACCGCCACGTTCAATGGAAAAAGCTGTGAAAAGTGTAAACCGGCAAGATCTTTCCGCTGAAGGTTATCGAGCGCTTCTTCAAGCACACCCCTGTTCGAGCCCCAGGAAACTATGACGTTTTTCGCTTCTGCAGCCCCGAACCGCTCCGGCATCAGCGCCTCTTCGCCGAGCGCCTCGAGACGCTTCAGTCTTTTTTCCATCATTTTTCGGCGCAAATCGAAGTTTTCTGTCAGATGACCGCTTTCATCATGTTCATGTGAGTCGACTTTAACAATGCCATCGCCATGGCCGGGCACTCCCCTGGGTGAGAGACCATCGTCCGTCAAAGAATATCTACTGTACTTTTCATCGGTTCTGACGATGTAACGCTTCAACGGCAGCCTGACAATATCGGACTCACTCATCGAGGCGATAGAGTCGAGAAAAAATTGATCGGTCAGAACAAAAACAGTTGTCTGGTATTTTTCGGCAAAATGAAATGCCCTCTGCATCAGTTCAATTGCCTGGGCAAACGTACCAGGAGCAAGGATGACCCGGGAAAACTCCCCATGACCAGCATACAAAACCAGATTGAGATCAGCCTGTTCGGTGCGAGTCGGTAGCCCGGTCGCAGGACCGGGCCGCTGGCCAAGATGAACCACGACAGGCACTTCAGTAACACCGGCAAGGCTTATCCCTTCTTCCATAAGAGCAAAGCCACCACCTGAAGTTGAAACGATCGATCGAGCTCCTGCATAAGACGCCCCAAGTGCGGCATTGATAGCGGCAATCTCATCCTCTGCCTGATCAACCACAATATTGAAGTCATCGGCTTTATGGGCAAGAAACGTCAAAAGGCCGGTTCCCGGGGACATGGGATAGGAAGAAATAAAACTGCACCCCGCAGCAACCGTTCCAATCCCTACCGCAGTATTTCCGTCGATCAGTAATTCATCAGGCGGATCTTCAGCCGCATCGATCTTTACCTCGATCTGTTTTTCAGCCGCTGTCTCCTTACCGAAATTGTATCCAAGTTTTGCTGCTGCAATATTCTTTGAAACAATATCCTCTCCTTTGGAGGCAAACTGCTCGGAAAGGTACACTGAAAAAGCATCGATGGGAGTCCCAAGCAGACCAAGCACCACCCCGACCGCAACGGTGCTCGAAAAAATCCTGCTTCCTGCTTTTTCTGCGAATTCGGCAATTGGTGTATCGATAAAACCGGCAATATCTTTACCCTCGATATGCTCTTTCTCCGCAAAAACAAGAGTCGTTTCACTGATGCGGTCTTTTAGATGATCGATGGCATCTGCATTGAGCGCAACCAGAAAATCTATTTTACTCACATACGCTCTGCGTTTTCGGGCTGTAACCCTCACTTCCGTGGAATTGCTGCCACCCCTGATACGGGACATGAATTCAGTACAGGCAAACACATAATACCCGTTTCTTTTCAGCACCCTCACGAGCGCTTCAGCAATTGTCTGGACACCCTGCCCTGCGGCCCCGCCGAATACAATAGAGATATCATTTTTAAAGTGATGCATTACCAAGGGCTTTTATCTCACAGTAAACAGGCTCTGAAAATTTTTGCACGTAGAAATACGGTACGGCGATGGTCACCTTACCCTCGACTGCCACACCGTTGCTGCGAGCAGGATAAAATTCCGATTCCATAACCGCCTTAATCGCCGATTTATCAAAAACCTTGCAATTGAAAGGATCATGTTTTACTATAACCGCCTTTTTCGGAATACCGTTTCTGCTGACCGATACTTTTACAAAAACAACCCCTTCGGCACCTGATAGTCTCGCACCTTTCGGATAATAGGGCTTTTTTAGCATTTTCAGCGCTGGGCCATGTGTCCTCTTTTCCTTCACGAAACCGAACTTTTCGCGGTTCAGCACCTTGACATATGTCCTTTCGTAACTTTCCCTGGCCTTGAGAGGCGACATGCGAGCCTGCTTTTTCGGAATCTTCACGTAAGGCTTTTCCAATCTGGTATCAGGATATGTTAAAGCCGTCCAAGGTTGCAGCGAACTGTCTTTCAGGCGGAACCAAACCGGAACATCGAGCCAACGCTGAACCGGAAGACCATCTTTCATAGCCGGCCTGTACAACGCTTTTGTCAACGCAGAAACAACAGAGTCGTCGAACACCCAACACTCCGGGGAACTGCGTTTGATAATTTCAGCTTTTACGGGATGGCCGTTTTCAGCGACAAGCACCCTCCCGAGTACTACTCCTTCAATGCCGTTTCTTTCGGCCGAAAGCGGATACCTGAATTTCAGTTTGGTTTTCAATGATGGAGAGTGTTCACACACTGCCGGCTGCGTGAACAACAAAACCGGTGCACATAGCAACAGGCTGATTAAAACCTTGTCGAGTACTAACCACAAATATCTGTACCGTTTCATAGGTATGCTGTTTGGGGTTGTCACAAAGTTTTTTTCTCTGAAAGGAAAATTACGTTTTTTACCGCGACAAACCGCAAAACAGGTGTACATTTCACGAAAAAACACCAAGCAACAACATCGTTCATAGTATGATGCACATCAGGAAAGATTCCTTTGCAAAACAAGGATAACTGCTTACCTTTTCCATACATTCATACAAGCAATCAAGTTTCTCGTTGCAATAAACCAAGTATTGCCGTAACCCAAACTGAAGCCATGCAGAGCAGGAAAGTTCTTCTTATAACTGGAGCCTCCACCGGAATAGGAGAAGCAGCTGCAAGACAAGCTGTAGCTTCAGGATACCGGGTTGTACTTGCCGCTCGATCGACAGAAAAGCTCGAAGCCTTGCGTGAAGAACTGGGTGAGAACAATGCAATTGCTGTTACATGCGATGTTTCCGACTGGAAAGCCCAGCAAAACATGCTCAACACCACTCTTGAACGTTATGGTCAGATCGACGCTGTATTTGCCAATGCGGGATTTTCGAAAGGTTCACCATTTTACGGCGGCGAAAACAAATTCGAAGAATGGAAAGAGATGGTGCTTACAAATGTTTTCGGTGCTGCCGTCACTGCACGATTATGTTTGCCCGAACTGGTAAAAACAAAAGGGCACTTCCTTATTACCGGTTCTGTCGTAGGCCATATCACGTCGATACGCAACCTTTACGCAGCCACCAAATGGGCAGTAAGCGCTATTGCGCAGGCCGTTCGCAATGAAATGGTCGGCACAGGTATCCGGGTCACCCTTTTGGAACCCGGAGTTGTCGACACCCCTTTCTGGGAAGCGATACCTAAACCAGGCACCCCTGAACTGGAGCCTGAAGACATCGCTCGCGCGATGATGTACGCCATTAGTCAACCGCCTCATGTCGATGTGAACCAGGTTTTGATACGGCCCACAGGACAACCCCACTAAACGCAGCCCTGTAGTACGGTCCTTTCGCCCAATCTCCACGTCATACCTGCTCTTTCGATGCTCATGTATTTCATATACACTCCGCTACGAAAGAACAGGTATTCCTTGACCTTGAACGAAATCATCCGTACTACAGGGCTGCGTATTGTTGGACGGAAAGAATTTTTTCGGCCCTATCGCAGCTTATACCGAACACATTCTTTTCCGAAGTTTATCCCGATGGTATCGGGACTCCGTTCGCCTTGCTCTCGGGTTGCTCGCTATGCGTTTTCGACGGACTCGGCTGCGAGGGACCTTTTTTTTCAGTCCGTTTGTTGTTCATTCAGGATTGTTTGCC
This sequence comes from Prosthecochloris marina, assembly GCF_003182595.1. Taxonomy (NCBI): domain Bacteria; kingdom Pseudomonadati; phylum Chlorobiota; class Chlorobiia; order Chlorobiales; family Chlorobiaceae; genus Prosthecochloris; species Prosthecochloris marina. Next base: position 68,729 of record NZ_PDNZ01000004.1, read on the forward strand.
TTCTGTATATACCTTTCGTTTTAAACCACACAGATCCTTTCTATGTCGGCCAAAAGCAGCAGCACTATCGTCCTTGGCGGACACAAGCATCGCTACCTTGATACAGGTGACTCCTCAAAACCCATGCTGCTTCTGCTGCACGGCATTTCCTGTTCCCTGGACTTTTTTGAACAGACAATCCCTTTACTTTCCCGTTCTTTCAGAGTCCTTGCGTTTGACCTGTTGGGATTTGGAGGATCGGCCAAACCGAAAAAGGCTCCATACTCCCTCAACCTCTATTCATCGCTGATCATTGAGTTTTTGGCCAAAACCCGTAACAACGAAAATGAAAAAACATTTGCCGTCGGTCATTCAATGGGTGGCAAATACCTGCTGTCAACCGCCCTCCTTTATCCGGATAGCTTCGACAAGCTGGTTCTGAGCAACACTGACGGCTTTATCGAGCAACCCGGCTGGGTTAGAGGCATAAGCCTGCCGGGTATAAAACAGGTTCTGAAAAAGGTTTTTTCCAGTAAGTTGGTTTCTTCAAAAGTGTTCAATACAGCATTTCACAACCCCAAACGGGTAAACAATGTCTCATATAAAAAAAACCTCGCTGTTTCAAGAGATAAAGATGCAATAGAAACAGTTATGGCCCTGAACAGAAATCACAAACAGCTCGACTTTTCAAAAACAGGACTTCGACAGCAACTCGATCGGCTCGATATTCCGGTTCTGATTTTATGGGGGGACCATGATCTGTATATTTCACCATCCATCGCCAGGATAGTACACAACGAAATCCCTGGTTCGGAACTGTATATTTTCAAAAACTGCGGTCACTCTCCCATGCTTGAATATCCAGAATCATTCAGCAATAAAGTTGTCCGCTTTCTCCTCAACGACGAACAATAATCCTTTGCAATGCTCATTACTTTCGAAGGCATCGATGGCGCAGGAAAGTCAACGCAGGTAAAAAAGCTCAAAAAATTCCTTATGGAAAAAGGCCACGAGGTGCTTACCCTAAGGGAACCTGGCGGCACTATCGTTGCCGAAAAAATCCGAGATCTTCTGCTTGCAAGCAAGCACGATATCACACCGATCGGAGAACTGCTGCTTTTTTCCGCAAGCCGTGCGGAACTGGTACAGAACATCATAGTACCCGAACTTCAGCAAAACAGAATTGTTATTCTGGACCGTTTTTACGATTCAACCACTGCATATCAAGGTTACGGACGCGGTTTGGATCTCGAAACGCTTCGTCAGATAAACGCTATATCTTCTTTCGGCCTTAAACCCGACGTCACTTTCTTTCTCGACATTTCACCTGAAGACGCCCTTATCAGAAAGTTTTCTGAAAAGTCAATCCCTCTTGCCTTCGAACAAAGTGAACTCGACCGAATGGAAAGCTCAGGGCTCGCATTTTATCAGCGGGTAAGAGAGGGCTATATGAAACTTGTCGAGACCAATGAACGTTTCATACTACTGGATGCCGGTGATGAACCCCAGGAAATCCACAACAAAATCATACAAAAACTGGCGCCCTTTTGCAGCAACAAACAGAAGAAACCGATGCAGTCAGAAAAACGCGAAAAGTTTTGAGCGATCAGTAGCAGCCGGATAAGAAGTTTAAAACCGGTTTTGCACTCCAACGTTACTTTTTCGCAAAAACTGAATCCATTAAAGAGATCTTTTATTAGATTGTTAGTCTTATTTTTGTAAAAACATTGCTTCGGCAACCGGAACTCATGCAACAACTGATTCTGAAAGAAAAGAAACTCGAGACATGTACGTCACCCATCACTCTTCAGGACATACGAACGCTTAAGGAACTTTACCAGCTCAAATCCGAAACCCGTGACCTGCGCCAGCCCATAGTGCGCAACATCATGAAGCAGAGGGTTGTTGGCCAGCAATGCATTGAGTCCCTGAAAAACGCCCTTTATTCACTCGAAACAATTCATATTGACGACTATACGGGACAGAGAGTCTTGCGGCTTGACGGCAGGAAACAGATCGAGGTCGACTTGACTTATGAGATCAGAGAGTTGAAAAAAGACATATACTACCTTGAATATGGTGAAGATCACTTTATCAATTATTTAGCAAAATTCATACCCGATTTTCGCAAATATGTGAACGAAGGCATCAAGAAACTTCGAGGCAAATCATTCAACGCATTTATTACAGATCGCGACGGAACAACGAATAACTACTGTGGCAGATACCGCTCATCCGTCCAGCCGATTTACAACTCGGTATTCCTGTCGAGATTCGCAAAAAATTGTTGCCGCTATCCGATCTTCATCACCTCGGCACCGCTCAAAGATTTCGGGATTCTCAATGTATCGATAAATCCCAGCGACATTTTTTTCTATGCCGGCTCGAAAGGCAGAGAGTTCATCGACCCTGAGGGAGAATTTCATAGTTACCCTATCGATGAACACAAGCAGGAACTTATACACCTGCTCAATGAAAGAATGCGTCAGTTGCTCGAGGATCCGTGTCTTGAAAAATTTAATTTTATCGGTTCGGCCCTGCAGTTCAAGTTTGGCCAAACAACTATCGCCCGGCAAGATATCACCTGCTCGATCAATCCAGAAGAATCAACGGCTCTTCTTGAAAAGGTCGAAAGCATTGTTAAAGAGATCGATCCTGAGTGCAGGAATTTCCGGATTGAAGATACCGGCCTCGACATCGAGATAATCCTCACTATCGACCAGAAAAAGGATAATTCAGTAAAAGATTTTGACAAGGGCGACGGACTTGAGTTTATCTGCAATAAAATAGACATCGACACGGAATGCGGTCCAAACCTGGTATGCGGCGACACTGCCTCAGACATCCCTATGCTTAAAAAAGCCGTTGAGTTATGCGATGACGTATGGGCCATTTTTGTCACCCGGGATGAAAATCTGGCAAAAGAAGTGCAGCAGATTTGTCCCAAGAGCATGATCGTACCATCGCCGGACATTCTTCTTACCATTCTGGGGCTGCTTTCCTTGTAATAGCTGTTTTATTTTCACAAAATTTCAATAACTGGTTTCATACTAATACTATGCTTACAGGTGTCATTTTCGATTTGGACGGAGTTGTGACAGGAACCGCAAAAATTCACAGCCTCGCCTGGGAATCGATGTTCAACGAATTTCTTAAAGAATACGCGGAAGCAAACAATGAACCTTTCGTGCCGTTCGATCCCGGCCTTGACTATTTGAACTATGTCGACGGCAAACCTCGTATGGAAGGTGTCAGAAGTTTTCTTGAATCCCGTGAGATTGAACTTCCTTTTGGCGAAATCGACGATGTACCGGAAATGCCCACGGTTTGCGGTCTTGGAAATCGTAAAAACCAGGTTTTCACTGAAATCCTCATCAAAGAAGGCCCCGAGGTATTTCAAAGCACCGTTGACTTCATACATGAACTGAAATCGAGAGGGGTACGCATCGGAATCGCATCTTCCAGCAGAAACTGTAAACTCATTCTCGAACTTGCAAAACTCGAGCACCTTTTTGAAACCAGAGTGGATGGTGAAGTTTCTCTTGAACTAAAACTCAAAGGCAAACCAAATCCCGATATTTTTACAACAGCTGCCGACAATCTCGGCCTTCATCCCCATGATTGCGTTGTCGTAGAGGACGCCATTTCCGGAGTTCAGGCAGGATCTGCCGGAAATTTCGGCCTGGTACTCGGTATCGCCCGTGAAATCGAAGGAATGAAACTTCAGGAAGAAGGGGCGGATATCGTTGTCAGAGACCTTGGCGAAATCAGTGTCGACGAAGTTTTTGAATGGTTCGAAACAGATCTGATTGAAGATGGCTGGAATCTTCGTTATGCAACATTCAAACCCGAAGAGGAAAAGTTACGGGAAACACTGACTGCCATTGGTAACGGCTATCTTGGAACAAGAGGCGCATACGAAGGATCCAGAGCCTCTCTCCATCATTACCCGGGAACGTATCTTGCAGGCGTATTCAACAAAATTCCCTCGGAAGTACATGGAGAAACCATTTATAATAACGATTTCGTCAACTGCCCCAACTGGCTTCCGATAGAATTCAGAATATGCTGTGGCGATTTCATAGATCCTTTTGAGCAGAAAATTCTGAGTTACCGACAGGATCTCGATTTCAAAAACGCCGTCATGAACCGTGAGATCGTTATCCAGGACAACCTCGGCAGGGTAACCCGAATATCGAGCAGACGGTTTGCAAGCATGGATAATCCCCATCTTTGTGCCCAGCAATTCTCTTTTCTCCCGATCAATTACACAGGCGATATCGAATTCAGAACCGCTATCGATGGGACTATCGAAAACAAAGGTGTTGCAAGATACAGTGCTCTTGCATCAGACCATCTCGAACATGTCGATAGCGGAACTTCGGATGAAGGAATATTTCTGCATGTACAGACAAACAGCTCTCATTACCAGATAGTGACCCATGCAAAAAGCCGTGTAACGGTATCCGGTTCACCGGTAACAGCTGAAAAAAACATTGAATCATCTCCACGATATATCGCAGAACTTTTCAAAGTACCGCTCGAAAGCGGTCAGGAGTGTACGATAGAAAAAATCGTAACCTATCATACCTCCCTCGATAACGACCATGACGACCCGAAAGCAGCAGGTGATAAAACCATATGCGAAGCTCGAAGTTTTACCGAACTGCTCGAAGCCCATTCTTCAGCGTGGGAAAAAATATGGGATAAAAGCAACATTTCCATCGATGGCGACCGTTTCAGCCAGAAAGCACTTCGCTTTCATACCTATCATCTTCTGGGAACCGCTTCACCGCACAATCCATCCATCGATGCCGGTATGCCGGCAAGAGGCCTGAATGGAGAAGCGTATCGAGGCCACATCTTCTGGGATGAAATCTACATCCTTCCGTTCTTCATCCACCATTTCCCCGATATAGCCAAGGCCCTCTTGATGTATCGTTACAACAGGCTCGATGCGGCAAGAGCATATGCGCGGGAAAACGGATTCAATGGTGCCATGTTCCCTTGGCAAACAGCCGATGACGGCAGCGAGGAAACCCAGATTGTCCATTACAACCCTCAAAGCGGCACGTGGGGCCCGGACCTGAGCCGAAACCAGAGACATGTCTCAATCGCAGTGTTTTATAATACATGGCGTTACGCTCATGAAACCGAAGACATCCTTTTTCTGGAAGAATACGGTGCTGAAATGCTGTTTGAAATCGCCCGTTTTTGGGCCGGTATCGCAAGACACCTCCCCGATACCAACCAGTATCATATTGAAGGTGTCATGGGGCCGGATGAGTTTCACGAAAAACTCCCGGAAAGCCACAAAGAAGGCTTGAAAGATAACGCCTACACAAACATTATGACAGCCTGGCTTCTCGAAAAAGCCGTTGAACTTTCCGAAACACTCGACCCGTCGGTGATGGACAAGCTCGTTACCAATATCAATCTCGGGTACGACGAAATCGAGGAGTGGAAAAAGATATGCAGTAACATGCACATCATTGTTACAAAAGACGGAATACTCGAACAATTCGACGGTTATATGGACCTCAAGGAACTCGACTGGGATCAATACAGGAAAAAATACGGCAACATTCACCGTATGGACAGAATCCTCAAAGCCGAAGGCGACTCACCGGACAACTACAAGGTCGCCAAGCAAGCCGACGTACTGATGACATTCTACGCGCTTTCCCCGATTGAGGTGAAACATATCCTTGAAAACAACGGGCACCATATCCACGATGCCATCAAGATGGTAAGAGACAACTATGCATATTACGAACCTCGTACCAGCCATGGTTCGACACTCAGCAAGGTTGTTCATGCCATCATATCAAGCTATCTCCATGACGGGCATGAAACAGCATGGCGCTGGTTCAGCGAATCATTGAAAAGCGATATCGAAGATACACAAGGAGGAACAACCCAGGAAGGAATTCATTGTGGTGTAATGGGAGGAACCCTTGACACGGCCACTCGATATTTTGCCGGAATTTCCTTTACCGACGACATGCTCAATGTTCACCCCAACCTTCCTGAACATTGGAGATCGCTGGATCTCAAGATCTGTTTCCGTAACAGCTGGTATCATTTGACCATCGCCCCCCAAACCATTACCGTACAGCTTCTGGAAAGCCAAGAAGAAAGCGTTTCTGCAACTATTGCCGGCCATAAGGTAACAATAGCCAAAGGAGAAAAAGCATCCAGAAATTGCTGACTCCATCCAGTAAAAAATAGGGATTCTCGACTTCTATCTTTCAGAGTCGAGAATCTTCTATTGATTTCTACAGTTTGTTTTTTTGTTGGGAAACGGTATATAGTAAAACGTTATTTTCCCATATTCTTGACCCATTGTCCATTACGTTATGCGGCTTTCAAATTTTCGATACAGCTTACCGAAGACCCGAATCGCTGACCGTCCGGTCGCCGACCGCGACACCTGCAAGCTTATGGTGCTGAACCGTAGAAAAAAAGAAATCGATCATAAAGTTTTTTCCGATATCGTTTCTTATTTCAAAAAAGGCGATCTCCTCGTTCTGAACAACAGCAGGGTTTTTCCTGCAAAAATCTTCGGCCAGAAAGAAAAAACCGATGCAAAAATCGAAGTCTTTCTTTTACGCGAACTGAACAAGGAAGCCGGTTTGTGGGATGTTCTTGTAGACCCGGCCAGAAAAGTACGTGTCGGTAACAAGATATATTTTCAAGACGACGTTGTCGCTGAAGTCGTTGACAATACAACATCCAGGGGCCGTACCATACGATTTCTCAATCCTGAAATAGATGTTTTCGAACTGGTGGAAAAAATCGGAACCGTTCCGCTCCCGCCCTATTTTACAAGAAAGCCGGATGAATCCGATCGCAAAGACTACCAAACTGTCTATGCATCTCAAACAGGCGCAGTGGTTGCTCCAATGGCCGGTCTCCACTTCACGATGCCGCTGCTTGAAGAAATAAAGAAAAAAGGGGTCAAAATACTCCCGTTAACCCTTCACCCAAGCCTCAGTTCGTTCAACGCCATCGAGGTAGAGGATGTTTCCAAGCACAAGATGGACTCCGAGTACTTCAACATTCCCTACCAGACAGCAATGGAAATCAACGAGACCAAGCTCAACAAGACAGGAAGGGTTATCGCCGTAGGGACAACAACTTGCAGGGTACTTGAAGCCAATGCGACAGTCGAAGGAAAAATAAAATTCGGCCAGGGCTGGACGGACAAATTCATCTATCCTCCCTACCAGTTCAAGGTTACCGATGCACTTGTCACTAATTTTCAGCAGCCTGAAACAACGCTGCTTATGATGGTCAGTGCATTTGCCGAATACCGTTTGCTGATGGATGCTTATAAAAAAGCCCTGAAAAGCGATTATCACTTTCTGGCATATGGTGATGCAATGTTTATTCATTAATCGACCCATCGGACGTTTCAAACAAACCAAGGCACTATGAGTTCATATGCCATTATCGCAGCGAGCGGTGTCGGAAAACGCATGAAACTGCAAGAAGGCCAAAGCAAGCAATTGCTTGAAATCGGAGGATACCCTGTCATTTACCACACACTCTCTGCATTTGAGCAGGCAGCTTCCATCGATGCTGTTTTTATCGCCACAAAGCCTGAAAGCATCGGAATATTGGAAAGCATGAAAAAAAAGTACGGCTTCTCCAAAATAGAGTCCATAATACCGGGAGGCAAAGAACGCCAGGACTCTATTTACAACTGTATCGACCTTATAGAAAAACATATAGCCACAACCGGCGTATTACCGGAAGCCATCCTGGTTCATGACGGAGCAAGGCCGTTTATTCAGTCCTGGGAAATCGATGATATTGTATCTCTTTCAATGCGATACGGAGCTTGCGTACCAGCCACGAAACCAAAAGATACAATCAAGTACATAGCGGAAAATTCTGATTTTTTCGGCGAAACGCTTGACCGAAGCCGCTTGCTCCAGGTACAGACACCGCAAGGATTCGCCTCGAAAACTCTTATCCAGGCCCATAAACACGCCAGATTAGAGCAGTGCTACGCAACAGATGATGCTGCCCTTGTGGAAAAATTTTTCCCTGAACAGAACATAAAAATCTACGAGACGGGATATCATAACATCAAAATCACCACTCCGGAAGATATCCACCTTGCCGAGGCTATCTATGCGAAGCTGCTGTTACAGCAAGAAACACAATCACTCGAAAAAAACTGAAACAACAAAAAAACATTGCGTTATAGCCTGACTGTTTGTATATTAGCAGCCCTGTGATTGGTGAGGTAGCTCAGTTGGTAAGAGCGCAGGATTCATAACCCTGAGGTCGAGGGTTCAACTCCCTCCCTCACCACCATTGTAGAGTTGTTGAATCACATCAGTGAGCGGTCTTCGGTTGGCATTCGGCATTCCCGCCTTTTTTCACTTTTGCCCTTTGCCTTTTTTTGACTTTTCTTCCTATGCGGGTGTAACTCAGTTGGTAGAGTGTTTGCTTCCCAAGCAAAATGTCGCGAGTTCGAGTCTCGTCACCCGCTCAACCGCAAATCCCGCATGCCGGAACGTTAGCCCGGCCAAACCTTTTTTCTTCTATGAACGATTCTTCAATTTTCACGGTCCCGGTAACTGTTGAGGATATCAACACCACACAGATCATTGATGGCCAGATGGCAAAACATCTCGGCATCGAAATGGTCGAAATAGGAACTGACTACATGATTGCGAAAATGCCGGTTGACCATCGTACGATTCAGCGCATCGGCATCATGCACGGTGGAGCATCGCTTGCACTTGCAGAAACGGTTGGAAGCATTGCCGCATCCTACTGCATAGACAGGGAAAACTTTTTCATTGTAGGACAGGAAATCAATGCAAATCACATACGCTCTGTAAGAGAAGGATTTGTCCACGCTAAAGCAACCCCTCTGCACCTCGGCAAAAGTTCTCATGTCTGGGACATCAGGATAACCAGCGATGAAGGCAAGCTGGTTTGTGTGAGCAGGTTTACCGTAGCCATTCTGAAAAAAAGAACGTAGTCCTCCATTCTCTACAATTTATCGAGTTCAATTCAGGCATTTGCCCATTTTTAGAGTACGTGGTTTTCTGATTTTTTTTCATACCTTAGTAATTCATAATCAGCTGTAATTCACACCATCAGTAATGTCAGTAGGTATGCAGATCGATCAGCCTGAGACCATCCTTTCCTCTGAATCCGCCAGATACTCGGAAGAACATCTCAAGCAGCTCGCCTCGGAACAGAAATCCCGCAAGAAATGGCTGCTGGTCCAGCCTGTCAGCAACACCAGCATGATGGTCGACTCAGGTACTGTCAGCATACCGCTCAACCTGCTCATGGTTGCAACCCTCGCTGGCGAACTGTTCGATATCACCTTTATTGACGAACGGCTCGGTGACACCGTTCCTGATGATCTTTCAGAGTTTGATGTCGTTGCCGTTACGTCGAGAACCCTCAATGCATCAAAAGCATATGCGATTGGCGACCTTGCAAAAGTACAGGGAAAAATCGTCATTCTCGGCGGCGTGCACCCGACCATGGCGCGCGACGAAGCCAGCGATCACTGTACAAGTGTCGTATATGGAGAGATCGAGTCGGTCTGGACGGAACTTGCGACAGATATCCTGCAGGACACGATGAAAGAAGTCTACAAGGCTTCGACGCTGAAGTCAATGACCAATATGCATCACCCGGATTTCGGTTACGCATTGCAATCCAAAAAATCGAAAAAATACAGCTCGCGTATTCCAATCCTGGCCACGAAAGGCTGCCCTGTCGGCTGCAATTTCTGCACGACGCCGACCATTTACGGAAAAAACTACCGTTTCCGGGAGATCGACTTCGTCATCGAAGAAATGAAGTACCACCAGGAAAGACTTGGCAAAAAAAACGTCAACCTGTCGTTCATGGACGACAATATCAGTTTCCGCCCGAAATACTTCCTGGAACTGCTCGAAGAAATGGCTAAAATCGGTATCCGGTGGAACGCCAATATTTCAATGAACTTCCTGCACAAGCCGGAAGTTGCCGAACTTGCAGGACGCTCCGGCTGCGATTTGCTGAGCATCGGCTTCGAATCGCTCAACCCTGAAACCCTCAAAAGCGTCCATAAAGGATCCAACAAACTCAGCAACTATGGGAACGTGGTCAGCAACCTTCACAAGAACGGCATTGCCATCCAGGGATACTTCATGTTCGGCTTCGATAATGACAGCGAAGAGAGCTTCCAGCTTACCTATGACTTCATCATGGAAAACAAGATCGAGTTTCCGGTATTCTCACTCGTCACCCCGTTTCCTGGTACTCCGTACTTTGATGAAATGAAATCACGGTTGCGTCACTTTGACTGGAATAAGTACGATACATACCATTACATGTTCGAACCGACGAAAATGGGAGGCAAAAAACTGCTGGAAAATTTTGTCAAGCTGCAGCAAGAAGTGTACAAAGGCCGGGCAATCATGCAGAGAATGAAAGGCAAACCGCTCAACTGGGTATGGTTAGCCAATTATATGATGCACCGTTTTACGAAGAAACTGAAGCCCGAGATTTATTTATAAACCGGTTTGATGGTTTTCCTGCACTACCGAGTTCCATCTTGTTTTTTTTATCCCCCTCTTCCCACGGTTTGATACCTTTCCGATTCTTGCTATTTTTTTATTCAAGAAGCTTTTCGGAATTTCTCATTACCCGTCTCCTGTCTCTTTTCACGATTCTTTATGTCCTACATTCATTCATACAGCAATACCGAACGACAGCGGCTTGTCGAACAAGCCGATTTTCTTGAAAAGTACCTTTATCCGACAATTTCATTTGGTCCGGGCGACACACTCCTTGAGGTAGGATGTGGAGTCGGCGCACAGATCCGTTGCATGCTCAGACGTTTCAAACCTGCAATGATAACCGGAGTCGACCGTGAAACTTCTCAAGTGGAGCAGGCACTGGCAAACCTGCCTGACGAAGTACAGACAGGAACGGTCGAGCTGTATATCGCTACAGGTGACCTTTTACCCTTTAACGACAACACCTTTGATGGTGCGTATATTTTCTTTGTCTTCGAACATCTTTCAGATCCCGTACCGGTCATCCGTGAAATAAAGCGGGTACTCAAACCAGGCGGCAAGTTTTATTGCACCGAAGTAGTCAATCAGGCCCTATACGTTTATCCTCGCAGCCCTGCCATCAATGATTATTGGGCAGCGTTCAACAGGTTGCAAAGCGAACTCGGCGGAAACCCCGACATAGGGCTTCATCTCGCATCAGCATGTGTCGATGCGGAGATGACCATCAGGTCATTCATACCGGTACCTGTCATGATGGACAAGCGAATGACGGACAGTGGAGAGCGAAAACATTTTCTTCATATGTGGGAACGATGCCTGCTGAGCGGAGCATCTTCTTTGCTCGAACGTGGAATGATTGCACCGGACACCCCTGAAAAGGTATCCGACGAGTTCGAAAAACTCAGCGTCAATCCCGAATCAATTTTTCAATATGATGCCCGCCAGATCCTGGCAGTCAAAGAATAGCATAGTTGGCATGATATGAAACCGTCCATTTTTGAACCCTCCTCCATTGCAGGAATGGCTCTGAAGAACCGTTTCATCCGGTCCGCCACTCATGAAAGCATGGCCGATGAACATGGCGCACCGACAGAAGCTCTTGAAAAACTATACGTCAGATTGGCGAAAGGAGGGGCGGGAGCAATAATCACCGGATACGCCGGAGTACAGCAAGACGGTAAAAGCAGCTTGCTGCGTATGCTGATGATTGATAACGATGAACTGATCCCCGCTTATCGTAAACTCACCGACAGGGTTCATGAACATGGGACCCCTGTCATTCTTCAGATCGCCCACTGCGGACGCCAGACCAGATCTGCGGCAACCGGCTTTCCAACCGTAGGCCCGTCTCCCATTGCAGATTTTATCTTTAATGAAGACACACCGCATGAGCTGAACAACCGGGAAATCGAAACCATTATCGACAGCTTTGTTTCCGCTGCAGAACGAGCAAAAAAAGCCGGTTTCGACGGCATACAGCTTCACATGGCACATGGTTACCTGCTGTCACAGTTTCTCTCGAATCACACCAATCGTCGCCGGGACAAATGGGGAGGATCAACAGCTAACAAATTCAGAATCGTATCGGAAATTCTAAATCGTATCCGGCAAACAACCGGCAACTTTCCGGTACTGGCAAAAATCAATGCTTTCGATAACAGAAAAAGAGGCATGCGCATCGAAGAAGCTGTCGAGGTCGCACGCCTGCTTGAATTCCACGGTTGTGACGCCATAGAAATATCGTCCGGAGTGGTTGAAGACGGACTCGCCATCATGAGAGGGCCACACCCTCCGATGGAGGCGCTCTTCAAAAGCAACTTCAGGTTCAACGACATGCCGACGCTCCTGCAAACCGTTGCCGCCCCGTTCATTCAATTCGCCATGCGCTCTCCCAAACCTTTACACGGTTATAATCTCGAAGCGGCACAATCGATAAAAAAAGCTGTATCGATCCCGGTCATCTCTGTCGGCGGACTCCATGATCTCTCCGACATATCAGCGGCACTCGAAAACGGATCAACCGATTACCTCTCCATGTCCCGCCCGTTCATTATAGAACCGAATATCGTCAGAAAGTTTCAGGAAAGCACGCAAACAGCCTCCCGCTGCATTATGTGCAACTATTGTGCATTGATGATCGAGGTGGATACTGTCAAATGTTATTACGGCAGATTGCCGTGACGCCACTGAATATGCCCCATTGTTCGGACAGGCATTTTCGTTTGCTGGACCGTTCTTTATTCGAATGGTGTCAGAGCGGGCATGAATCGTGGTGAATTCATGCCCGCTGACACGATATACGGCTTCGTTACACTTCCTGATCCTTGACAGGGAAATCATCGTCAAAAAAAGTTGACGCTTCGTCAATCTGCGCTTTTCGCTGCTTTTGAATGAAATCATCAAGATCTTTCTTGATCTCCGGGTCCTCAAGAGCCTCGTAGTCGAAAACATTCGCAGCATATCTGTACTCGAAATGAATATCGACCATTTCATAGCTGACACATGCGGAGGAGAACTTTGAATTTTCACGAGTGAAGTTGACTCTGTACTGCTTGAGTTTCGGCACGTAAACAACTTGCTCGCCTACTTTGAAGACTTCCAAAGCGACACCGATCGTTATCGTCCTGTAGTAATCTTTGTTGTTTTCAACTCCGAACCGCAGTGCATCGCCCTGCTTTTCCAGAAATTTTGAAAAGCTGTCCAGCGCCGAGCTACCTTCGGAGGCAACGATTTCAAGGATGAAATCAATGAAATCCGTGGCGATTTCAATCCCCCGGATATGTCTCGAATATGTTTGTTCATCGATCTTGCTTGGACCCATCAAGGGAATCTTCGACATCGCCAGCGTCCACAACTCTACATCCGTTTTATACTCCTCCCCGTATGCCTCTGCATACCGGTTTACATAATCGGTGACAATAGAGGTCATCGCAATCAGATATTTCTTCTGCTCGACGAGATTTGCCATCACAACGGGATCTTCCTCCAGTGGAGCTCCAAAAATAAACTCGACAAGACCGTCCTTATCTGCGTAAGGGTTGTCTTCCAGTAGATAACGAGGGGATTCCGGTAAGTTTTCATCGGCAAAAAAATCCTTCGCTTCAGCCAGTTGGGTTGCAAAATCCCTCTGATCTTTCACAATCTCCGGCACAACGTTTACCTGCTTCATTTTTTCCTCCTTGATTGAAATATTCATTCTTTCCAGATCTCACCTGATACGTTATTTTTATAGTGGTTTCAACACTCCACTTACAACAAAGCCCGTCTTTCAGATACCGCACCGCCCTCTCTTCTCCATATGAACCATACACCTGAAGGCTTATAAATCATGCCACTCTTTAGCCTGCTCCGAATTGTTTTCCCACAGAGGCATAGTCCAGATATTCGGAGTCCAGGCTGTCCTGTCACTGTAATCCGTTTTATTCGCATCCGCTGTCCAGGGATCGTCGGGAACCTCATCATCGTAATAGGCCTCCCCTGCCCAATACCATTGATTGTAATTTTTGATCACAATGTAGCTCTCGACCACCGCTTCGTTTTCCGGAGCTTTATAGGCCAATAGCAGGGTATAGTTTTCAATTCCTGGCATCATGCCCATGCGATACCAGACAAAACCACCCTCATGTACCAGTTCAACCCCGGGATTGTCCTGAGTGTTCAACTCACCATTCGCTTCCGCTGCCTCCTTATGATAGAACAGATCATCAGCATCGACGGCATCGATAAAATTATGGTCGAATCCACCTCGCTGTGATGCAACGCCCCTTTGTACTCCACGGTACCGGTAACCGTAAACGGTTTGTAAAAAACCGATATCTCCGCCAACCAACTCGGGTGAACAGCTGTAGGTCACATAAGGATAAGGCGTAGCCATCTGCATCGACAAGACATCATTGTCCAATTGAACCTGGTCGGCTGTTTCCACCACGCTACCCTCTGTGGAAAATACCGGTGCCACGACGATCGCCTGCCCGCTCGCCTCGAAAGGATAGCTAAAGCCTTGAAAAACGAAGGTTCCTGTGATGGTGATGTTCATCGGACCCTCATCGACCCAGGCTGTCCCCATCAATGAGGGATCTCCACCGTAACCACCGGGAATGTTCGGATTGGTCTGCATCTCTGCCGCACCTGCTTGCAATGTCTGTATTACAGAACCGCCGACAATCTGGGTTCCTATGACCTGCCAGTTGGATTCGGTCACCTGTGCAGGCTGGTCGTCTACGGTGATCACCATCTGGAAAACAACCAAAGCCCCAATCGGGACTGTATATGTTTCATTGGCACTTACCGCCTGCAGGAACTTTGCCTCCGTATCGTACTCGAACTTCCACGACAGTATTTTTTCAGGTATTTTTTGCATGGTAAAGGTTCATTGTTTGCTTAAGCATCCCGGGCGACACTAAATCCAGGAATGCCGTGGAATAGCATTGAAAGAGCACATACTTATGCTCCTATGCTGTGGTACGGTTTAACCGACCGGAAACTTCTTTGATGCACTGGGGGGTACTGAGGTACTGAGAAATGACTGTTCGATTGTTCCGGAGAACCTGATGTAAATTCAGAGAATTCCGGCAAAAAAACAACAAAAAAATGTTTTTTCTCTGTTTTCTTTTCCTGCCGGTTTTCCCGCAGGGACGTTAGTTCAATAGTCTTTTTAAATGGACGGAACGGCCAGGAAATTCACTGTTAAACGACAAAACCGGCAATGCAGCATGAGTGCAAGCTGCATTGCCGGTTTTAATGAGTTTCCACCATCATTTGAGGAAAAACAACTCCGCGATACTAATGTTCAGTCATCTTTTTCATCATGGCGGATCACTTGGCGAGTCGTCGGGTTTTTCAGTTGCGGTGAATATGCAGGATGATGTATCGGCTCATACATTTTACTCAGTGCCGCGACATACCCGGCGACAGGCATATCGGCCACTCCTTCCGCCGACGAACGACTCGTTCCCTCGTAAAGATAGGCCGGCTGGATATAAGCGCCGCCATTATCGTAAAGCACCAGCTCGATGTTATCGACGGTCACTTCAGCGTCTTTCGCGTAGACACGATTGATGTCGTCCCGGACAAGTTTTTTGACTTCCTCGGCGTCCAGAAAGCCCCTTTTACCAACCTTGTTTCTGGAGGCAACTTCACGCCAGCGATATTGTACTCCGGCAGGAACCTCGTTTTCAGCAAGCGTTACCGTAATGGAAGAGCCGAAATTCCTTACCCTCAAACCATCGAGTTCACGGTAAAAATATACAACCACCGCTTTCTTCTCGGGCGATTCCGCATTGCTCAGCATCTGCATGATTCCGCCGACATGATCTATTTTCAGCTCTTTCTCGTTGGCCGGCATTAAACCTGTTTTTTCCAGATAATCACGGGAAAGCTTGACTGCTTCTTCGTCGGAAAAAAGACGGCTGGTCTTTCCGGTAAGATTCAAGGCGGCAAAGTCCGAATAGAAATACTCGGTTCCGTTCTTATTCATGCTGCAAGTGATATCGTCACCGAACATTGCGTAACGATCTTCCACCGGCTTGAACTTATCCGCGGAAAATGATTCGACCCCCGATACCTTCAGAATCCCGGCACAACGATCATACACCTCTTCCTTACTCAGGCGAAGTTCCTCCATTTTGTAAACCGATGTTTTTTGTGGTTTTGGAATCTCAGCTTTGAAAACCACTTCAGCTGCATACAAAGAACCGCCCCATAGGGTAACGAGGCCGATAACAAAAACCCTGAAAAGCAGACCTGACTGATTGCATCTCATTGTGATACCCTCCACGGTTGGTTAATATTGATAGGTAATGGCCATGATACCCAGATTATACGGAGGGTCGGAAGCCTGACTGTAATAAGTATCGTTACCGGTACCGGTATAGCCGTCTTGAGGGTATGCCCAGATCACGGCACAGTAACCCGGATAGGTTCCTGAACGCACTGAGTTAGCCGCATTGAACCACGCATCTATGTATTTCTGGCCGGAGAGCAGATTTTTCGCGTACTGATCCTCCACCCGACCGTCATACCATCCTGTCGTACGGAAACTCAGCACTTGGTGCAGTCCGTGAAACACGTCCCACCAACCGCTTGACCAATCAGCACGCTCGATAGGAGAAGGTACAACACTGCAAGCATCGATAGTTAAAAACTCGAGGTCGAGATCACCGAGAGAAACGGAACCCCCGGCAAAATTCACAGGATCACAGCAATTTCTGAGCGTTGTGATTAAAAAATTGCCGCCGTGTCCACTGAAAAACGCTGTATCCATGTTGTCGACATACGTAGCATCCCAGGAAGTAAACACTTCCGGCACCGCCCAGTAGTACTGATCGTAAGAAAAATGTTTGAGAAAATTCCATGTTTCATTGACCGCCCCGTTTTCTTCTCGACAAACATAACCGCCCTCCTCAAGCGCATAGGAAAAAGAGGGAAACAACACCAGCAACGATAATAACAACCCTGAAATGCGTAAACGGACTTCAAAAAAATCCTTCAACATACTGCACCTCCTTCGTTTAAAGGTTTCCTGCCTGAAAAACAAATGAACATAAAGCTCATGGAACATTAGCAGAAACATGTCAGGATTGGAACGGCCTCCCTCTGCCGGTATAAAAAACATAAGGGGGCATCCACGTATTCGTGACAAGAAAGGAAAACAACGATACAACCGACCCGGGGCAGATCCAATTGAATCTTTCTGCTCAAAAAGACATGTCCTCCATACAACAATGGGCCCGACACATCTTTTATACGGCTAAATTACACAACTTCTTATTGATAAAGAAATTATTGCCGGAAACCTATGGAGGTTGTCTCATTAGACCTACAATGAGTCTTTCTGTAGTCATCCTCGGGCTTGACCCGGAGATCCATCTTTCAATGAAAGTCTGTATGGATGCCGCATCAAGTGCGGCATGACTTTCTTGGGAGACTGGACACCGCATTCCCTTGGGTAATATTTGTTGTTGATTACACGGAATGACTTGACTTCTTCTCTCTCGTCATCCCCGGGCTTGACCCGGGGATACATCTTTCAATGAAAGTCAGTATGGATGCCGCATCAAGTGCGGCATGACTTTCGGGGGGATTGGAAACTCATTCTTTCGGCAGATCGAGCTTCAAGCTCAGCTCTCGGAGCTGGAGCGGTGAAACCTCGGCAGGAGCAGCCATCATGAGATCTTCGGCCTGCTGGTTCATCGGAAAAGCGATCACTTCGCGAATATTCTGCTCATCGCGCAGGATCATCACCAGACGATCGAGACCGGGAGCGATACCACCATGGGGCGGAGCACCCATTTTGAAAGCCTCGATCATATGACCGAACCGCTTGTCCACCTCGGTTTTTTCGTACCCGGCAATCTCGAACGCTTTGTACATGATATCGGGACGATGGTTTCTGATTGCACCGCTGGACAGTTCAATACCGTTACAGACGATATCGTACTGATAAGCGAGGATATCGAGTGGATCCATGCTTTCCAACGCCTCCATTTCTCCCTGAGGCATCGAGAACGGGTTGTGGGAGAACTCGATTTTCTGTGTAGCCTCATCGAATTCATACATTGGAAAATCAACGATCCAACAGAAAGAAAGCTCATTACGGTCGAGGTCGAACAAACCGGAAAAATATTCCCGCATTCCACCCATGATCTTGCAGGTACGCTCCCATTTACCGGCACCGAAGAATACCACATCGCCGGTCTCGAGCTGCAAACGCTCCTTCAGCTCGTTCATTTCATCATCGGAAAGAAACTTGACAATCGGTCCTTTCGGTCCTTCTTCCTTGTACTGAATGTAGGCAAGACCCGCAGAACCGAGTTCTTTTGCTCTCCTCTCAGCCTTGTCATAGAATTGCCGGGATTCATTGCCCCGCCCTTTGAGCACCATAGCTTTGATACAGCTGCCTTGCTTCGTGTTACCTGCAAAGACTTTGAACGATGATTTGACGAAAAGATCGGTGACATCCTGTAATTCCAGCGGAACGCGAAGATCGGGCTTGTCGGAACCGTAACGGTTCATGACGTCACGGTAACTGATTCTCGGGAATGGAAACTGGGTGATGCGCTTATCGCTCATGGTTTCAGTCAGGTGTTTAAACATCCCCTCGAGAATCTCGAAAAGATCATCCTGTTCAATAAACGCCATCTCCATATCGATCTGGTAGAACTCACCGGGACTCCTATCCGCACGGGCATCCTCGTCGCGGAAGCACGGAGCTATCTGGAAGTAACGTGAGAATCCCGACACCATCAACAACTGTTTGAACTGCTGAGGGGCCTGGGGCAGAGCATAAAACTTCCCGGGATGCAAGCGGCTGGGCACCAGAAAGTCTCTGGCACCTTCCGGCGAACTCGAGGTAAGTATCGGTGTCTGTATCTCCTGAAAAGAACGGTCTTCGAGATAACACCTTACCTCACTGATCAGTTTGCTGCGAAACTTGATATTTTCATGAATTTTCTCCCGGCGCAGATCAAGAAAACGATATTTCAGGCGGAGCTCTTCCGATGTTTGTAATGCATCGGCAACCGGAAAAGGCAGTGGAACCGCATCGCTTTCAACACTGATACCATCGACAATAACTTCGATTTCACCGGAAGCAAGACGGGGATTTATCGTTTCTTCGGAACGACGGACCACGACACCGCTAACACAGATAACCGATTCGGCATGCAGTTTTTCGGCCTCACTGAACAACGCCTCTTTTTCCGGCTGAACGATCAGCTGACAAATACCGGTATGATCTCTCAGATCGATAAAAATCAATCCTCCGTGATCTCGTTTTCTATGAATCCATCCGGCGATCGTTACCGTCTGGTTTTCGAATTCTGTCTGTAAACGTCCGCAATAATGCGTACGAAAACGGTTCTGCAAATCATCCCTAGTTCCTGCAGCTGCACTCATGGTAATGGGTAGAACATTGTTGACAAATTGAAAAGACCTGAATATGATGAATTTTTAAGGAATATGGAAGCCTTCTGTTTGGCGCTTAATAGACAAGCTCTCCGCCGAACTCCCTGACAAGAAACTTCACAATTTCATTGCTTTCGGAAAGTTCCCTGAAAAGGGTAAATATGGTTTGCTCCTTACCTGTATCTTTTTCTTCATCATAACTGATATGCAGTTTTACCGCCAAGCCGTAAAACTCTTCCAGCTCACGAGCCAGAAGGCTGGCGTCATGCAGCAGTTCCTCATAGGAAAACCGTTTAAAACAACTCATGTGAAGAACACCATGAGAAAATGAGGCCAACTCGCAGGAACGAAGATGCGTAACGATAACCTTGTAATTTTTTTTCAACAGAACATCGAGAAACTGTTTCCACTCAACCCTGAACTTCTGTACTTCCGCCACTCCGTCAAATGGTTTCGAGATACCTTGCCGACCGTCGGAAACTTCCTGAACCGCCGGCAAAGAACGGCGCTTTTCACTTTTGGCGAATTTCGAGAATTTGTCTTGCCATGAAGAAAAGTCAACAGTTGCAGGAGAATCGACCGGCGGGGAAGATGCAGGCTTGGAGACCGGTAAAGAAACTTGTTCAGGCCGAGGCTCTTTCGTCACAGGGGTATCCGAGCCTACTACCCGATCATGGGCTTTTTTTTTTCCGCTACACGTTCCGAAGGTGCTGCAGGCAGTGCCGTTCCAACGGGATGGGCCACCTCTACGAGTTTGAGCAGAACGAGCTCGAAGCGGAACTGATATTCAAACTGAAACTTGAGTTCTTTCTGTGCCTGAAGCAGCAAGTCGATCATCTGCATGATAACCTGAGGTGTAAAGCAGGCAGCATCACGCTGATAACGCTCCTTGACAGGCTCAGGGCGTTCGATCAATCTGGTTGAACGCAGGTTATAGACTATGAGAAAGTTCCTAAGATGTTCGATGAGTTTTTCAAGAAAGTCCTGCTCATCATAACCGTTATCGATAACAAACCTGGCAACATCGAGCATTTTTGCCGGATTGCCTTCGGCAGCTGCCGCTGTTACTTCGAAAAACTGATCATCGTCGATATAGTTTAGGAGTTCCGCAACCTTGTCATAATGAATGCTGCGCTCTTCATCCTGCTCGATAGCAAAAGCTATAACCTGATCAAGAATGCTCTGGGCGTCACGCATAGACCCCTGCGCTTTTCGCCCGACAAGCTGCAGGGCATCGCTGTCAATATCGATGCGCTCAGCTTCACAGATGCCGCGTAACTGTTTTTCTATTTCTTCAAGAGGAATCCTCTTGAAGTTAAAGCGTTGGCAGCGTGAAGCGATCGTCGGGGGAATCTTATGCAGCTCAGTTGTCGCAAAAATGAAAATAGCATGAGCAGGAGGTTCCTCGAGGGTTTTCAGAAACGCATTGAAGGCCGCTGTCGAGAGCATATGGACCTCGTCGATAATATAAACCCTGTACCTTCCCTTCTGCGGTCCGTAACGGACATTTTCTCTGAGCAATCTGATATCATCGACACTGTTGTTGGAAGCTGCGTCGAACTCCGAAATATTGAGACTGGTGCCTTGTTCAAAATCCCGACAACTCTCACATTCTCCACAGGGCTCGGTCACTTCCTTGAGATAGACCGGATCCTCGATCATCCTGCTGCAATTGACCGCTTTGGCAAAGACCCTTGCCGCAGTTGTCTTCCCTACGCCGCGCAAACCTGAAAAAATATAGCCATGTCCAACTCTGCCAAGACGCAGGGAGTTCTGGATGGTACGTGTAATATGTTCCTGAGCCGTAATCTCGGCAAACTTTTTAGGCCTGTATTTGCGGGCTATTACCTGATAACTCATACTTACATCGAGTGTTTCATATTGTGTTTGAATGGTTCGGAGCATAGGCAAAATGGAATATAACACCAAGCTCCGGAATTTTGTAGAACGCCGCTCCCCATTTTCTATCCACTAACATAGTGTAATATCGATCAAACAGAGTAAACACCGCACGAAAAAAAACCATTATGTTATTCCTTATCGACTTCGTCAACTACAGCTCCGCCATCCCTGTTCATGAACGTTGCGAGAGGCTCGCTCATATTTTGTTCAAGACAATGCAGAATGCGCTTTTCAAGCCGAGCAAGCGAAGCGCTGTATTCGCTATCCCCGTTGTCGTATGCATGCTCTCCAGCTACCTCATGCTGAATAACCCGGTAAAGATCATACAGTGTAGTTTCATGTATATCGACACTTAAAGCAAGTTTTCCATCTGCGGTTACATGAATAAAATTGTTTTCCATGAGAACATCTACAATGTCCCGCAGCTTTCGGCCTTTAATACCATCACCGACAGTAGCATCTTTTTTAAGACTGATATACTCGCCGGACTGCTGTCCCTGCCATATGTGCGCCATGACGGAAATGACATTTTGTATGCCTTTCAGGGGTTTGAATTCCGACTTTGCCTTTACAACAGGCCGCATCGCACCGAGGCAATAGACAAACTCAGCTCCTGAAAGCGCGACGACCCAGATAAGATATATCCAGAAAAAAAGCAGGGGAATCACTGACAATGCGCCGTAAATATGCTCGAACGTGGCAAACGTCGTCACATAAAACGAAAACCATTTTTTGGAAAGCTCAAACAGAAGTGTCGCGATAAAAGCACCCGCAACAGCATGCAGAAACTTCACCCTGTGGTTAGGGACAAGCATATAAAGCAGAAAAAAAGCAAGAAAAGAGTTGAGTAATGGAAGATAGGAGAGAATTCGCGTTCTCATTTCAAGCAAGGGACCTTCGGTAAAAACCGTATACCAGACATAGGAGCTTGCCACCAAACCACTGCCTATGATAATCGGCCCGAGAGTAAGCACGGTCCAATACAGGGTAAAGCCCTGCAGGATTTTTCTGGGAGCGTGCACGTTCCAGATCTGGTTGATGGTATGGTCAACCGTCGATATAAGAAACAGAGCTATGATAAAAAGAAAAATACCACCGACAGTCGGTACAGTCGAAGTCTTACTGAGAAATTCCCAAAAATACTCCTTGAGCAATTCACCGGAAGCAGGAACAAAGTTTTGCAGAATAAAGTCTTCGACATAGCGCTGAAAGTTCTCGAAAACCGGGGAAACACTCAAAACAGACAGCACTACAGCCATAAGCGGGACAAGTGACAGGAGAGACTGAAAAGCAAGAGAACCTGCACTCAACAAAATCCTATCCTGCATGAAGTTCTTCCACATAAAAGGCAGAAAAGAACGAAAAAAGCTCAAGGATTTCATCGCTTTTTCCGCCAGAAAACCGCTCATGTTTTTATCAATTGTTTCCATACGCCAGCCGTTGCCCCTATGGTGATAGCGCGCAACCATGTTTAGCGTTTCAAAACGACAGTGCAGCTCAAACCGGTTATGCTGTTACTCGATATGATCCTTCATGATACCTATGCAGAATCATTCTGTGCAGGTGTATAAATCTAACTATTTTTATAAATAATCCCCTCCATCCACCATAGCGGCATCATTGGCATACGCTGCACGGGAACGTACACCGAGTATGAGAAAAAGCCCGATGACAAAAAAGAGCAAAAGCGAGGCAAGAGCGATTCTCTGGTCACCCGCAAGAGAAGAAATCACTCCGAAAATAACCGGTCCTGCAATTGCCGAAGCTTTTCCGAATGTGCCGTCATAGAAACCGAAAAACTCGGTTACATGCTTGGGAGGCGTAAGCCTCGCCATCATGGAGCGGGAGGCTGCTTTTGAAGACCCCATCGACATGCCTGCAAGCAGTCCCGTGTAATAGAAAAACAGTTTGTCCGTGGTTGCAATCGCCATCATGATTACCACACACCAGATAATAAGCGTCAGTACAATAGTCCTTTTCGGACCTATTTTATCGGTAATCACTCCGAAAATAACTGAACCAAAGATCGCCGTTGTCTGAACCACCATAAAGAAAATGATCAGCTCACCGGAGGTGAAACCAAGCGTATTCTGTGCATAAATCGATGAAAAACCGATAATTGTCAGAATTGCATCGTTGTAAAAGAAAAATGCAAGAAGGAAACGAGCGAGATCAGGGTAACTCATGATATGCGATATGGTGTATTTGACCTCACGGATGGATCGACCCACGAAATGCATATTGACGGCTGTTTTTTTCTCATCCCGCAACACAAAAAAGAGAGGGGCTGCAAAAACAGCGAAGAAAAGAGCTACAAGAAAAAAACTCAAGGTGACATTCTGCATATTCTCGATGACAATTCCCTCCTTGAGTAAAGGAAACAAAAGCAGAAGAATCGCCAGCGCCCCAAGATATCCCATGGCAAAACCATATCCCGACACCCTTCCAATGCTTCGCTCTGAAGCTATCTCAGGAAGGTAGGCATCGTAAAACACAAGGCCACCCTCAAAACCCGCATTTGCTACAACAAAGAGAACGACAGCGATAACCACCATACCGGGACCTGTTAAACCAAGCAATGCTGTAGCCACGACAGAAAAGAGAGTAAAAACAAACAGAAACCGCTTTCTTCTCCCGGAAAAATCGGCAGCGGCACCCAGTACCGGTGAGATAACGGCGACGATCAACATTGAAATACCAAGACTCGCCCCCCACAATGCGTCTCCGCGGGGCTCACCTTCGCATATGACATTTTTAAAGTAAAGAGGAAAGGCAAACGTCACCATCATGACACTGAATGACGTATTGGCAAAATCAAACAGAAGCCAGGAGAACAGTGTTTTTTTTTGAACGCCCCAGAAGCCTCGAGTGCTCTTTTCAAATTGAGCAAAACGGTTTTTCAAGGGGGTCATCTGCACTGCAATGTTTAGTGTTTTGCCTTTTCACCAATCAACAATGAAAGAAGTGTCAGAAGAAACAAGAAAAATCAATCAAGAACATGCTCGATCAGCCCTTCGAACATTCTTGAACCATCGTTCGATCCAAGTAGTGGCTCACTTGCTCTTTCCGGATGAGGCATGAGACCGAGAACGTTTTTCTCCCTGTTGGAAATACCGGCTATCGCCGAAACAGAGCCATTGAGATTAGCCTCTTCAGTTATGCTCCCTTCTGCGTCACTGTATCTGAACACAATCTGGTCATGTTCTTCGAGACTATCTATCATCTCTTTGGGAGCATAGTAATTTCCCTCGCCGTGAGCAACAGGAAGATTGAGCACTTCGCTTTCATTATAGAGCGAGGTAAACATGGTTCGGTTGTTTTCAACCTTTACATGCATATGACGACAGATAAACTTTTTGTCACGATTTCTCGACAGAGCCCCCTCGAGAAGACCGCACTCGAGAAGCACCTGAAAACCGTTACAGATACCGAGCACAGGATGACCCTTGCGGGCAAAAGCCACAACTTCCTGCATAATAGGTGAAAACTTCGCTATCGACCCAGCCCTGAGATAATCTCCGTAAGAAAATCCCCCAGGCAAAATAACGACATCGCTTCCCTGTAAGTCATGCTCCTTATGCCATAGCATTCTGGTTGTAGTTTTCGAAAAGGACGCAGCTGCAAATTCAGTATCATGATCACAATTTGAACCGGGAAAAACAACAATGCCTATGGTAACAGTATCCATTCTTGAATTACTTTAATTGATTTTTTCCAGTTCAATCGAATAGTCTTCCATTACAGGGTTGGCTAAAAGTTTCCGACAAATCTCATCGCCGATGCGTTCTGCCTCGACATGATCCTCTTCGTTGATCGTAGCCTCTATGTACTTACCGATTCTTGCAGAATCAATCGTAGAGTATCCGAGATTCTCAAGGGCATGCTGTACAGCTTTTCCCTGTACATCCAGGATCGAAGGCCGGAGAGTAACCCTGATTTTTGCCTTGTACGCCATAATTCTTTTCTTTTTCCTTTTCAGTTTTGTGTAGAAAAAATCCTTTTGTTCATCTCTGCAAAACAATCTGCCTGAAAAAAAGAGACAGTGATCTCAGAACGCCCAGCAGAATATACAATAACATGGCCAGAAATAAAGCCTTTGCCTGATAGATAAGCACACAAAAGAACACTGTCAGGTAAAAAAACATTTGAAGGGGTTTTTCTCTGACGGTTTCGAGCGTCGGCTCAGGAAAAGCGTCGTAATTTACCCTGCTGACCATAAGAAAGGCAAGAACAACAGTTAGCAGCGACAACGCATTCTGAAGCTGATAGCGGTCCAGAAAGCTCTCGGCATCCATCCAGAGTACAAAACTGGCAACCGTCAGAGCCTGGGCAGGAGTTGGAAGTCCGGAAAAAAAGTCTTTACGGTAACCGGGCACACCTGCATTAAATCTTGCAAGCCTCAGCCCACTTCCCACAACAAGCATCGAACTGAGAATTACACCTTTTACAGCCCCGATATCTTCCAACCCGAACTTATAAACCAAGTACGCCGGGGCAACTCCGAAAGAAACGAGATCGGAAAGAGAATCAAGCTCGATGCCGAACCTCGATGCCGTA
Organism: Prosthecochloris marina; assembly: GCF_003182595.1. Classification (NCBI taxonomy): domain Bacteria; kingdom Pseudomonadati; phylum Chlorobiota; class Chlorobiia; order Chlorobiales; family Chlorobiaceae; genus Prosthecochloris; species Prosthecochloris marina. The sequence goes on from NZ_PDNZ01000004.1 coordinate 94,618, forward strand.
TCGGTCATTCTTGCAACAAATCCATCGGCAACATCGAACAAAGCCGCAAGAACGATAACCCACCCGGCAACAACAAACCGGTCCGACCCGGACATGACAATGGCCACATATCCACAGACCATGTTCATCACAGTCAACACAGAAGGAATAAACGAGCGGAAAACAAAAGGCAGTCCCGTTCTTCGTTCTCGGAAGTTGTCCTTTTTCTTATCGTTTCTCATAGTTCATGGCAAAGCGACCTCATATTGTGTAACATAAAGAACGCTCTTGTGCATATCATTTACAACCGCTTAATAACTTTCCTCTTCTAAAGGGAACTGCCCGTTCCTGACATCATCGACATACCGGCTGACTGCATCATGAATAATGTTGTCAAGATCAGCATATTTCCTGACAAAGCGCGGATGAAACTCCGTATTCAGTCCAAGCATATCATTGATAACCAACACCTGTCCATCGCATATCTGACCCGCTCCGATCCCGATTGTCGGTATGGATATCGACCGGGTTACCTCAGCAGCAAGGTTGGCAGGAATTTTTTCAAGCACCAGCGCAAAAGCGCCAGCCTCTTCAAGAAGTTTTGCATCACGAAGCAGCTCTTCCGCCTCCGTTTTTTCACGTGCCCTCACTTTATAACTGCCAAATCTATAAATAGACTGTGGTGTCAAACCAAGATGGCCCATGACAGGAATACCGACATCGGTTATCCGTTTTACCGTATCAACAATGACCTTTCCGCCTTCCATTTTCACGGCATCGCACTCATTGTCTTTCATGATCTTGCCCGCATTGCGCAACGCTTCTTCACTTGAAAGCTGATAACTCATGAAAGGCATGTCGATCACCACCATCGCCCTACTGGTTTCTGCCTGTACGCCACGGACAACCGCCTTGGTATGGTAGATCATTTCTTCAATGGTAATCGGCAACGTCGTATCGTGCCCGGAGAAAACATTGCTGGCCGAGTCACCTACAAGAATGACGTCAACACCCGAACGGTCAAGAATTCTGGCTGTCGTATAATCGTATGCCGTAAGCATGGCAATCTTTTCTCCCTGCTCCTTCATCTCAAGAAGCCTTCGGGTTGTTACATGCGGAAGTTTTTTGACGATTTCTCTGTTACTCATTGGTATTCCTTTAAAGTTGTTATCCTGACAGCCCAAAATAATAAAAAGAACATGCCCAAAAGGTCCCATAAAAAATATCTTCAGCTTTATCTTAAACCGGTTTGGAATATGGCATGCATATGCTATCCTGATTTCTTAAGACCATCATCCTTTCGGAAGAAAAACCTATGCCATGAAACGTTCACACTCCCCAGTCTACGCTGTATCTACAGGAGCCCGTGAGGGGTCATGGAATATGGATTTTGACACACAGCTCCTGGAACTGTTCAGAACCAGCAAATTTCAGAAGGAGTTCGGCAAGGAAAGTATGCTGTGGCGTTTTTATGCATGGAATCCTCCAGCGCTTTCTCTCGGATATGGACAAAACCCCTCTGAAATTGACGAGGAGTCTTGTCGAGCGAAACATATAGACATTGTCAAACGACCGACAGGCGGCAGAGCGGTGCTTCATATCGACGAGTTCACCTACGCGTTCTGCGCCGAAACCAGCAGGAGCAATGCGGCAATCTATGAAATGGTTCATGAAGTTCTTCTCGAAACCCTTATGATCCTGGGAGTCAAAGCTGCATTCTGCCGCACAACCCCTGACATGAGAAAACGCTATAGCTCTGCAGAATCGGTAAGCTGCTTCACGGCATCAGCCCGAAACGAACTCCATGTGGACGGGCGAAAACTTGTAGGTTCTGCGCAAAGACGATCGGACAGGGCCATTCTGCAGCATGGCTCACTGCTCCTTTCCACAAAGCATAAAATGATCGGAAAACTCCTTCGTTGCCGGGACAGAGAGATCCTGTCCAACATCACCCGAGACCTCAACAGCAAAACAACCTCATTGTATGAAATAACCGGCAGTATTCCCGATTTCATGACGATCAGCAATGCCATGATAACGTCAGTATCGAAAATACTTGCGGTCGACGTACAAATACTCGATGAACGTGAAATCACAACCCTCTTCTGATCCCGCCCATTTCCTGCTACCCGTCACCGGAACGCTTACTTCATCTCCGGTTCTGCTCCAGGCGGGAAATTTTCAAGAATTTTAGCCACCGCTTCATTGATATCGCGCTGCATATCCTCAGCATTGCGGTAGTCCCGAACAATCCTTGTCGCCACACCACGCCAAACCAGCTCTTTTGTCCGAGCATCGATAATATCGATAACCAAAGAACCTTCATCATAGTAGCTGACAAAAGTATATCCTCCATAAGGCCCCCACCAAGGCGTATACCATCGATAAGGGCCATAGGGAACCCCGACGCCGAAGCTATTGTGGTAGGTTTTCTGCTTCTTCACACCGGCATGGGTATAAACGATAAAATCCGCATTTTCAGAACCTGTAAGCCTGAAACCTTTAGCACGAAGCTGCTCATTGACGGCAGCCTGTACTCTCTTGTACACCAGCGGATTTTCAACAAGCACATCCCCTTTTCTTATCCCTTCGCTTTCCACCGGCCATCTGTAGTTCTGAAAAGACTTGAAATCATACTTCTGATCATAATCCGACACTACCGAAAAAGCCGAACACCCTGAAAGAAAAATCACTATGAACAGGTAAAAACAAAAACGACCGTTTGCCATAACCGCACCTCCCTCAATGCTTTTTTCTCTCTTACACCTATAAAAATTCTAACACGCACCCGTACCTGTAAGTTTCCCTTGTTCTTGCTTGTCTTCGAGAGCTTTTTTCCAGTTTCGGCTGACAGACTTTACCCTGAATCGTTATATTTCCAGTGACCCATCCATCATGTAGATAAACACGACCATATGACTATCAGGGAAATACTTGAAGTCTATAAGCACGTTGCCGTTATCGGCGTTTCCGAAAAACGCGGAAAACCCAGCCGCAACGTAACAAAATATCTTATCCACGCCGGGTACACAATTTATCCTGTCAACCCCAACCTGAACAGTGTTTTTGGCATCACATGCTACCCTTCCCTGCTCGAAATACCCGCCGAAAAAAGAAACCTTATTGAAATAGTGGATATTTTTCGAAAATCGGAAGACGTCGAGCCGATTGTCGACCAGGCGATCGAGATCGGGGCGAAAGTCATCTGGATGCAGCTTGGCATAACCAATGATGCGGCTTCCCGCAAAGCAGAACAGGCAGGACTTGAAGTCATACAAAACCGTTGCATAGCTGTCGAACACAGCCTCCTGGCCGGAAGATAAACCATCTGATCCCAAAACATCTTTTTTCATTTTTTACTTTTGAAGTTTGGCCATTCTTTTATCTATTCCACTTATTATGGTCAGCATTACACAATTGCCGAACATACGTCAGATGAGCATTCTTTTTTTCACAGTCCTATAGCTTGCAACCATATCCGACTGAATAACAACAGGTTATGTGTAAGTTATCGATGCTTTAGAAGTAAGATTCAAACATCCGGTTCAGGCAGGAAAAGCCTTGCCCCGATCAACCAAAGAAATCAGCAAGACATGTCCGATCGCGTAGTAGCACTTCTTTTCGGAGGAAAATCCCCAGAACACGAAATCTCGATTATTTCGGCAAAAGCTATTGCCGAACATATCGATAAACAGAAATACACCATTTATCCACTCTACATCTCACAAAACGGTGAATGGTTCATGGGCCGAACCGCCCAGGAAATTCTTGACCTCGATATGTCCAGCTTGCTGAAACAGCATTCTCTTGAGGAAACCGGTTATCAGCTGCGCAACATGACGGAAAACCGTGAAAATGATCTTTTCAGATTTGATTTTCAGCAAAAAGGCATCGATGTAGCGTTTCCTGTTCTGCACGGAACATACGGCGAAGACGGAAAGGTTCAGGGCCTTCTTGAAATATTCGGTATCCCTTACACCGGTTGTGGCGTACAGGCTTCGGCCATAACCATGGACAAAGCCGTAACAAAAATCTGTGCGGCGGCGGCCGGACTGAACATTGCGGAATATATCACCGCATCGAGCAACGATTATCTCATTGATCCTTCCGCTATTCTCACCATGGTTGAGGAGTATTTCTCGCCGCCCTTCTTTGTGAAACCGGCAACTCTGGGTTCCTCGGTGGGCATTTCAAAAGTCCATGATATGGACACCTTACCGGAAGCCATCGAAGCAGCTTGCCGCCTTGATGAAAAAATCATCATAGAAAGAGCCGTCAACGGACGTGAAGTCGAAGTCGCTCTTCTCGGCAACGAAAACCCCATAGCATCCTGCGCTGGTGAAATCGAACCCGGTGGTGATTTTTATGACTATACAGACAAGTATATCGGTAACGCGGCAAAACTTCATATTCCAGCCAAGATCGATCAAAAGACCCATGCATCGCTGCAAGAATCGGCAATCAAAATCTACAAAGCCCTTGGCTGCAGCGGTATGGCCAGGGCCGACTTTTTTATTGAACACGATAGTGGCCGGCTCATTTTCAACGAGATCAATACAATCCCCGGATTCACCGGCATCAGTATGTACCCCATGTTGATGGAAAACAGTGGCATTGGTTTTACCGAGCTTGTCGACAAATTGCTGCAGTTTGCTTTGGAAAAAACCGTACCATAACCTAAACTTGGAATAGTCCTTCGATCATCGATCACCCCCTTTACTCTTTGCTTTTCGATAACTGAATACTATGGTAACCGATCCTCATCTTTTTTTTGCCGATGTCTCCCTCGACCTCTCAAGAGGCGAGTATTCTGCGGGAATGAAAAAACTCGAAGCTGAACGCGACAACTTTCAGGGTTCCTATACATTCCACCTCCTTCTCGGTAGAGCCCTGAAGGGAACTCAACGTTTTCGCGAAGCGCTAAACTCGCTGAAAACATGCTGCAGGATTGTACCGCACAATGAAGTGGCCTGGAAAGAATTAATCGAGGCACATTTTCTCCTCCTGCAGGCACCTTCCGACGAGCTGACTGCCGAACTTGAAGAGCTTTCGATCGCTCTGGCTGATTTTGAACCGCCGAAGGCATCCGAAACCAGCGACCCAACCCCGATGAACGAGCAAAAACAACCGTTTTCGGATGAAGAATTCATACCTGTCCCGACGGAAAGCCTTGCCACTATCTTTACGGAACAAGGGGCCTATAAAAAGGCGATAAAAATCTATACGGACCTCATGCAGCTCAATCCCCCCAAGGCGGAAACCTACAAGCAGGCAATTTCCTCACTTCTTGACAAACTGTAAGACAAATTTCCGGGTTTGCTCTCGATTATTCCATCACGATCACTGCAAACCGGGCTCACAGCAATCAACCGAAAAAACTGTCAACAATTCCGCAAGAGTTGGGTTGTCATCGCCGTCAAAGTTCTTGACTGGATAAAACGATACCTCGACAATGAGAGACAACTATCAGGCTGGAGACAGAAGGCATGGGAAAAAGCGTACAAAGCAGGAAACAATTGCGGAAGCCCTTTCTCTTAACAGTTTTTTTTCAAAATGTTAACGCTATCAAGCATTTGGGTGAACACTCGGTTTAAGATAGTGTGATCCGAATTTTAGCCTTATATTGTCCCCGAGTTACGATCTTGATTAACCACGCTGACAACAGTGAGACCGATACCATCATTGACCCGATCGTTGAGAGTTTTCTTTATTGCAGCAACCTGCCTGATAACACTATATCAAAGCATAACACACGGTGCAGAGGAAGAAAAGAGGTTGTTCACCCTGCAGGAATGTGTGGAAATAGCTCTTCAAAACTCTTCTTCAGTAAAAAAAGCGGAAAATACCGTCAGACTCCAGGGAGCCGATCTACTGAAAAGTTATGGGCAATTTCTCCCCAAAGTATCCGTTTCCGCCGGCTACACTCCTCTTTCCGTGTCAAGAGTCTATTCCAATCCGGCAAGCGGATCGGTTTTAACAACAAGAAATGAAAATGTCGATCTCAACCTGACAACCTCACTTAACCTGTTCAACGGTTTCAAGGATTACGCCTCTCTACAGTCGGCAATAAATCTCCGCGAAGCTTCGGGATTCTCGTTGTTCCGGGCTCGCCAGACAATCGCCTATGATGTTACGCAGTCATATTACCAGGTTCTTCTTGACACTGAACTCTTAAAAATCGCCCGTGAAAATCTGTTGTCATCACAAGACCAGCTTCAACTGACCGAACGTCAGTACGAGATCGGTTTAAAGCCTGTCACAGATTATTATCAACAGCAGGCCGAGACGGCAAATGATGAACTATCGGTTATCAGAGCCGAAAACACACTCCGCAGCAGCACACTGGAATTAGTCAGAAAGCTCCGCATCGACCATACAGAAGAAGTTGCGGTTGCCGAGATTCCTATCGATGCACTCACATCACTTCCCTCTTCGGTTGATCCGGACAGTCTTGTTACGCTTGGGCTCGCAAACAGAACAGATCTGCAAAGTGCTGTTTTTTCAACCGAAGCTGCAAAATGGGATGTGACCAGCGCTTCATCACAGCGTTATCCGACACTCGACCTTGCATTCAGTCTGAATACGTTAGGATATCCTTACTATGAAACAACTGCCGGTACTCCGCATTACCCGCCTCTTTCCGACCAGTTATCCGACCTGTTAGGCTACTCTCTGAGCATCACGTTGAACTGGACTCTTTTTGATGGCTTTCTTACCCGCTACAACGTAGAGCAGGCAAAAGTCAATTACCTCAACGAGGAATTGGATACTGCCGATCTCGAACATGATATAGCAATCGACATTCAACTTGCTGTCGATAACTACAGTGCCGCCTTTACAGAGATTGAAACAGCAAAGCAGGGTCTCAGGGCCGCTGAAAAAGCCTATGAGACCGTCAAGAAAAAATATGACCTCGGTTCTGCAGGTTTCGTAGAAGCCAGTACAGCCAAAGCAACCCTTGTCAGTGCTCGTTCCGAATACTCACAAGCGATATATAATCTTGCTCTGCAAAAAAATATCCTCGATTTTGCAACGGGCATTCTTACCGTCGAGTAATTCCGTCCATCCATGATGAAAAAAAGTCAAAAAAAGAAACGGCGCAACAGTATCATCCTTTCCATCGCCTTTATCTTGATAGTGATTATCGGTGTGGGTTTATGGTTCTCAGGGCTACAGAAAAAAATCGAAGTAACGGTTGAACAAGCGTTCAGAAAGGAAGTTGTCCATTATGTCACGGCAACCGGTAAGATCGAACCGGAATTGGAAGTAACCATTTCACCCGATGTATCCGGAGAAATCATCGAACTGCCCATCAAAGAAGGCCAAACTGTTGAAAAAGGAGCACTATTATTTAAAATCGAACCGGATGTTTACATCAACCAGGTTGAACAGAACAGAGCCCAGCTCAACCTCTCGAAATCACAAAGTCTCGAATCAAGAGCAAGAAAACTCAAGGCTGAAGATGATTTACGTAAAGCATCGGTTCTCCACAAAGACCGTTTGATTTCCGATACAGACTATCTGTCCACGAAAACCAACGCAGAGGCGGCCAAAGCGACCTATGAAGCCTCGCTTTTTACCATCAAACAAAACAAGAGTTTTCTTGATCAGTCGCTCGAGCAGCTCGAGAAAACAACTTTAACCAGCCCAATCCGCGGTACAATTATTGAGCTGAACAGCAAAAGCGGTGAAAGAGTTGTCGGAACAGGACAATTCCAGGGAACCGATGTACTCAGAATAGCAAATCTCGACAGTATGCAGGTTGAAGTCGAAGTAAACGAAAACGATATAGTCAACGTCAAACGAGGTGACCGGGTCATCGTCAATGTCGATGCTTTCGGTAACAGAACATTCGACGGATTGGTTCGGGAAATATCAAATTCCGCCATAACCGAATCTGAGGGAACCCAAGAAGAGGTCACCAACTTTTCGGTCAAGATCCGCATTTTAAATCACAACAGACTCCTGAAACCGGGCATGAGTGCTACGGCTGACATAGAAACCGAACGCGTCCCGAATGCTCTTGTCGTACCTATTCAAAGCGTCACTCTAAGGGAATCTTTACCGGAAGGAAACAGTCGGGCATACGCAGGGAAAAACCAATCCGATCTCCAGCCGGCCCGAAACAGCAACGGCAGTCATCAAGGCGTATTCATTGTTAAAAACGAAGTCGTTCAGTTTCGTCCAGTCGAAACCGGAACGACGGATAATACTCATATTGTGATCCTGGAAGGTTTACAGGAGGATGAAACAGTGGTTTCCGGCAGTTACACAGCAATAACGAAGCTCCTTCAGGATGGCAGTGCGGTGAAGCTGAAAAAAGAATGAGCGCCCATGACCGATACCGTTATCAACATGCAGGCCGTCTGTAGGTTTTATGAAATGGGAAACCAGCAGGTCAAGGCTCTCGACAACATCAACCTCACATTTCAACATAACGAATATGTCGCTATAATGGGACCTTCGGGTAGCGGAAAGTCAACCCTGATGAATATCATCGGCTGCCTCGACACCCCCTCATCAGGCACCTATGAGCTCAACGGAAAGAATATTGCGGAAATGGATGACGATGAACTTGCCCGAATCAGGAACCACGAAGTCGGCTTTGTTTTTCAGACTTTCAATCTGCTGCCTCGTCTCAATTGCCTGAGAAATGTTGAACTTCCACTTATCTACGCCGGAATCGATGCGGAAGAACGATCAGAGCGTGCTCTCGAAGCGCTGCAAAAAGTAGGTCTTGGCGACCGGATAACCCATAAACCCTCTGAACTTTCCGGTGGGCAGATACAAAGAGTAGCAATCGCAAGGGCCCTGATCAACAACCCTTCACTGATTCTCGCCGACGAACCGACCGGAAACCTCGACACCACAACAAGTCAGGACATCATGGAGATATTCAGTGAACTGTCCAAGGCCGGCAATACCATCATCCTCATAACACATGAAGAGGATATCGCCAGCCATTCGCGCCGTATCATAAGATTGCGCGACGGCAAAATCGAAAGCGACATGAGTCGTTAAGACCCTATGAGAAGCTTTGGCCAGGAAACATACGAAAGCCTGCTGATGGCTGTCGACCAAATAAAAAGCAATAAAACAAGGTCGTTTCTTACCGCTCTCGGAGTAATTATCGGCATTGTTTCCATAACCATGATGGGGACGGCAATCAGCGGAATTGATGCAGGTTTCGAGAAAAGCCTCTCCATGCTTGGCTATGATGTGGTTTATGTACAGAAAGGCTCCTGGGGCACCATGGGGGAATGGTGGCGTTACAGAAACCGGCCTGACCTCAAAACAGAGTATGCCGGACAGATTAACCGCATCATTGCCGACACTCCTGATTCCATGCTTGAAATAGCGGTTCCTCAAATGTCCACTTACATGGGGTCGGCAAGTTACAGGGATAGAAACCTGTTGCAGGTTTTTGCACTTGGAACAAATGCGGAATACCTCAGAACCGCCTCAGGCGATTTGTCTCAGGGCAGATTTTTCCTCCCCCATGAATCAGAGAGCGGAGCAATGGTTTGTGTCATCGGCGACGATATTGCAAGCGGACTCTTTCCAAACGAACCGGCACTCGGCAAGACACTCAGACTGAAAAACCAGAAGTTCCGTGTTATCGGAATTTTTAAAAAACAGGGGAAATTCCTTGGGCTTTTCAGCTTTGACAACCAGATCGTCATCCCGCTGCCTGCCTTCAAGAAAGTATATGGCAGCAGCAGATATGTCACCTTACGGATAAAAGTCAGAGAAAAAGTGAGGGTTGCTGATGCAAAGGAAGAGCTGAAAGGCATCATGCGCAGGATCAGACGACTCCCTCCAGGCAAGCAGGATGACTTTTCTATCAACGAGCAAAAAGCGTTCAAAAGCCAGCTCGATCCTATCAAAAACGGTATCGCAGTCGCAGGTATTTTCATAACCGGAATGTCTCTTTTTGTCGGAGCGATCGGCATTATGAATATTACCTTTGTGAGCGTCAAAGAACGAACAAGAGAAATCGGGCTGAGAAAAGCACTGGGAGCAAGAAGAAGAACGATACTGCTCCAGTTTCTGATCGAATCGGTCACCATCTGCCTCTTAGGTGGAATCGTCGGGCTTATCATTGCCATTTCGATCACTCTGGGAATTGAAAAAGTACTACCCGAGTTCCCTATTCGTTTTTCTCTTCTGCTTGTACTGATCAGTCTTTTCGTTTCTGTTTTAACTGGAGTTTTTTCAGGTCTCGCTCCGGCCATAACCGCCTCCAAACTCGACCCGGCTGATTCGCTGAGGTACGAGTAAGGATGAGATTGAAATGCTGAGTTTTTGAATTGTATCGTACACAGGGACTTTCTTGTTTTGACTTTTGCCATTTTACCGTTGACTTACCTTCATGAAACTGCGAGAAACCGTTTTACAGGCAACATACTCTCTGCAGGCTAACAAGCTCCGTTCCTGGCTTACAACCATGGGGGTAGCAGTCGGAGTTTTCTCCATTATCGCGGTGATGACTGCGCTGCAAGCAGTAGACCGTTCGGTAGCGAGCGGATTGTCAAGCCTCGGCTCCAATACGTTCGAAATCCAGAAATATCCGGCGACGTTTTTTGGCGGGCACGGCCGGAGCAGGTTCATCAACCGCCCCGACATAACCTATGACGAAGGACTTGCTTTCAAAAAGCTTATGAGGGGAAAAGCAAAAAATATCGGAATACAGGTTTCCTCGTCAGGTAATCTGGCGACCTACGAAAACCTCTCGACAAACCCTGACGTCCTCCTTTTCGGAGCTGATGTAAATTTTGCATCGGCAAACGGCTTTGATATCGAAACCGGCAGAAACCTTGTCGAAAACGACATTCTGTACTCGAGAAATGTAGCTCTTATCGGGCACGATCTTCTGAACACCCTTTTTCCTACCGGAGAAAATCCGGTAGGAAAATCAATCAAGGTCAACGGAAAAGTCTGCCGCATTGTAGGCGTCTTTACGAAAAAAGGTGCCGCATTCGGTGAGAGCCAGGACAACCTGGTTATCATCCCCATTACCCGTTATCTTGCTCATATAAACGTTAAAAGAAGTATCAGTATTACAATAGAAGCCTTCTCCCAAAAAGAGTACCAGGCAACCATAGACAGGGCAATCGGCGCTATGCGGGTAGCGAGAGGACTGACCATTGAAAAACCGAACAATTTCGAACTCCGCACAAACGAGGCACTGGTTGACTCTTTCCGCGATTTTCAGCGAACAATAAGTATAGGCGCCTTTATAATCAGCTTTATGGCTCTTGTAACGGCGGGCGTCGGCATCATGAACATCATGCTGGTCAGCGTCACTGAAAGGACGAGGGAAATAGGCATCAGAAAATCGATCGGAGCCCCGAGAACAAGCATCATGCGCCAGTTCCTGCTCGAAGCACTTTTTCTTTCCCTGACCGGCGGCCTGATAGGAATCCTCGCAGGAGCAAGCGCCGGCAATATTGTAGCGATAGCTTTCAATATTCCTCCGATACTCCCTGTAGCCTGGGTCATCATTTCAATTGCCGTATGTAGCGGTATAGGCATTTCTTTTGGTATATTCCCAGCATACAAAGCAGCAATGCTCGATCCGGTTGATGCACTACGTTCCAGATAGTGCCCCCAGTACATCTGTGGAAGCAAAACAAGAACTCGTCACCCTGACGGTACCAACAGACAGAAAGTATGGAAGAGAAAAAAAACACGGAAGAGGACCAGCATCATCCATTCATTGCATATCATGAGGAACTTCCGCCAGCACACGAAGACCCTCTGATAAGATTCCTGCACAGAATCATACGGGTTACCGTCAAGGCTCTTGCGGTTCTGATGGTACTGGTTATTATGTGGGGAATCGGTGATGTTGTTTTTGTCCTTTACACACGCCTGAGCGAGGCACCATTTTTCTTACTCAACATCAATGATCTGCTGGAAACCTTCGGTGCATTTCTTGCTGTTCTCATTGCGATTGAAATTTTTATCAATATTCGCCTTTATCTCGGTACAAACATCGTTCCGGTTAAACTGGTTGTGGCAACGGCTTTGATGGCCATATCCCGAAAAGTAATTATTCTCGATCTCGACAAACTGACCCCGGATTATCTGCTTGGAATAGCGGCAGTCGTGCTGGGACTCGGTGTTTCTTATTGGCTCATAGCACGCGAAAAAAGCTGAATCTCTTACGTTCAGTCCCAGGAAAGCGAGACATTGCCGAAGCGAAATGAAACACCGGCTAATGTTTGCCATGCCCTCCTTCAGCCATGAATCTGAAACGCTTTGCCGTACCCTCCCATTTCGAAAACCCTTCATCGACCGCATACCAGGCCGGAAGAACACACTCTTCAATCCATTGCCAGCGATGCTCGGAATTGGCCACGCACTTATTCCCCACTACCGCATCAAGATAACCGAAATGGTCAGCAAAAGAGGCTCTTGACGGGTGACCGGGAGGCGCTGCCTCTCCAAAATTCAGTTCACTGCCGAATGAAACAACGACACGTCCCTGCGGGCTTATCGCCTCGAATATGGGACCAAGCGTATTGATCTGCTCATGCCTGAGCAACTTTATGTTTCCCTCCCTGATCAATGCATCAGCCTCATCGAGACCTTTGTTCGACTTTCTGAGACCTGCCCCCTGATCGATAAGCCGGAAGCCGGAAAGCAAAAACTCGCGCTCATTTTCAGCCACATTGTCCTCGATCTCTTTAAGACCCCCTTCAAGGTACGCCATGTGTGCCCAGGCAATATCGTTGTAAATAGCATTGTTTCCTTTACGAATTTCTTCCAGATCATTCAAAAGAATATTCCGTGACGCAACGTCATAGACCGAGAAAGGGAGAAAAAAGACTATCCTTGCAGCACCGGCAAAAAGTTCACCCATTTCCTCAAGGATATTACTATCATTGCTCTCTCGCTTTTTAACCCCACCATAACTCATCATCTTTGCCGGTGTCTGCATCATTTCGACGAAAGCCAGAGCAATACCCACCTGGCTCGAAGCGAATGCCGCCATCCCGGCCCATTTAAAAATATCATGATGATCAAGATACAAGCGGGCATAGTGAGATGTAATAGCCCGATTTCTCTTTATTATTTCCTCAGAAGGGGGCAGCCGGGATTCTGCGGCAGCTTTCCATTCTTCCTTTCCCTGAAGCATCGTTTCCTGATTATGTTTTATAAAAGGAGGTATTGCTTGAAAGATGAACACTCACTGACTGCGTAAAATTCCTCCTCGAAACACTGCTGTATCGACAAAAACCTACACATGTAGCAATTAATAGTATCTGCTTACGAAAAGCTGGGAATTTTTTAGACTATTTTATACTACTATTCTATTGTAACTGTTCCTACATGACTGATGGGGGTCATCAGAACGTTCATCCTTGTTTTTTTAACACTAAATTTCGAAAAAGCGATGAGAAAAGTAACACAATTGACAAAACCTCTTGCTCTTGTTCTGATTCTTGCCATGACTACAGTTACATGGGGATGTACCACCACAACCGGTGCTGGTAGAGGAGCTGGTATAGGAGCGGCATCGGGAGCCGTTCTCGGCGGTATTATCGGCAGCCAGACAGGCAGTTGGGGCAAAGGGGCTCTTCTCGGCGCTGTGATCGGCGGAGCTGCAGGCGCTCTTATCGGGGATTACATGGATGCCCAGGCAGAAGAAATTGACAATCAGGTTGAAGGCGCTATGGTTGAACGCGTCGGTGAAGGAATCAGGGTTGTGTTCGACACCGGCCTTTTGTTTACCACCGGTTCTTCAACGCTTACGTCCACCAGCAGGTACAATATTCAGAAGCTGGCAAATATTCTGAACAAATATGACGACACCAACATCGTCATTGAAGGTCACACCGATTCACAGGGTAGTGAATCATACAATCAGCAGCTTTCTGAACAACGCGCAGAATCTGTTGCCTCTCTTCTTCGCGCCTACAATGTAAGCTCAGCCCGTGTTTCAACCGTTGGTTTCGGCGAAACACGTCCAGTAGCATCGAATGAAACAGCCTCAGGCCGTCGCCTGAACCGTCGTGTCGAGGTTCTGATCTATGCAAACGACAACCTCATCGACCAGGCAGAAACCGGCGAACTGAGGATGTAGAACTTCCTTTTGAGTTCTCTATTCTGAGTCATCCCCGGGTAAGACCTGTGAAATCTAAAGCAACTATTTCACAGGTCTTACCCGGGGATCCATTTTCCAATCAGCAACAGTATGGATGCCGCATCAAGTGCGGCATGATTTTTTTCTTATACCTGATGAACGGCATGACATCTCCATTCATGAAAATCAATCAATCAGAATAGGAGGAAGCGCCGCTCTTTTTCCGCCACAGGTGCTCCGCATCATCTTCGTTACTGTTTCGATGACACTCGACACAGTTACTGAACTCTCTAATACCTTCCTCCCTGTGCTCTCTTGCAATATCGCGCCTCGAATGTTCGTGACACCCGTAACAGGTATATTGCCTGTAGTCTTTCGGGTTATCGTGACAGGCGCTGCACCTTGCAGGATGAGAACGATCGAACCTGAACCATTGATCATGATCGAAATTCACCGGTTTCCAGGCGGTTGTCATATGACAGTCCATGCAGGCATCTCCCGCATCCATGTGCAGTAGATCATCAGGACGATCCGGTTCATGACAACCAATGCAGTTTCCTGAACGTCCCAGATCGGTAAGCATCCATTTCTCATGATCGAATGTTACGTGCTCCCAACGGTTTGTATCGTGACATTGTCCACAGCCCTCCCCTGTTTGCCTGTGGAACACATCTTTCGGCATGTCAGGAGCATGACATGCCCTGCAATTTTCTTGCCGCTCTGCAGTCAGTGCACCATGATCCATATGTGCTACAAAAGCTCCCTTACCAGGCAGATTATGATCGGTATGACACGCAATACACGCCATAGCTGTAAGCTCCATGTGCAACAAAGCGATAGTGGAATCAGGCCCGGCAGCAAGCTCTTGCCCGGAAGCACCCTTCAAGCCGATCTCTCCTGTCGTATGACAGGAACCGCATTTCGACGACGGTGTCCCAAAGAATGGCGTATGGCAGCTGAGACATTGTCCGCGAAGCGCTTCATGTTGTTGAGAAAGCGGACCTGGATTGATGAGAAACCCCGGCCACAACATAACAGCAACAAGCAAAATGCTGAAAATGAGAAAAAAAATATAGAGTTGTTTCATGGCGCTTATCTCCAGTTCCAGAAAAGCAAAATTGAAAGGATATGTATAAGAGCAAGTCCGAGAAACAGAGAAACAAGCGGCATATGTATCTTCCGCCACTGCCCCAAAGCATTGACAGCGAGAGAATCCCAGTAAAGAATATCCTCTCCACCCTTGAGCCTTAGTTCATCTTTCGCTTTCCGGTAAATGTACTGCCCTATATGGCCGCTTACGGTAACGATCAACATGAACAGTGTTGCGGCCCACGGCAAAAAGGCGTTGAAATGGATTCCTGAATGCACAAGAAGCATCAGAGTACCAATCCACCCGCTCCTGCAGTGAAACCTGAGAAACGCACCCATCGGTCCTGAACGAACAACCTTCTTCTTTCGGGCCGAATACGCAAAAGAGAACACCAGAAAGAGCGTACCGGTTATTCCAAGGTAGCGGCCAACCCAGACCAAACCTGCGACATGCAGGAGAAAGTCGAGCAAAGCCGCCATGACAACCAGCATAACAAAAGAAACAACCAGTGGCAGGACACGTCGTATCAGCAATGAATCCAGCATGTGCATCTCCGTCTAAACATATGGGGAAGACTCTCGGTGCAAGGAGAGAGTCCGAGAGCTGTTGAAATCAGGCAGCCGGGATCTCAAGAACCACTGTTGTACCCTTATTTCTTCTACTCGACAGTCTTACCGTAATCTGCTGTAAATCCGCAAGCTTCTTCACGATGGCAAGACCGAGCCCGGCTCCGCTTATTTGGGCGTTTCTTGATTCGTCAACCCGATAGAAACGTTCGAAAATGCGGTCGACTTTTTCCGCAGGTATTCCCGGCCCTGTATCCTTCACCGAACAGACAACCGAAGCGTTCTTTCTTTCAATGGCAATGGTCACAGGCTCGCCTTTACCGGAAAACTTGACGGCATTGGAAACAACATTGCCTATCATGATTTCAAGCATTGACGCATCCGCCCTAACCATTGTATTCCCATCGTTTTCGAGAATCATCTGCAGTTCTTTTTCCTTCGTCTGTTCATCCACCCTTTTCAAAACATTCAAAACCGTCTGCCGGACATCAAAAACAGTGACTTCGGGCACAAAGGAAGCACTGTCATAGCGAGCCAAAAGCAGCAGTTGTTCCACCATCCCGGACATACGCCTCAGCTCATCGATACAGAAATCTATCCGCTCCGCGTAGTGAGCCGGATTGCGAAGTTTTCTTACCAGAACCTCGAGTGTTCCCAAGACCGACGCAAGAGGTGTCTTCAGCTCATGAGAAGCATCGGCTGTAAACTGTCTTTCTCTTGTGTAAACCGCCTGCAGTCTGTTGAGCAAATCGTTTATGGTCGATGCAAGACGATAAAGTTCATCCCGCTTTTGAGGAAGCTCGATACGTTCATCAAGATTTTCCTGAGTTATCCTTTCTGCCGTTTCAATAACCTTTTCAAGCGGGGCGATGCTTTTTCCCGTAATAACACGGGTAACGGCAAAGACAATCAACAGCATCGCAAGCAGGGAAACCAACAGCACCATTCGCAAATCGGAAAGGATGAGGAGCGACTCCTCAAGAGGAACAGCCGCCAGCACCCATGCCACAACACGCGGCTTTTCACCATGAAAGACCGGAATCTGAACCTGCCGGACCGAAGCATCGACAATGGTTGCGTTATAAAATGCAGCCCTGTCGAGAGCCGGATTGTACTGAAGCGTATCGCTGAAAAGATTGAACGATTTTTTTATAATCCAGGTCGAATTTCCCGCGGCAACAACCTGAACGAATTTGGGAGAAAAATCGACAGTGATCAGTGAACGCTCCATCCACTCGGTCTGATCCTCAACTGTCAACCCGCTTTCGGTTACCTGAAGACTTTCGACAAACTCATGAGCCACTTCCTCGAGTTCTTCATCGATATGGCTATAGACATGGTGCTCGACCAGCACATACACCAGAATAAATACCATGACGATCAACGATGCGGTCACCATGAGATAAAGGCCGGCCACCCTGTCGCGGATACTGATTTCCCTGCCGTAACGCCGATCCTTTTTTTGCTTTACACCATCGCCCATTCCTTTCATTTTTCACGGATGACATATCCTACACCCCGCACTGTTTCAATAAGATCAGTACAGCCTCCCTTATCGAGCTTTTTTCTTAAAAAGTTGACATAGACATCAATGACCGATGTATCTGCATCAAAGTGAATGTCCCAGACGTGTTCGATGATACGGCTCCGGGTACAGACACACCCTTTGTTGCGCAGCAGGTATTCGAGCAGAGCGAACTCTTTCGGAGTCAGAAAAAGTTCCGAGCCGTTACATGCAATCCTGTGTGCTGAAAGATCCATCTCCACTCCCCCTGCCGAAAGTGGAGCACTCTCTGAAAGAGGGGCTCTCAATTGTACGCGTATTCTCGCAAGAAGCTCTTCAAATGCAAAAGGCTTTTTTATATAGTCGTTCGCACCCGCCTCCAGCCCGAAAATCACGTCATCGACGGTGTCTTTTGCAGTAAGAAAAATAACCGGAACCTCGGTATCTTCCATTCGGAACCGCCGGCATATTTCGATGCCGCTGAGGCCTGGGAGAAGCCAGTCGACGAGAAGCAGATCATAGTCACTGCTCAGCGCCATTGCGAGACCTTCACGGCCGTTGTCGGCAACGTCGACAGCAAAGTACTCTTCCTCGAGACCCTCTTTGAGAAAGCCGACTATCCCCGGTTCATCTTCGATAATAAGAATCCGCATAACCCTTTTTCATTCAAAAATAATTCCGAAAAGTTCTTTCTTCTCGATATCGTTCTGCTCCGCTATCTCCTCCAGCGAGTTTTCCGGATCCATAACCTCGACGCCATTGCCGGCAAGCTTTGCAAGCATCTGGTCGACACCGGCTTCAAGAACACCCGAAACCGACACAAGCGAAGCTTTTTCCAGGGACTTGACCGCTTTTTTTCTTCCGTCCTCCCCTTCTTCAACCCAGGGATATAACGAAAGCAGTGCAATAGCAACCGCCCCAACAATAAACGCTCCGCCTGTTTTTCTTCGCAAAGAGCTCTTGAACGCGCTCCAGTTTACCAGCACATGCAGTAATGCACCGCTCACGAGAACCCAGCTCATCCATTCATGAACAGGCTCAACGATACCGGGCTCAAAATCAAAAAAGATCATCAGTCCGGTTGAAGCCGATATGATAAACGCCCCGGCAACCAAAGGGGTTGTTATGCTTTTCAACATTGTATTATTCATAACGGGTCCTCCTTTTTAATATACGTTTACATTACTTTTACCTGCCGAACGTTCAAGCCACTTACCGCCGAGAACCGGTTTTCGCCACTTCCAAACGGTCAACCTCTACCTCGAGTGATCCGGATTCATGCTCCAACTCGCCGTGCAGTATGACATTGGTATCAGGCCCTATTTCGATTCCTCTCCAGACCTCATCTTCGATTTCAACGCTTATTTCTCCGGTGCTGTCACGAAAAAGATAGTGATCACCCCGCAGGTGGCCGGTAATGAACCCCTTGAGAGAAAGCCTCGTATCATCGTTCATCTGTTTTGCTTCCGCTACAGTAGCCTGCTTCGGGCAGCCAGTGTGTGGCCCGACATATTCCGCTTGTACTGTCACCGCTGTCATGGACAAAAACATGGTCAACAACCCTTTTTTCATCATGATTATTCTTCCAGAAAATAATTGTGGGTACTTCTTTCGATCGCCAAAGCGCCCCTTTATTGCCTGATAGAGGCACTCTCTAATAAAAATGTACGGGCGGTTCTCTTAAACCATCCTGAATACAAACTTAAAATTGGCTTAAAAAAAGGCATGAGAAGACCTTTGAACTTTTTTGCGTATTATAAAGGTAACCCCATTTGCTTGGTCATGCTTCCACAAAACGGACATGCTTCTCAAACAAGCAGCCCAAAAACATGTACCTGGACATTTCTGAATACGGACTCATAGGTGACATGCACTCCGCAGCCCTGGTCTCGAAAAACGGCTCGATCGACTACTGTTCCATGCCGTCCCTCGATTCTCCAACGATCTTCGCTTCCCTTCTGGATGATGAAAAAGGCGGCTACTTCAGTATTCAGCCGAAAGGAACCTTCACCTCATCTCAATCCTATGTTGACGACACAAACGTACTTGCCTGTAAGTTCACAACCGATACAGGAGAAGCAGTTCTTTATGACTTCATCCCAGTGGCAACCGAGCACCTGGTGACCCCAAAAGAACACCGGATAGACCGCTGTCTCGAAATGCGAAAAGGCAGTATTGAGTTCCGGCTTGTTTTTGCTCCGAGACCGAACTACGCAAGTACCATACCTGTAATAACCTTCCAGGGAAATACAATAAAGGCATCGAGTCATGAGCACCCTCTTACACTCACTCATTCCCTTCAGGAAAGCACCCAGGAGAATGACAATGGAAGTGTGGTCATCGATTTTTCTCTTGCTGTTGAGGAAAGCGCCCGTTTTACCCTGGTATACGGTGATTATACCGATACAGACACTCTTTCCAGCAAACTGCAGGAAAACATCGATTTCTGGAAAAACTGGCTGCATAACTGCTTGGGTGAGCATTGTGCATTTCTCGGCGAGTATACAGCTCTTGTCAACCGCTCTCTTTTGGCCCTCAAGCTCCTCACCTTCCACCCTACCGGAGCCATTGCTGCGGCAGCGACAACATCTCTTCCCGAAACAATCGGCGGCGAACGCAACTGGGACTATCGCTTTACCTGGCTTCGTGACGCGTCATTCACCCTCAAGGCTCTTTTCTCACTCGGACACATCATGGAAGCCGACAGTTTTATCCACTGGCTCCATTCAACATACCGTCGGCATGAAAGCGAGAATATACAGATCATGTATTCAATCCGCGGAGAAGAGACGCTCCGGGAAAAAGAACTCGACCACCTCAAAGGCTATAAAAACTCAAAGCCGGTTCGCATTGGTAACCTTGCACATAGACAAAACCAGTGGGACATTTATGGAGAAGTCATGGATGCGGCACTCAGACTCTCCGATTATGCAGGAAAAATAGATGAAGAATTATGGCCCTTTTTCCGTGACATCTGCAACATGGCTCTCAACAACTGGCAAAAACCCGATGAAGGCATCTGGGAAGTCAGGAACGGCCCCTATCACTTCGTTTATTCCAAGGTCATGTGCTGGGTCGCTCTCGACAGGGGCATCATTATTGCAAAACGATACGGATTCGATGCTCCGGTGAATGACTGGATCGAAGAAAGGGAGGCTATCAAAAAAGACATCCTTGAAAAAGGCTTCGACAAAAAGAAACAAAGTTTCGTTCAGCGTTACGGATCTCAAGAGCTTGACGCCTGCCTTCTCCTGCTACCTTTGGTCAATTTTCTTCCCATAGAAGATGAACGTGTTCAGGGCACGATCAATGCATGCATTGCTGAACTGATGCATAACGGTTTCATGAGCCGCTATAAAACCGATGACGGTCTCAATGGAAAAGACGGGGAATTCGTTCTCTGCAATTTCTGGCTTATCGAATGCCTTGCCCGCTCGAACAGGATAGAAGAAGCCGAGCAGCTGATGAAAGAAACCCTGCGCTCTGCCAACCATCTTGGACTGTTCTCCGAAGAATTCGACAGCAACACCAATGAAATGCTCGGCAATTTCCCCCAGGCGTTCAGCCATATAGGTTATATCAATGCTGTTGTGGCCATTCTGAGTTCACGTGGACGTTCATTCGAAAAAGAAGTCCAAACGACCCTTGTCGACAGGTTACGCAAACTCATACCGCTTCAGACAGCTTTGAATGACGGTTCGCAAACAATAACCGCAACCGATGCCGAAATCGCAGCCCGCCTCAAACAACTTCTCGGCCGGCTGCAAGGGGCCTTCTTCAACATCAGCATGGGAAGGGTCAACTATCGAGCCATGAAACAATCGGAACGTTTCCGTGAGTACCTGCAGCTTGCCGCCAGTCTCAAGTCGTTCAATCCTGAGTCACTCGACAACGATAACGAAAAAAAAGCCTTCTGGATCAACATCTACAACATTCTCATTATCCATGGCGTCATTGAATTCGATATCAAAAACTCGGTTCTCGAAATCATCAACTTTTTCGGAAGAATAGGTTATACCATCGGCAAAACCTTTTTCACTCCGGACGACATAGAACACGGTATCCTCCGAAAAAACCGTCCGCATCCCGCATTCCCGCTTCGACCGTTCTCCCCTTTTGATTCACGACTCGCGTTCATGGTTGAAACATTCGATCCGAGAATCCACTTTGCACTTGTCTGCGCTTCGAGTTCCTGTCCGCCTATAGAGTTCTACAATCCGGAATACATCGACGAACAGCTCGATATTGCAACAAGAAGCTTCATCAACCGTGGAGGCCTTGAAACAGACAACGTGGGGAATACCGTTCGTCTTTCAGAGATATTCAAATGGTATGAACGTGATTTCGGGAACAATAAAGAGGAACTGCTCAATTATCTTGCCCGCTATGCCGATGAGGGAACCGCAGAGTTCCTTATTTCAAATCAGGGAAAACTGAAAATTGAGTATTTACCCTACAACTGGAACTTGAACAGCACCCTCGAATAACCTTTTGCTGCTCATGAGCAGCAAAAGTCAAAAGGGTCAACTCTTTTCAGAACGGCTCACGTATTTTTGCCTTCTGCCTGTTGACCTTTACCTTTCTGCATCTGTCTCACTTCCTCCTCGAGCGCATCGAGCTTCCGCTTCATTTTGTCGAGACTTCTCAGCAAGGCTTCCTGGCGAAGCTGATCACGGATAGGCTGAGCCGGTATTCCCCTCAACGTTTGAGCGCTTTTCTGCAGAGACTTTGAAACACCTGCTTTTGCAGCGACATGGGTTTTGTCGGGAAGGGAAAGATGACCGGCGAATCCGGCCTGTCCGCCTATCATGCAGTGCTTTCCAATGCTCACACTTCCTGAGATACCCGCCTGTGACGCAATGACCGTATTCTCTCCTATTCTGCAATTATGAGCGATCTGCACAAGATTATCTATTTTTACTCCTTTTTCGATAACCGTACTCCCCATGGTAGCACGATCGATGGTATTGTTCGCCCCTATTTCAACATCATCGTGTATCTCGACAATACCCATCTGGGGAATCTTGATATATCCACCATCCGGCTGTGGAGCAAACCCAAACCCGTCAGCACCGAGAACCGTACCACTGTGTATCGTGACACGGTCACCAAGGATGGTTCCGTCATAGCAGATAACACCGGGATAAAACATGCAATCCCGACCGGTAACCACACGCTCCATCAGAACGGTATTGGGTCCGATTACCGTATTATCCCCAATGACGCAGTGATCACCGATGACCACATGATCACCGATAGAAACGTTTTTCCCCAGCATGACATTTTCCCCGATAACGGCAGAGGGAGAAACCCCATCGGAAGCGATTACCCGGGGAGAGGAGAACATCTGGAGCACAAAAACAAATGCAGTATAAGGATCTTTTACTTTCAGGAAACTCAGGCTGTCGCTATATTGTTTAGTAGGTGTTTGCTCGCCGACAATAAGCAAGGAGGCTTCGGTCGATTCTATGAACCTGGTATATTTTTCATTGGCGACAAAGCTTACATTTCCTTTTGCTGCACATTCTATTTTAGCCGGTCCGTCAATAGTGACATTACTACTGCCGACAAGCTCAACCTTGTCAAAATAACGTTCAAGGAGTGCTTGTATCTCGTATATCTTCATTGTTAAATTTTTGCCAATTTTTATTATATTCGTCGGCATTGAGGTTTTTTGAAAGGTCCACGGCACGCGTTTTGAACCACAGGGAGGAGCTCAAACACAGCCTTAATATAATCTGTTTCATTTGAAAAAGCAGGGAGCCATGGCAAATCCGATTAAAATTTTTGCGGGACGAAGCAATACTGCTTTGGCCGAAAAAATTGCCGAGTATCTCGGTACGTCCCTTTGCAATGCAAAGGTAGAAAATTTTTCAGACGGAGAAATCTCGGTCAACTACTTCGAGTCTATAAGAGGCTCCGATCTGTTCATTATACAGTCGACCAATCCTCCGGCTGATAATCTGATGGAGTTGCTCATCATGATCGATGCAGCCAGGCGCTCATCGGCAGCAAGAATTACCGCCGTCATCCCTTACTATGGTTATGCGAGACAGGATCGAAAAGATCGGCCAAGAGTAGCCATCACCGCGAAACTCGTAGCCAATCTGCTGACAGTAGCCGGAGCGAACCGCATACTCACCATGGACCTGCATGCAGCACAGATCCAAGGCTTTTTCGATATCCCGTTCGACCACCTTTACTCGAGTGTGGTACTTATCGACCATATTCTCAGTATGAACCTCAACGGCAATCTCGTCGTTGCTTCACCTGACGTCGGTGGCGTCAAACTGGCAAGAGCTTTCGCCGAAGCCCTTGGAACCGACCTTGTCATCGTCGACAAACGGCGTCCGAAGGCAAACGTTGCCGAAGTCATGAATATCATCGGTGATGTAAAAGGCAAAGATGTCCTTTTGGTTGACGACATGATCGATACGGCCGGAACCTTGGTCAATGCCGCAAAAGCAATACAAGATGCCGGCGGCAGAAAGGTGTTCGCAGCCGCTACGCATGGCATTCTTTCCGGACCGGCCATCGACCGCATCAATGGTTCCGTACTTGAAAAAGTCATCATCACCGATTCCGTCGTAACCGGTCACGAACCGTCTCCTAAACTCGAAACCGTAACGGTGAGCAACCTGTTCGGCGAAGCTATCAAACGGATTTCAGGTGACGATTCGGTCAGTTGTTTGTTCGACAGTAAAAATCTTTCAAAAATCACCAACAATCACACTCAAGCGATAAAAGAGATCAAGGAATAGCATGGAAAGTATAGTACTCAATGTAGAACCTCGTGTTTGCAACAAAAACGAAGTAAAAAGATTACGCAAAGCAGGGAAGGTTCCTGCGGTTGTTTACCATAAAGGTGAAGAAACCGTTCATGTTTGTGTTAACGAACTCTCTCTCGACAAACTGGTCCACTCTTCGGAGTCACACATCGTCGACCTTAAATTTCCTGATGGCGAATCCAAGCGTTCTTTTTTAAAGGATGTCCAGTTCGATCAGGTTACCGACAGGGTCATACATGCCGATTTTCAGTTTTTCTCTGCCGGAGAAGTTCTTGAAATGGAGGTACCGACAAGTTTTACCGGAGAGTCTCCCGGTGTTGTTGCAGGCGGAAAAATGCAGATTATCCAGCACACCCTGACAGTCAAAGGCACACCGTCAAATATTCCTCAACACCTCACTATCGACACTTCAGGCTTGGAGCTCGGCCAAACAATGCATATCAATGAGATCCCGGCTGAAACCTACAGCGGCAAGTTTGAGATAATCGGTGACCCTGAAACTCCCGTTGTTTCAATTCTCGCGCCTAAGGTAGATACAGGAACGACTGAGACCGACGCTGAAGAAAGTGCCGAAGAAAAAGTCGAAGAGTAAAACGACTTTCCAGTTGCAAACAGTGATAAAAAGCTGCTTTTTGGATGAAAAGCAGCTTTTTTTGTGGAAAAAAAACCTTTTCAAAGGCAGAAAAAATCAATATTGAAGTTGTAAAGCAAAAGCCTGTGATGCCTGTGAAAAAATCGCCTCCAAAAAAGCAGTTTCCACTCCACGATCTGATTGTACCGGGACTAGGCCTTCTGCGTTTACAAAAGATCGGTTCGGGACTTTTCTTTCTCGTCTCCACAATAGTCTTCCTTGCAGTCTTTCTATGGCGCCATGAGCTCGTATTCATCAGTTTGCATTCGCTTTTTACCGGTCTTTCGCTTCTGGCTGTGTCACAGGAAAACTTCGGACAGGTTTTTACCTTTGAAATCCTTGAGTTCTGGGTAGCTGCACTTTACGTCATTCTAGTGCCTTTGTTTCTTGTTTTTTTCTCCAACCGGACATTGAAAAAAGCTCTTGCCACCAAACGGGACCATATCGACGCAGAGCTCAGCCTCCGTGAAATCGGTTGGCAATCTTTTAAAAAACATACCATCGCTCTCCAGGCATCGGTTATTGTATTCATCCTTTATTCAACCGCTTTTTTAGCCCCACTTGTATCCCCTTTCAATCCGTTTGAACAACAGGACTTTCTCGTTACAGCTTACAAACCACCTCTCACCACTATTGATGCGCTTGTACTGGAAGAGCGAAAAGGGGTAACCATTCCACTGCGAGAGGGAAACAGTCTGGAAGAAAAACTCACAAACACCCTTATAGGTGATTTTCAGGTACTGAAAACCCGCAACGAACCTCAAAAACTGCGCTTTGTCGATAGCTATCGGTTCGAGGGTGAAAACATCATTTATCAGCAGGGGCCAAGAGAGAAAAGTATACCTATTGAAGCACTTGCAGGAGGCAAAGAATACTCTGGCGGCAAACCTGACTTCATCGTTACACGCTCTTTTTTTCTTGGAACCGACCAGTACGGAAGGGATATCTTGAGCCGGGTTATTTACGGGTCGAGAATCTCGTTATCGATAGGTTTTCTGGTTGTCTTGATTTCAGTTACCCTCGGAACTATTGTCGGCGTATCATCAGGATATTTTGGAGGAATTGTCGATAACACGCTCATGCGTATCGTCGATATTCTGATAGCGTTTCCTGCCCTCTTCCTTATCCTCATCATCATTGCGACTTTCGGCAATTCCATTTTCCTGATAGTGATCACACTTTCATTCACAGGCTGGATGGGCGTCGCCCGAATCGTTAGAAGTCAAGTCCTTTCACTCAAGGAACAGGAATTCATTCTTGCTGCAAAATCGCTCGGCCTTTCAAACCTGCGAATTATCTTTCGACATCTCGTCCCCAACACACTCACACCGGTGATTGTTGCGGCAACGCTGCGAATCGGAAGTATTATCCTGACCGAAGCCGGGCTCTCGTTCCTCGGCCTCGGTGTCCAGCCCCCAACCCCAAGCTGGGGCAATATTATCAACGAAGGACGCGACAGCCTGCTCAACCACTGGTGGATTTCAACCTTTCCCGGTATAGCGATTTTAACAACCGTCGTGTGCTTCAACCTGATCGGGGACGGTGTCCGTGACGCACTCGATCCCAGAATGCGAGGATAATCAATGGCAATGAACAAACACACCGATCCGGAACCGTGGGAAGTGATCGAATCCCGCTACCTGCATAAAGAACCGTGGTTGACCATGCGAAAGGATTCAGTCAGGCTTCCGAACGGAAAAAACATCGACGACTTTTATGTATGGGAGTATCCTCCCTGGTTGAACGTTATAGCAATAACGCAGAACGACGAGATTGTATTGATCCGGCAGTATCGCCACGGGATAGGAAAAGTTTCGTTTGAACTGCCGGCAGGAGTTCATGACAAGCCGGGCGAAACACTTCTCGATGCAGCAAAGCGGGAATTACTCGAGGAAACGGGTTACGGTGGAGGAACCTGGACAAAGTGGATGGAACTTTCTGCAAACCCTGCTTTGCAGACAAATATCACGCACACGTTCCTGGCAACCGGTGTCAGCAAAATCTCCACACAGAAGCTTGATGAAACCGAAGAGATCACGGTACATCCCATGACGTCTCAAGAATTGGCGGCGCTTGTCGAGCAAGGGGAAATAATCCAGGCCCTTCATGCCGCTCCGATCATCAAATACCTCTGTTCACGACAATCACAGCCAGGGGAACATTCACCATGAAGAAAACCAAGAAACTGGAACTCCTGGAAAAAACCATTACAGACAGCGGTTACAAGTTACGATACGAAAAAGGAAATTTTCTTGGCGGTGACTGCCGTCTGAGAGATGACAACATTATCGTGATCAACAAATTCCTGCCGACCGAAGGAAAGATATTCACCATTGCACGGGTCCTGCACAAGCTCAACCCCGCCAACTGCCCCCCCGAAGTCAAAAAAATTATCGAGGACTCCGGTTTCAACACCGGCAACCAGCTGTCACTGATCGAGAGTGAACCGTGAGTTCGGATCAAAGACGTTTACGTATAGAAAACAGCCAGCCAGATCGTCGGCCTGTCTTTGTCGGTCCGGAGCACTTTGTGCCTCGTATGTGCAGGAATATCGATATAATCCCCCGCCCGCAAAACGATCTCTCTCCCATTCTCGAACAAAAGAGATCCTGATCCGTCAAGTACAATCACCCATTCGGATTCATCCTGATCGTACCAGCCGGTTTCAGGAGAAGAGTGACCATACGAAACAATCCTTTCGATACGGACATTCGAAGACCGAACCAGATCTTCAACCACTTCCTGTGACACATCTTCAGGTAAAGCAGAAAAGACGTTTCGAATCATAATGAAACAAAGGCTTGCTTACACACAAAACTCCGAATCCTCATTTCTGACAGTTCGGACAAACATAACACGCCCCACCCAAATATTGAATCTTCTCTATCGTAACCCCACATTCAGGGCAGGGACGGCCAACCGCATTCTTGTCCATCTTGCGAATATAACCTCCAGGATTGTTGTAAAGATCATATTCATCATATCTTCCTCCCATCTCTGTAACTTCCCCAACAGTATCGGTAATGGCGTGGTATAAAACCTGCCGTTGATCTGCAGTCAAATCAGCAACCATATGCCTTGGATGAAGATGAGCTTTAAAAAGAATATCCTGGGCAATCGCATTGCCCAGTCCGGGGATGATCTGATCTTGCGTCAATAAGGCTTTGGCACTTCGCTTCTTTCCATCGATAAGCTCATCTATCAACTCAGAGAAATACGCAAAGGTGAACTCAGGCTCTATCGGTGTCGTTCTCATTCCTTCGACATATTTTCTCCCCTGCTCTTCCCCTTTTTCATACAGTTCCATGGCTCCCCACATCTGAGTGGTTACGGTGAAAAACGAATCATTTTCAAATGTGATGTACAGATGATACTTTTTCGGCACCTTTGTTCCGGAAGGATGATACAGCGCCTTGCCCCCGCATTCACCAAGCAGCAAGACATAGCCAGGCTCAAGGGGAACGAAAAGCCACTTTCCTCTTGCGTAAGCTTCTCCTACGGTTTTCCCTTTCGTCAGCCGATCAAATTCCTCATGCGTCCTGTTGTACCAGACAAACTTTTGAGGGCTGTTACCCAACTGACCCCTTTGGACCGTCTTGGCCTTAAGCGAATCATTCATCTGCCTGGCCAAGGTCATAAACTCAGGTAACTCGAACATATCGACCTCCTGTGTTTCATTTTTCAACTACCACGTTTCAAACAGTTAATTCAGCAGATTCTCTAAAGCCCATCGAACACCGTCGCCATAAGGCAGAGGGGTGATGTATTTCGCTGTTTCCCGCACAGACTCCCGAGCGTTTTGAACCGCAACGCCAATCCCGGCATGTTTCAGCATGCTCATATCACTCTCACTGTCGCCAATAGCCATGACTTCAGACATCTCTATTGACATCGACCGGCATATCAGATGAAGTGCGCTCCCTTTTTCAGCTTCGGGGTGAACGACCAACGTGGAAATATAGCTTTCATCGGCATTGAGATGCCTCATAAGAGACACCGAAGCCCCATGCTTTTCAAGACAGTAATGATAAAGCGCAGACGCTTCATCGGCTCCATTGGCAGCAATGAGTACCGGCGGTTTTTCTGAATCAACAACCTGCATTGCATGTTCAACGCTGACGCGCGGAGTAAAACTTTTTCTTACTTCATTCTGAGTATGATATTCAACATCATCACGAATAATGGTAAGACTTAAACGCCGTTTGTCCGCAAACCTGGCAAGATCCACAGCGACATCGATGCCGAGAGAAAGCCTTCTCAGCTCTTGCCGGCATTCATCATGTATGACAGCCCCGAAATAACTGGCCCGGTATACTCCTTTCGGGAATAATCGAGCCACTTCGTCTATGCCTTGAGGTGGCCGTCCGGAAATCAGGGCAACATGCATTCCCTCAGCTTGAACCCGCTGTATCCCGGATAAAACCTCCTGAGAGACAACACCTTGCGAATCTGTCAATGTATGATCTATATCCAGTGCGACAAGTTTAATCATAGCATCATCATATTCTTTTTCGATCGTCGGCAATCAACCTTACCGCAGATGCGTACCCTGCCAGGAAAAACTCTCGTTCAACGACCTTTGAGAAAAGATGTTGCTCGGTTCGCTATATAGTTTCTCTTCGTGCAGTAATGCAACAGATGTCATCAACTCCTCTGGTATGAACCTGTATCTCTAAACAGCCTCGTCGAGCACTCGTGCCTCGGTAACCCCCTTATCGTCCAGAACAAATCCGAGTTAGACCATATGTCTTTAAAGCTGTCAGGATTTGTATAATCCAAACGATCGTCCATATTACTTGTAAACGGGCATGTTCTCAACACCCCAAAAGGATTGACGACAACGCTCGAACGACCGCATGAACACCGCCATGCTGTGTCGGAGCCTAAAACAACTGCCTCGAAATCATAGATCTCCGATGAAAGAAAATTAGTCCATTCATTGCACTTTTCCAGCAAATGTTTTTTCTGGTCCGGGGTGATTTCCAAGCCGCTTTCCTCAGGTTTATCCGAGTAGTAAACGGAAAAGTAGATTTTATTGACCGAAGTCTCCCTTACAAAAGAAACCATGTCGTTCATCACCTCATCATAATTCTGAGCATTCACTGTTACCGACACGCCAACTTGGGGAATACCAGCCTGCTTTAAATGTGCAATGGCTTCTTTAGCCACCAGATGAACATTGACTTTAGGACATCCTTCTTTGACGATTCGTATGGCATTGTCTTTTTCCAGAGAAAAACCGTCAAAACTCACCTCGATCTTGTTCACCCCCACCTCGGCCAGCATGGATGCTTCTTCTTTACCGATCAGCGTACCATTCGTTATCACCTTAACGTACACATCGTTTTTTCGTAGCCGCCGGACCACTTCATACAATAATTCCGGCTTAAGCAACGGCTCACCTCCCAAAATAGTCACATAGCTCACACCGGAATCGATGACAGGCTGTAAAACCTCGGTGAGAAACCGCTCATCCGACAAGACATTCACTTTTTGTGAAAGATGGTTCGTATAGCAGATTTCACAGGCGAGATTGCACTCATAGGTCAACTCGAGCAACGTATACAAAGGAAGCTCCGTATAGGTCAACAAGTTCTGAATACGGGCAATATTGAGATCCCACACTCTCTCCCGACTCTTCAAACAAGCCAGGCTGTCCTCTGAAAGACGGGACAAAAGACATCTTTCCAAAAACCCCATAGTTTCCAAATCACAGATAAAGGCCATATAATCGTCTTCTTCAACAAAGTTACCATACTCCCCTTTCAGCCTCACATACACATCCTTATACGACTCATCCTGTACAAGAAAATTGTAAGCCTGTGCATACAAACGGCCAAGAGCCATCATGGGATTATCTTTCATCTGACACTCTGCAGAAGCTATTTCATGTAAAGCCGATGTATTGTGAAGAAGAGTAACATCCCCGGAAACCGGCACAACCTTTACACCTTTTCCTTTCCTTGCTTTCAATCCACCGATCTCATCAGAGGCCAGTGTACCCGATACAACGCAAGTGGAAACCTCGGGCACCGTGTAGAAATGGCTGCTGTCAAAACCATTTTGGAGTGATACATAACCATCTGTCTGAAAAACAGGCTCTCTCCTCAAATACCAGTCTGCGACAGGAGGAGCAACTTCCGTCCTTTCTCCGGTTTGCAAACAAAACACCTCGGCTTCACCATTTTGAGAACATTTCGCGGCCACATAACCCGGATGTTTCTGAAGATTTTCAATAGCGGGACAATTATCTTCTTCCCTCATACTTCTCCTCCTTCTTTCTTGGTTAATGTGAGTACTCCTGTAAAAAAAGAACGACTACATGCAGTTCGGCCATGCACAGCAGAACACCTACTTGTTGAACTGTCGTTTTGACAATACCTGACGATTCAGTCACATTCCTGACTGAACTATCAACCGATGTAATAATTTGCCGGGCCTGTGCCGGATGATGCTCTTCATCGAAACCTTACGGATCAATGAAATTCGGCGCTACCGGGTAAAAATGGGGTACTGATGAAAACGGGGTACTGATGAAAACGGGGTACTGATGAAAAACATTAAGCCCTATAAAAGAGCTCAATGAATCCCGGCGGGACCATTACGCAAAAGAGCCCCTCTCTTTATTTATCCAACGACTCAAATGCCTCGTTGATCCCGACAAGTAGGGACAACCCGGCAGCAGTGCTTCTTTCATCTTGCACTTGAACCGTTCATGACAATAAATAGAGGAGCTCTGAATAATAGCCTTCGCCTTCTTTTTTATTTCAACGCTATATGGCAGTTTAGTCATAACTGACGAAAAAATCAAGAAAATCATCGATCATCGCTGGTTTCTCGTTCTTAACACACAGCAATAACGTTCGTTCAATCGATAGTCACCATTTCATGCTTTTCATCCAAATATCTCAACAATCCCCGCTCTCTCTCCTTCAGTCCGGAGGAAGACAAAACGATACACTCGGAAGGCTGTACTGTATCAAGCCACCTTTCAAACCTGAGATATTCTTCAATCCCAAAACGTTTCACCTTGACAATGACCCTTTCTGCAGTGGCGCTGTCGAGACGTAAGAGCGCGTTTATGTTCGCTGCGAAAACAATTGATGAGCCATCGCTTATCCATAGTTTCAGGAGATGCTTATGCGGCCTTGCGAGGACAAAATCCGGCAGAACGAGGTACTTGTCACGGGAAAGCATGTAATGTGAAGCACCGATGGCAGCGACAAGTGAGTCTTGTGATGCAAATTGGACGGCTGCGTCGAGTTTTTCAACCCCTGAACGACGCATCTGCCGGTTGATTGTTCCCTGATGATACAGCTTCGATCCCGCATCGATCAGAATCGACGAGCCTGAAGCCGAAAAAAGCAAAGCGACATTTCTTCCGACAGTAACCGTTGCAAGAAGAGGAGAATTTCCTGCACGAAGAACAGGTGTCCAGACAAAGTAGTTCACAGTGCATAATAAAGTGGTCAGAACAAGCACAGGTTTTTGACGATGCAGAAGGTACAGTGATGCGAGAATAGCCATGTAGTAAACTGTAATATCGAAAGCATCCGGACGTATCTGAACGACGGCCCAGTGCTGTGAACCGAAAAAATCCGTTAACCCGAGCGTGATTTTCGCAAAGAACCAGGCACTCGATGCAGGATATATCGCCAAACCGGGTAGCACGAGATTCAAGACAAAAGCTGGCAGCATCGTATACAGCATACAGCTCACAAGAAAAACCACCGGCAGATTCGCAATGAGCCCTGCAAGAGAAAATGTCCCGAAAAACCAGGCGATAACCGGTGCCACACCTATTACAGCAGCAAGGCTCACACTGAATGCATTCCATACCGGTCTGAAGATAGCCTGTTTCAAACCATTCCGGTTTGTCGAAGACCGGCTGAGTGTCGGGTAGAGCAGAATAATGGACGCAACCGCTGTATTGGTCATCAGGAACCCCGCACTGAACAGTTCGAGAGGATCGAGCGACAGAATGACAAGATCCGCCGCAGCGAGCGAGTTCAGCGGAAAAGATCGGCGTCCGGTTACCGAACCGCCGATCAAAACAACAGCCATAATCGACGCCCTTCTAACCGATGGAGCGTTTTCCGTCACCGAGCAGTAAACCAGCAATACAAACGCAATGAACAGAAACACCATCCACCGCCCGGCAACGGTCGTCCTGAACCTTTGCAGCAACACAAGCATAGCAATAACGATCAATCCCACATGCAGGCCCGAAACTGCAAGCACGTGAGCTGTCCCGGCTGCCTGAAATTGACGATACACCTCTCTATCGAGCAGTTCTCTTTGCCCGAGAAATATCCCTTTCAGGAACTGCCGCTCATGCCCCGGAGGCACAAGCTCGTCAATGCTCCTGGAAATGTATCTTCTGACGGGACGTACAAGAGTAACTTCAAAAAAGTCATGTTCATCGATCCCGTAATTACGCATCACCCAAGGCCCCGGACAGAAAAGTTCAGCATGAACCCCTTGTTTCCAGTAATGTTCATGAGCATTGAAATCACCGGGATTTGCCGCACCAGGAATCCGTGCGGGGGAACCCTTGATTCTAATCATGTCTCCCACTTCGACATCCAGCTGCTCACCTTCATCCAGCCTCAGAAACACCTTGATTTTCCCGGTAGCTTTCCGGGATTCACCATCAGAAAAAACTTCACGAACATCGAAAATCCATTGAGCCCCGTTCCCATACCTGTGCGGTCTGGACACAACTTTTCCATAAAGCAGCACTTTCTTACCAAGCTGGCTCATAACGGTATCCGATGCAACATATCTGAATGCATAGTCCGAGAATGCAGCGAAGCTGCTGAAAACGAAAAAACTGTAGGCAACGACCGTGGTGAACGATAGGCCGTGTTCCGGTACCTGACGTTTCAGCTTTGAAACCAGCAAAAAACAAAAGAGGCACAAAGAGGCGAGGGATAAGACAATCCAGAAATAAACCGAAAGAGAAAACCATACTCCGGCTATTATTCCCATGCAGACGGTCATGAGTAGACGCAGTGCAGGGAAGGGTGCAGAAATTGTTTTCATAACCGTAGCCGGAGAACGATTCGGTATGATTCGCTAAACTTGGTTAGTTTGCTATATTATTGTCTTTTTAACAATGGACGCAAAAAAAGCACTCTGCATGTTAGTAAAAGAGATTCTTCAATCGGCCACCAAACCCGTATTCAGTTTTGAGTTTTTTCCTCCAAAAAAAACGGCTGACTGGGATAAGCTTTTTCATACCATCTCGGAACTCATCCCATTCAACCCGTCCTATGTGAGTGTAACATACGGCGCAGGAGGATCAACCCGAAACCGTACGCATGATCTTGTCACGAAGATCCAGAGGGAAACCGGCCTCAGCGTTGTCTCTCATCTTACCTGCATCTGTTCCGGAAAAGAAGAAATACGGCAAATCCTTGATGAATATAGCAAACATGGAATCAAAAATGTACTGGCCCTGCGTGGTGACCTTCCCCCAGGAAGCGCCTCTTATGAGGAAGCGACAAAAGACTTCCCCCACGCCGTAGATCTTGTACGGTTTATTGCCGAGAACTTCCCGGACATTGGAATTGGCGTTGCCGGATTCCCTGAAGGGCATCCTCAAACCCCCAACCGACTTCAGGAAATCGAATATCTGAAGGTAAAGGTGGACCAGGGAGCGGACTACATCGTCACCCAACTGTTTTTTGACAACAGGGATTTCTTTGATTTCGTTGGCCGCTGCACCCTTGCAGGCATAAACGTCCCCATTATCCCCGGAATTATGCCGGTAACAACAAAAAAAGGATTGATCAGGATGTCCGAGCTCGCTCTTGGCGCCCGTATACCTGCACCGTTATTGAAAAGAGTGCTGGAAGCCTCCGATGATGACGAAGTTGTAAAGATAGGAATCGAATGGGCAACCATGCAGGTTAACGATCTGATCGGCAACCACATCAAGGGCGTCCATTTCTACACACTCAATAACGCAGAAGCCACCCGCAGAATTTTTCAGAACATCGCTGAAAGCACGAAGACCTGATAGCGACTGAAAGCAAAAAACAAAACCATGCAAAGGCCGGGTCACCGCCGTGCAATAAAAAGAATATTGCACGGCGGTGACCCGGATGATTCAGCATCTTTTTCAGAACACCTCATTCTGAATGAGTTGTTCAAATGAATCCCTTTTGCGGATAAGTTTCGCATTGTCCCCGTCGACCATGACCTCTGCCGGACGTAGACGACCATTGTAATTGTTACTCATAACCGAACCATAAGCTCCCGCCGACAAAACAGCAAGCATTTCCCCCTCTTTTACCCTATCAACGGTTCTCTCTCTGGCAAAAAAGTCGCCAGACTCACACACCGGCCCGACAATATCGGCCACCATAACGGAGTTATGTTGTGAAACAGCCACAATTTCATGGTAAGACTGGTACAGTGCAGGCCGGATCAGTTCGGTCATCCCTGCATCGACAATCACAAATTCCTTTCCCGCATGGTTTTGCTTGCGATACAAAACCTTTGTTAACAAAACCGTTGAATTGGCAACGATAAACCTTCCCGGTTCAAACAAGATAGTTGTCCCTGTTTTTTCAACCAGAGGGATAAGCTTTTCAGCAAAATGCCCGATCGGTGTGGCCGGTTTCTGAGGCTCATAGGTAACCGGAAAACCGCCACCTATATCAAAATATCGAATATCGAAGCCGGCCGATCGGGCTGCGGCAAGAACATCGAGCAGTTTTTCCAAAGCTGCTTCATAAAAATTCGCATCAAAAATCTGTGATCCGATATGCATATCCAGACCTGTCAGATCAACATGTTCAAGTGTTTTCAACAAATCAAACACTTCATCCAGATCCGCCTCGTCAATACCGAATTTTTCTTTACTGTCCCCGGTAGTAATATAGGGGTGTGTTTCGGCCGTAACGTTCGGATTGACACGAATCCCTACCGAGGCTTTCATTCCGAGACGTCCGGCAACATCATTGACCAAGCGCAACTCTGATACAGACT
Organism: Prosthecochloris marina; assembly: GCF_003182595.1. NCBI lineage: Bacteria > Pseudomonadati > Chlorobiota > Chlorobiia > Chlorobiales > Chlorobiaceae > Prosthecochloris > Prosthecochloris marina. The sequence continues at coordinate 130,266 of NZ_PDNZ01000004.1, forward strand.
CTGCCTTGAGCATTACAATACCCGACTTGACACCATACTCTATATCCGAAGCTGTCTTACCGACACCGGCCATAATAATTTTTCCAGGTTCAACACCGGCCTGAAGTGCCCGAAAAAGCTCTCCCCCCGAATTGACGTCACATCCACACCCCTCCTCTGAAAGAGTACGGATCACATGCAGGTTGAAGTTTGCTTTCACCGAATAACAGGTAAAATGATCCAGTCCTGCAAAAGCTTTTTCAAAAGCCCTGTACTGGTTGATAAGGCTGTTTCGGCTGGTCACAAAAAGAGGAGTCCCGTACTCTTCTGCAAGCTTTTCAAGAGAAACCCCCTCGCAATGCAGTGTTCCATCGCAATAGGGAAATAAGTTACTGTCTAACACGTTTCAGATTTTCTTTTACGGGCATTTTGCTGACTGTTTCGTGCCCTGATTAAAAAAAGAACCTCTCAGTCTCATGTGAGGATTAAACAAAACGTTTCAAATCAGATGCAGTATAGCTGTTATCGCGGAAGCAAGCAAATACAGATTCTATAAGACTCGTTTTGGTATTGCAAAATCGCTGCTGATAGCTTATATTTGCAGCTCTTTATAATTAATCAGACCAAGGCAGCGATGGCAAAAAAAGAAAACAGGATAATCATTACCCTTGAGTGTACCGAAGCAAGAAAAGAGGGCTTGACTCCTTCAAGGTACACGACGACAAAAAACAAGAAGAACAACACGGAGCGTCTGATTCTCAAGAAGTATAATCCTTACCTCAAGAGGCATACTCCGCACAAGGAAATCAAGTAAGCGGTTTTTGGCAAAATCCGTAAAAAGATTTTATTTAGTATAGACGTGGAAAGCCAAAGAATCGCTGCCCGAATGGCGGAATTGGTAGACGCACTCGTTTCAGGGGCGAGCGCCGCAAGGTGTAGGAGTTCGAATCTCCTTTCGGGCACTAAAAAGCTGAAAAAAATTGACTATGCTCAACACGGTATTTAGTGGAGATAAAAATTACAAGTTTTCCCTGACCATAAAAGATTCGACTTTATATCATGCACCTTTTTAGTGAGGTGCTTTTTTTATTTTTTCAAAATTTTAAATATCAGCTGTAGTGGACCATACAAAAATCAATCTGGTTGTTCGTCTGCAACACCTCGATAATCAGATCGAAACCATAGAAAGCTTGCAAAAAGGGCTTCCTGAGGAAATCGATGCACTGGAAGAGGATATCGCGTTCACTTCCCGCCAAATCGAAGCCCGAGAAAAAACTGCCGCAGAAAGGGAAAAAAACCGCAGCAATCTCACTGAAACGATTGAAAACTGCAAGTCAAAAATCAAGAGTTTCAAAGACAAGCAAACACTGGCGAGGAACAATAAAGAATACGATGCTCTTTCAAAACAGATCGAGTACGAAGAAAAAGAAATTGCACAAGCGGAAATTCAGCTCCAGGACATAAAACATCATGAAGAAAAGACAAAAGAACTGCAAGATCAGGGTCGTCAGTTAATTGCTGAAAACCGCTATGACGAAATTTCCGAAGAGATGATGCCGGACGACATTCTTTCTCAACAACTCAAAGACCTGAAAATACAGGTTGAGCAGAAAAAAGAAGAGCTGGAAAGTATTGTCGTGGAAACTTCAGGCGAAGTCAGTTCGCTGAAAAAGCAAATCGCGGAGCAGAGAAAAATCGTCGAGAAAGAAGCGAAGCGGTTGTTGTCAAAGTACGACCATCTGAAAAACGGAAACATCCGCAACGCCCTTGTCAAACTTCATCGCCACGCTTGCTCAGGCTGCAATACAAGGGTCCCGACCAACCGCCACACGATCATTGTCCAGGGAGGATTTTATCTTTGCGAATCATGTGGTCGTATAGTCGTCCATGAAAGACTTTTCGAAGAAGCCGCTTCCGAGAATAATTGATTGAAAAGCGCCATGAAATCTGCGTGGCGCTTTGTGTTTCTCGCCACAGTTCCCATTACACAAACAGACGGATTTCAGATTTTGAACGGAAGTTTTAGAAAACAGGTTGTATCTTATTGAAAATCTGTTTACTGAAACCAAAGTGTGCAGTCGCCGCTTATTTTTCAGGATATGCGGAGGAAAGTCCGAACATCACAGGACAGGGTGCCTGTCGAGAGCTTTTGCTCAAGACGGGGAGCAGCAGTGCAAACTTCTGCTACAGAAAGTGCAACAGAAAGTATACCGCCCCGGGGGTTTCCGGGGTAAGGGTGAAAAGGGGGTGTAAGAGACCACCAGACATGCCAGTAATGACATGTGCTATGAAAACCTCCCCGATGCAAGGCTGAATAGAGAAACTTTTCCGAAAGGAAAAAGAATGGTCCGTTCAATTCTGAAAGGACACCTTTTTTAGGTATCGTAAACGGCTTGAGTACTCCAGGCAATGTGTAGAAAAGCTGCCTGAAAAAGTATTCTGGACGCGGAGGATGCTTAAAAAGGTGTCCTCAAGAGAGTTTCCGGGTGAGCCGCATTAGATAAATGACTGCAGCTTTGCCGCAAGGCAGAGAACAGAATTCGGCTTATAGCTTTGGTTTCAGTTTTTTTATAAAAACCTTGCAAACACAAAAACCCCTATCATTATAAACGTGATGGCTATTTTTGCAGCCATACCCGCGATAAGGCCAACCCAGGCTCCAAAACCTGCGCGCCCTGCAGCCTGAAAATCTCTCCGCACATATAGCTCACCGAAAAACGCACCAATAAACGGGCCAAGAACAATTCCTGGTAAGCCGAAAAACAACCCTCCAATCGCTCCGATGGCTGCCCCGATAACCGAATATTTACCGGCGCCATATTTACCCGCCCCAAGAGACCCGGCAAGAAAATCAATGCCGTATCCCAGAAGACAGAGAATCAACAGCACTACAAGTGTACCCTGGCCGACATAAGCAAAATCTTCAGCCCAGGCACCGACAACCAGCCCTGCGAAAACCAGTACTATGCCGGGCAAAGCCGGGAGCAAAAGCCCCGCAATTCCCGTGAGAACAAGAATAACGGAAAGAAACCATAGAAGCAATGTACCATCCATAATCAGCGATCAGAAAAAAACGGTTCCTTCAAAACATTAAACACCTTTTGTCCGACCAATGCCGCGTATCGCGTTTTGACAGCCATATCAGCAAGAGTAAGTAACGAAATTCCCTGCAACGAATAAAGGTAAACATCTCGCCATTGTGGATAGAACTTATTCTTAAAATAAAAGAGACCTCTAAAATCGTATACATCCCGGAACAGTTCGGCAATCAAAACAACAATGCTCTCTTCCAGCCGCGAGGGAACATTTCTTCTTTGCCCGAGATGAAAAAACGGAACTTCACCGAGGCTCCATTCAAAAAATCCTTCCTGGCGAAGCACATCAAACACTCCTGCCAGCAAAAATTCCATACTCCCGGGCGGGGAATTATCTCGCTTGAGCATAAGCTCTGTGTGCGCCAGAGCATCTTCACGAGTGGTGATCGTAACTGCGGCAAGCCATTCATCGGCAAAGGAACACAGGACAAAACAGCGGCATGCGTCAAATGGGTATGTCCTGAAAACATTGGCAAGTTGTGGTTTGGCGCTGTGCCTTGCTTGCCGCTGTAACGCCAAAAGGTGCCTTTTGTTCTCATCATTCAAAGGCACTTCAACAATTCTGCCCTTCTTTTCAGCTTGATGCAGGAGTTTACGAAGAGATTTTTTTTCAAAATGGCCGTTTTGAAGGCACAGAACCGCTTCGGCACCTGTCCTTAAAACTGCACCACCTTTTTGCTTGAAAAAACCGGCAGTTTGCTTCGAACACCCTCTCACGAGAAATCCTTCCGGAAAAAGATCTTCAAGATCCTTTTTTACAGACGAAAGCGTGTAATTCTTCGGGATATTTGCGAAGGGAATCCATGTTGCCCTGCTCAGGGGTAACGAAATACTTCTGTAAACAGGCTCGCATGTACCGGACCTTGCCCAGCTCAATGGCAGCGGTTCTTGCACAGACAATGTTATTGTACTCTTTGCTCTTCCATCAACGTTACATCTGCAGAAACATCTTTTTTGTCGCCTGCATTAAACGAAAATGGAGTTTAATCCATGCTCTTTAACGGGACAAAAGAAAAAAGTTCGATCAAAGTGTGTGAACTCTCAAAAAACCTTTTGAAGTTTTTCCTTTGACTTTGACGGGGTATCAGCGATTTCTCCGCATGATCCTACAGCTTGGCGGACAACGGAACCGACAGCATAAATTCCCAATCCCACGACAGCGATACCAGCAAGCCCGTGAAGGGTTGGTACAGCCACCGGCGCAAACAATACTGAGCCACCGGCAACACCAACAGCAGTCGTGATGATTTTATCTGGCTTATACTGCTCCATGTTCAACATCGTTTTTTTATTAGTCAAATACGTTATAAACTTTCTTAGCCCAGCCGGATTTTTTCAGGCTTCGAAAATGTCTTTTTTTCTTTGCCTACTCATCAACAAAGACAAAACACAATCTCTCTTCAGAAACAACCATTTTAAGGAATGTAAGCTAAAACCGATCTGTTGCAGTTTTCTTCGATCCAACAGCATATGAACTCCCCGAAAAGAAGATTTCAAAAACCCGATCTATATATTAAAAACCTCAATTGAGCCTCATTTCCTGCTTTTCGCTTCCGATCATCAGCCTTTTGGCATATTTTTCTCCAGCGACAAAACCTTCGATAAAAACCATCTCCCCAAATTCTTCAAGGGTCATATCAAGATCGATCTTCTGGCCAAGGTAGCTATTGTCTTGTCCGGTTAATTAATAGTTATATCGATAGAGGAATTTGCTATATTCCATTGAATGGAAATGATATGGAAATATGGCACCCAAGAATAAACTTTATCCAGTTCGCCCATTAGATAAGCCCGTGCTGGAAAAATGCATCCGATCACATACGGAGTCGCGGAATCTGGTTTTTCGGTCGCAGATACTCTTGCGATGTGATGCCGGACAAAGCGTTCAATCGGTCGCTCAGGAACTGGAGACAACGGCGAATACGGTCTATAAATGGCTCAATCGGTATCAGCGCTCCGGACTTGATGGCATCAAGGACCTACCCCGTCCAGGACAGCCCAAGAAAGCATCGGGCCACAAAGTCAAGGAAGTGCTCAGGATGACCCAGACGCAGATTCCGCGTGAGGCCACGCATTGGAGCCTGCGATTGATGGCAAAGCACGCCGGGCTTACCATCTGGCAAGTCCAGCAGATCTGGCATGCCGCCGGCCTCAAGCCCCATCGGCTGAAGACGTTCAAGTTCAGCAATGATCCGGATTTTGCTGAGAAGGTGACCGATATTGTCGGCCTCTACATGAATCCGCCGGAGAACGCAGTGGTCTTGAGCATTGATGAGAAGACCCAGATTCAGGCTCTTGACCGGACACAACCGATGCTGCCGCTCAGGCCGGGACAGGTACAGCGACGAACCCACGATTACAAGCGCAATGGCACCAGGAGTTTGTATGCTGCATTTGACATTTTAACGGGCCAGGTGCAGGGCAGGGTGACCCAAAGACATCGCGCAAAAGAATTTCTGGATTTCCTGCGTCAGGTGGAACGCAATACTCCAAAAGAACTCGATCTGCATCTGATTCTTGACAACAGTTCAACCCATAAAACGAAGCCAGTGAAGGCTTGGCTTGAGAGTCATCCACGGATCAAGGTGCATTTCACGCCAACCAGTGCTTCCTGGTTAAACGCAGTCGAAGGATGGTTTTCACAATTGGAGCGTCGAGCATTGTACCGTGGCGTTTTCTGCAGTGTCAATGATCTTCGCGATGCGATCCATCAATTCATCAAAACCTATAACGAAAAATTGGCCAAACCTTTCATTTGGAATAAAAAAGCATCGGCCATTCTCGATTCAGTTCAGCGTGCAAAAAATACTATTATTGCAACAACTAATTAACCGGACAGGACACTATGCATATTCTGGGCCTTCGTACATTTGTTCATTTTTCTTATATATGAAGTCCATGCCGCCCTGACCGCCTGCATCCATAGTTGTCTTATCATCATGGGTGTCTGTTTTGTGATTAAGATTAGAAAATTGAAATGCTCACCCGACCACCCACTGATTCAGCAAGAGGTGATTTCAGGCCCATCTGTTCAAACAATGAGAGACCTTACCAATGCCCCTGAGCCGCCTACATCTGCCGGCTTTCCGGCATAAAACTCCGAAACTGAAAAAAACAAAACCGACTGTCGATTTTCTGCAGCAGAAACAGCATCTACCGCACGTTCACCGAGCGGCAAATCAACCATGAATACCACTTATCAGTCAGTTATTCTTGTGCGAAAAATCCCGCGGTAAGGTTACCGCAACTGAACATCATTAGTGACGGATAACGACAAAACGAATCGTGAAAGCACGTCTCGCTACCGCTTGACGTGCTTTCATAACAAAGCTTATTTTTTTGAAGTAGCGGCTGCCGTGATGTCCTGCAATACCTGATTGACGGTAGCAACAGCGTTCCCGGCAAGATCTGCGGATGTTTTGCTCAAAGGCTCCAGAGCACCACTGAAAGCGTTAATCCCATTGGAAATCAGTTCAACCTGCATCTGCCCCAGTTTCCCAACCGTTTCCATGAGATTGTTGATTGCGTTTAAAGGTCATTAGCTGTTTCGTTTGCCATAACTGTTTATTTTTGGTTTGAAAAGACATGAAGAGACTATGCGAAAAAAACCAGGCAACAAGTCAAACTTTTCCTTGTGAAACCCTCTATTCCACTCTGAACTCTCTCAATCAAATCCATCATTACAGCCACGACAAACTCCACCTAAACCTTAGAAATACCACCTCAAATTACCTTACAGCAATTAACAACATCACAAACCTTTCTTCACCCCTAATAACAATCAAGGCTCAAAGGAAAAACAAAAAAATCACATTTATCACAAACAAAAATAACATAATTTTTGTAAGTTAAAATATTATTTGGCGCCGTTCCTCACGAAACAGACGACTTTTAAATTATTACACCAAGACGCCGGGTATTGGCAATGCTTTTCGATCGACAATACAAGCAATCCCCCCTCATTCATTCATCAAATTCACACAAAACCAGCAGCTTATCGGCAGCCAGGGCCAAACCCTCACAACCCGCTCCTTAATAGCAGGCAGGAAATGGAAACGCTGAGTAGCATAACAGAAAACTGAAACATCTCCTGCTGCACAGGACTAACCGCAACAATCAACAATGAAACGATATGACTATAGCTCAGTCAAAGCTCTTGTTTGAAACCCTCCTCTCGGATGAACCATTTCGCGATAGCATTCTTTCTGCCGGAAGTATGCTGGAATGCAAGGTATTGATAGAAGCCCGAGGCTTTGATTGTTCAATGTCTGAACTCAGAATGACACTCGAAAAGTACATCGAAGAACGAAATTTCGACAAGGAGCACAATTTTTCCTTATGGGAAAGCATCTTTCCGGAATAGCCAGTGCCACCATTTCAAGGAACGATTCGCTCAATCAGATACAACCAGGGCGTTTCCGCGCGGTATCAAGAAACACACCGCATTCCTCTTCAGCAGTATCGGTAGTAATTATTTCGCACCGGAGAGTTAACCTACATGCAAGTAAGCGCATATCAATCGACCGAAGTAACCGGTCACTTCGACAAAAAGTACAATGAGCAGTCCCTCCGACAGTTCACGCCCAAACAGAAATCCCGCAAGAAATGGCTTATAGTACAACCTGTAAGCAACACTAATATGATGGTTGATTCCGGCAGCGTGAGTATGCCGTCAAATCTCTCGATGGTCACTACACTTGCGGCTCATCTCTTCGATGTGACATTCGAAGAGCTGAAACCAAGACTGCGCCATTTCGACTGGGATAAGTACGACACCTATCGTTATATGTTCGCACCTGAGAACATGATCGGCGAAAAGCCACCCAAAAACTTCGTCAAGCTGCAAAAAGAGGTTTACAGAGGAGCCATCCCGCAGCGCATGCAAGGAAAGCCTCTGAATTGGGTCTGGCTGACCAATTACAAAATGAACCGTTTTACCGGCAAGCTGAAACCGGACCTTTACCTTTGATTCGATATCACTACGGTACATTCAGCCAACATTACGACAAATTGCAATCACTTTCTAAACACCGTTTTTATCATGACAGTAACAAAACGTTCAGGTATTATCGACAAAGCCAAAGCTCATCTCGAACTTCTCGACCCGGTTACCTGGATCAGTGCGTTTCCCTGCCTGGCTGGCGGGGTCATGGCTTCAGGTGCTATGCAGTCAAGCACCTACGATTACCTGCTTCTGTTTTTACTTTTCGTCATCTGGGGGCCTCTTGGTATTGGCTTCAGTCAGTCGGTCAACGACTACTTTGACCTTGAACTCGACAAAGTCAATGAACCTACACGTCCTATTCCGTCAGGACGCCTGACAGAGAAGGAGGCAATCTGGAACTGGAGTATCGTCCTGTTATTAGCTATTCTTATCAGTACCTGGATCGGCGTCCACATTGGAGGACAGCGCGGCTTTATTTTTACAAGCTGTCTTTTCATTGCACTTATTTTCGGCTACATTTACTCCGCCCCTCCTCTCAAGCTGAAAAAAAACATTTTCTTCTCGGCTCCTGCTGTAGGACTTTGTTACGGTTTTGTCACCTATCTCTCTGCCAATGCACTGTTTGGCGAAATTCGCCCGGAAGTTATCGGTCTGGCCGGGCTGAACTTCTTTATGGCTGTTGCACTTATCATTATGAATGATTTCAAATCTCAAGATGGTGACGCCAAAAGTGGAATGAAATCACTCACGGTCATGATCGGCTCGAGGAATACCTTTTTGGTTGCCTTTCTCATCATAGACCTTGTCTTTGCCGTGTTCGCCATTCTTGCCTGGACATGGGGCTTCCATATTTTGATGTATCTCATACTTGCCTCTCTCGCCGTGAACATCTTCATCCAGATTCCGATATACCGTGACCCGAAAACCGGGGCATCATTTATGCAAAATGCCGTTGATGACGGATTCGGAAACACCATAGGAAAAAGCGAAGTTCACGAACATAATGCCTTCCTGCGTTTTCAGGTCGTCAACAACATTCTTTTTCTCGTGAATCAGTTTTCCGCAGCGACCCTGATCGGTCTGAAGTATCTGTAATGCTTGTCACCATGCCACCATGCTCTTGGCTTGTCTTTACTTCCCCGCTCTTCCGGGGAAGTAAAATCTTGACCAAACGATCCTGCTCCTTGTGCTGAACGTTACTTCCGATAAGAGCCAGTAGCTTTTCATCTAAAAAATGTAACTTCTTCAATTGAGCGGCATTTAAATCAGTCTTATCGTTCATCAACAAACCATATTCATACAGCAGTCATTCGATACTCAACTTGAGGATCACAAACACAGTCAATAAGCCAAGAATCCTCCCTTTCATACAGTTTATTCCGTGTTCGATCCCAACCACTGGAGTCTAAGAACATGACCCATCCAGCCGACAACCAATCCGACACTACCGATTTCGCATTACTGGAATCTTTTGTGGAAGCCGTCTTTCTGATTGATATGAAAGGCTGTATACTCAATGCAAACTCATCATTTGCCAGAGAGTTTGGTAAATGCCGAAACGAATGTATCGGCGCTGATATCCATGCTCTCATTGTTACCCGTTTCAATTCATCGGCACTTGCTGAAAAATTCAAAACAAAAATTGAGAGCGTTTTCTATTCCGGGAAGAGAGCCGTTTCGGAAGAACAAATCAACGATACTTACAGGAAAATCACTATCAACCCTGTGCTCTCTCCAGAAAAAGAAATCGAACGACTGCTGGTAATCATCGAAGATATATCCGAGCAGAGGCACACTGACATTCAATGTAAAAAAGAACATTCCCTGAAAAATGCTGTGCTCGATATGATGCCCGGCTGCGCTGCAGCCCTGGATGCTGAAGGCCGATTACTTGTGTGGAACCAGTTCGCTCGCAAACTGATTCTTGGCAAGGGAACAAACAAAAAAAACGTTTCTGCAGATGATTTTTTCCCTGTAAAAGAAATTTTTCTCGACATCCTGAGTACCGGCAAAGAGAACAACAGCGAAGTAAAAATGTCCCCACCCGGCACAGGCGAGGAGCTCTGGATTGCAACCAGGGGAAAACGAATCACCATAAACGGGCAACAATGCGTTGTCGCTGTCGGGATCGATATCACTGAACAGAAACAAGCGGAAAAAGAGACTGAAAAAAGCCGGACAAGACTCACGATGGCGCTGGAAGCTGCTAAAGCCGGCGTCTGGGAATGGAACCCGAAAACAGGTGAAAGCATATGGTCGGATGAAATATGGGCATTGTACGGCCTTGAACCCTGCTGTAAAAAAACATCTTTTGAACTGTTTGCCAGCAGCATTCACCCTGACGACAGGAAAAGCACTCTTGAAACCTTACAAGCTGCAGCAGAAAACGAAACCGATCTCAATACCGAATACAGAGTTTGTCATCCGAACGGCTCTGTCCACTGGCTGATGTCCCGAGGAAAACCCTTGTTCGACTCAAAAGGAAAGATCGAACGTTACCTCGGAACGATCATCGACATCACCGAACGAAAAAAAATGGAACAGGCGCTGGCAGAAAGTAAAAAAAGATTCACGTTTGCACTGGAAGCCACGAATGCAGGAGTTTGGGAATGGGATCTGAAAGCCGACAATGTCTTCTGGTCGGACCGTATCTGGGCTTTATACGGTCTCGAACCCGACAGCTTGCCGACCGACCACAAGCTTTGCCAAAGCACCGTTCATCGTGCAGACAAGGATAAAACGTTTCAGGCTGTCATGTCTGCAGCAAGCAAAGAAATCGAAATCAATGTCGAATACCGTGTCTGCCATCCCGACGGCTCTATCCGTTGGCTTGCCTGCCGCGGCATGCCGTTGACCGATGCCGACCATAACCTGACTCGTTATATCGGAACGGTTATGGATATTACCGAACGCAAAGCTCTGGACACTTCTCTCAAGGAAAACGAGTTGCGGTTCCGAAGCATTTTCGATCACGCTCCTCTTGCCATAAGCATAGAAGATGTTGAAACCGGCACCTTGATCGATGCAAACACATCGTGGCTGAGTCTCCTCGGATACAGTGAGGAAGAAGTGATAGACAAGCCGGTATCACACCTCGGAGTCTATGCTGATATCAGTGAATCCGAGTACATCTCCGCTGCTTTTGAAAAGCGTGAAAAGATAAGCAACAAACCGGTAGTTCTTCGGAAAAGAAATGGCGAAATGATCAACGTTCTGTACTCATCGGAATTCATCACGCTCAATGAACAAGCTCTGGCTCTCGTTATGATGACGGACGTGACACTGCAAAAAACCCAGCAACAGAACATCAATCAACTTGAAAAGGCCGTTGCCGACCGCACAAAACAATTACAGGAAGAAGTGAAGCGACTCCAGCGTTTCCTGTCGATGATTTCTCATGAATACCGCACTCCCCTGGCCATTATTCGCACCAATCTTGACCTCGTTACGATGAAAAACAAGATGGGCGATTTTTCAAATAAAGAAGAATTCTTTAAAATAAACCGTGCCATTAACCGGCTCGTAGAGGTGTTGGAAGAATCCATTCAGGAAAGCCGCATTTCTGAATCGCACAAAAAATCAACATTAACCCAGTTCCAGATCGCTCCGGTCATCACTTCGCAGGTCGAAGTTTTTCGCAACATGTGGCTCGAACGCCCTGTAAAATATTCCGAATGCCTTAACCGGTGCGTAATGATAGGAGAACAATCCCAAATCAAGTTTGCAATTTTCAATCTACTGGACAACGCCCGGAAATATTCGCCAAAAGACTCAACTATTGAAATAGAATGCTGTTCCGAAGCCAGTGATGCTGTCATCAAAATACGAAACCAGGGAAACCGTGTTTCTCCGGATGAAGTAGAAAAGTTTTTTGAAAAGTATCAACGTGGCAGAAATTCCGTAAATACCGCTGGTGCAGGTCTCGGGCTATGGCTGGTAAGAAATATCATCGATCAGCATCACGGCAGCGTTACTCTTTCAACCAGCGACTCAGAAATCGAGGCAACCGTCCGTTTGCCACTTGTAAAAACAATCGCTCCCTCTTATGAACAATAACAAGCGAATCATCATTGTTGAAGATGACAAGGATTTTCGTGAAAGCATGGTAGAATCGCTTGTACTGTCCGGGTTCGATGTTACCGGTGTTGCTTCCGCCCTGGAGTTCTACCGTGAGCTCGCCACGAACAAATACCTTCTTGCCATTCTTGATCTCGGCCTTCCCGATCAGAATGGCATGGTACTTACCAAGTACATTCGAAGCAATACCGATATGCGTATCATTGTGCTGACAGCACAGTCATCCCTCGACAGCAGAATCACTGCCTATCAGGCCGGAGCGGACATCTATCTTCTCAAACCGGTTGACTTCTCCGAACTGGCGGCTTCAATACACAGCATCCTGGGACGTCTGGATTATCAATTCTTCGTTTCCCAAAAAGGAAACGATATCGAACCGGATTTGCTGAACAAAGAAACGAGAGAATGGCAGCTGATTCGCAGTGACAGGGACCTTTACAGCCCAAAGCATGAAATCATCAAACTCTCATCAAAGGAATTTGATCTGATCGAAGCACTGGCTTCATCCTCGAGCAAGATCGTTGCACGCCAGGATCTTTTAAACACTCTCGGCTATTCAAACAACAAATACGGCAACCGTTCTCTTGACGTCCTGATCTACCGCCTGCGCAAAAAAAAGGCAACGGGCAAAACAAGGATCCCTATTAAAACCTTTCACGGTTCCGGCTACGGTTTCTCAGCCCCGATTGCGATTGTCTGACAACCGTACTAACTGCATAGCAATGTTATCCAGCCTGCACAAAACGGGAGGGATTCCCTTACACTCTCTTCATATTGAAATTGATGCTGGTAAATTTCGCTGAGCGTTTCAAGGCAATTCCGGCGTCCTTCTTCAACGGATAAGATGTCCGAATAAGCTCCTCAAACGCCTGTTCACTTGTCGCCCCGACATCGTCATTTAAAAAAATAACACTGTCCCCGGTGACATCATCCGCATACCATTTCTGATAAAGCACCTGATAATCGCCAAGCGTTGTTTCCTGCTCAAAAATAACTGTAACCCCGTTTTCCTCAGGAACATTGTTAAACCTGGATGACATAAGAGATCAAAAAATAGTTTTAAAGAATTCTGCCCCTTTTATAGCAAACTCAGTTGGTCAAGGTAATAATCTTCCTTTTTTTTCATTACTGCTCTGGTACTGTCGTCACTATCCTCGTAACCCGTCAAATGCAATGCCGAGTGAATAGTGACGCGAAACAGTTCATTTTGAAAACTGGCGCCAAAACGTTTTGCATTTTTGTTAACGACATCAAGGGATATATAGAATTCACCATCAACGTCTTTTGCGGCACCATACTTGAATGTAACAGTATCAGTAGGATAATCATGTCCAAGAAAATCCTTGTTGATTCGATGTATCATCCTGTCCCCGCAAAAAACCGCAACAACCGACCCCACGGCATAGCCCTCGGATTCAATAACTTTTTCGATAATCACTTCAAGCTTTTTGTGCGGAATATCCCTTCTTGTGGTGTTGTAAAGCTCAAGCGACATGACTGCTTTCCTTTTCGACCGCCGCGATCCGGGCATCGATTTGTTTGAGGTTTCTGTAATGCGCCCTGTATTTCAAAATAACATCTTCATCAACATACTTTTTACCAATGACTTCAGTATGATCATAAAGGTACCCGATCAGCTTGTAGTTTGAAATGTGGGTTCTGAGGGTGCGTAATCGATAATCTCTGGAAATGTAATCGCCGATAGCGTCCTTGAGAACGCCGAGGTTAATACCCCGTTTGGCCGAGACGAAAAGAGCCTCCGGATATTTTTGGCGAAGCGAGCGAAGGGCCTCCTTATCTTCTACGGCATCAACTTTGTTGAAAACATTGATAATGTTCGTATGTTCTACCCCTATCTCCTGAAGCGTCTCGGTAACGATTCGTATTTGCTCTTCAAATCCTTCATGGCTCGAGTCGATCACGTGCAGCAGAAAATCAGCCTGCAAAACCTCGTCAAGCGTCGATCGGAAACTTTCAACAAGTCGATGAGGAAGCTTTCGAATAAATCCAACTGTATCGGAAAGCAACACCACTTTGTTGATTTTCAGCTGAAGTCGACGAGTCTTGGTATCGAGAGTTGCAAACAATCGATCTTCGGCATAAGCTCCTGTATTGGGACAAAGTCGGTTCATCAGAGTTGATTTTCCGGCATTCGTGTATCCAACAAGAGCTACACGTGGAATTTCACCACGCTCCTTTGTCTGTGTTGCATGCTGAAGAGCAACATCTCTGAGCTTTTTTTTCAGAAAAGAAATTCTCTTACGGACAAGCCGACGGTCCGTTTCTATCTGCGTTTCACCAGGCCCTTTTGTTCCGATCCCACCCTTCTGTTTTGAAAGATGGGTCCATAAACGTGTCAACCTGGGAAGCAGATATTCAAGCTGAGCAAGCTCAACCTGCATTTTCGCTTGTGCTGACTGAGCCCTGGTAGCAAAAATCTGCAGGATCAATTCGGTACGGTCCAGAACCTTGCAACCGAAAACACGCTCAAGATTCCTTGCCTGAACAGGGGAAAGATCATCGTCGAAAATAACAATATCGATCAGCCCACCTTTGATGAGGTGCTCCATTTCCTCAACTTTACCTCTGCCGAGAAACCATGCTGGATCTTTCTGTTTTCGCTCCTGAATAACACGTGAGACCACCTCTGCACCTGCAGTATCCGCCAGCAGTTCAAGTTCATTCAGATACTCTTCAGCGACCGATCTGGTTAGTTGCGGAAGAGAGCTAATGCCGACAAGCAGAGCTCGTTCCTTGGTTACTTCTTGGGTGATATAGGTATCCAATATCAAATAAATAATAAAAAGAATTAAACTACACGATGAAAGGCACTCCTGCCTCTCATCTTTACATATTGTTATATTAAGTGCTTTATTATATCTTGCCAACACTCCTTATAACTTAGTCGGCCTTTAGAAAGTTACACATTCTTTTCTTTCTTTGCTTTTAACGGGTTCCGGTGAAAGCCACGCTTACCAAAGCAGAAGATTTCAATGAATTACAGCTATAATGGAACAACAACTGTAAGTAGTTCTGGTAAAGAGCTTACGCTCGCAAATGCCTACCGATACTGCCGTCAGATAACAAGGCATCATGCGAAAACTTTTTACCTTGCAACGCTTTTTCTCTCGAAAAAACGGCGCAATCCAATATATGCTATGTATGCGCTGCTGAGAACAGTTGACGATCTGGTTGATCAGGCAGAAGACAAGCTGACCAACGGCAAGCTGGCCAAGGCGGAAATGAGCTCCATGATGGCTGACTGGAAAACCAGGCTAAACGAATGCTACCAGGGAAACCACCACAACGACCCGATCATGATGGCTTGGCAGGATACTCTTGAAAGCTGCCATATACCAATTGAGCTACCTCTGGATCTTATGGATGGCGTAGCTATGGATATTGATTTCAAACCATTTCAAACATTTGACGACCTCTATGTCTACTGTTATAAGGTAGCCTCGGTTGTCGGCCTCATGTGTTCGGAAATTTTCGGGTACCGCGATAAAAAAGCCCTTGATCATGCGATTGAACTCGGTATAGCCATGCAACTTACCAACATTCTGCGTGACGTCGGTGAAGATGTCGACCGGGGCAGAATCTATCTTCCTCTTGAAGATCTTGATCGTTTCGAGTACACACAGGAAGAATTTATGCAAAAACGGATAAACGAAAATTTCATAGAGTTGATCAAGTTCCAGATTGCCCGCGCTCGAAGCTACTATACCGCATCCGAGCAAGGAGTCCCAATGCTGGAAAAAGACAGCAGGCTTGCGGTTAAAATCAGTAGCCTGAATTACAGTGACATCCTAAGGACCATTGAAGACAACAACTACGATGTTTTTTCCCGAAGGGCTTACAGGTCTCTCTACCAGAAACTGCGGACCATCCCTGTTATCTGGTACAAAATGCACGCTCCCGGGTAGAGCCATATCATCATCAACACACAATAAAATAATAAGTTAACAAAGTTCTTACATGAACAAGGCACAAGAAAACAATATACAACATAATGCATCGGTCGAAGAGAGTGCAGAGTTACTTGCTTTGAACGATCAAATGAAAAGACGAATCGAAGAACGAAACCAGCTTGCCGAAGAAGGAGTCGAGCCATATCCCTATGGGTTCGACATCACCGCATATTCAAAACAAATCATCGATCGGTACCAGGATGACAAACCTGAAACCGTTTCGGTTGCAGGCAGGATCATGACCATAAGAAAAATGGGAAAAGCCTCCTTCTTTCACATTCTTGACAAAGAAGGAAAAATACAGATCTACATCAAAAGAGACGAAGTAGGCCAGGAAACTTACAGAGTCTTCAAACTGCTCGATATCGGAGATATTGTTGGTATAAAAGGGTACACCTTCCGAACGAAAACCGGTGAAATCTCAATTCACGCCGAAGAGTTCCAACTGCTCAGCAAATCGTTACGGCCTATCCCGATTGCAAAGGAAAAAGAGGTTGACGGGCAAAAAGTCACCTACGATGCATTCAGTGACAAGGAAATGCGTTACAGGCAACGTTACGTTGACCTGATCGTTAACCCGGAAGTTAAACAAACCTTCGTGAAACGTTCCGCCATCATCTCTTCGATGCGGAATTTTTTCACCGAACGAGGCTATCTCGAAGTTGAAACACCGATCCTTCAGCCTGTTTACGGCGGTGCGGCAGCAAGGCCGTTCACTACCCACCACAACGCGCTGAATATGGAGCTCTATCTCAGGATCGCCAACGAACTTTATCTCAAACGTCTTATCGTCGGGGGGTTTGACGGAGTTTTCGAATTCGCCAAAGATTTCCGCAACGAGGGCATCGACCGTTTTCACAATCCGGAGTTTACCCAGGTAGAACTTTACGTCGCTTACAAAGATTATTACTGGATGATGAACCTGGTCGAAGAACTGATCTATACAACAAACCTGTCGATAAACAACAGTGACTCGACCTGTTTTCTCGGCCACGACATAAACCTGAAACCACCCTATAGAAGGTTGACGATCGCCGATACGATACTTGAATATTGCTCTGTCGATATCGCGGGAAAATCTGAAACCGAGTTGAGAAACATGGCAAAGGATCTCGGCCTTTCGCTCGACCCTAAAATCAGCTCCGGCAAGATCATCGATGAGATTTTCGGAGAATTTGTCGAACCGAAACTGATTCAGCCAACGTTTATCACAGATTACCCGACCGAGATGTCACCCCTTGCAAAAAAACACCGCTCCAAAGATGGGTTGGTCGAACGTTTCGAGCTTATTGTAGGCGGCAAAGAACTTTGTAACTCGTTTTCCGAACTCAATGATCCGGTTATACAACGAGAACGGCTTGAAGCCCAGGCAAAACTACGCCAGCGCGGTGACGATGAAGCGATGGTTGTCGATGAAGATTTTCTTCGTGCCCTTGAATACGGCATGCCTCCTTGCGCCGGCCTGGGCATCGGTGTCGACAGACTTGTCATGCTGCTGACAGGGCAGGATTCCATAAGGGATGTCATATTTTTCCCGCACATGAAACCGGAATGAGTCGACTGGTTTCGTTTTTCAGAAGTACTCCGGAAAAGCCTGTTCCGGGAAACTTTTGTGCTCTTTTAACTTTAAGATTCAAGCACCATGTCACTCACCTGGTCTCAGCTTGAAGATATGCCTCTGCTCGACATCATCGGGCAGGGGGAAACAAGACACATCGAATTCAAACGGTTGGTACATTCCCCGAAAAAAATAGCCAAATCCATCGTCGCTTTCGCCAACACCGAAGGCGGTATTATTCTTATCGGCGTGGACGATGATAAAAGGATTACGGGTATTCACAGCGAAAAAGAGATGCTCGAAATCGTACATGATGCGGTAAAGTGGCATGTAGAACCGGTACTTCGAATTGAAACGGAAGTGGTCGAGTATAAAAAGCGGCTGGTGCTCATGGTCATCGTTCCTGAAAGCAGCGATAAACCCCACTACCACATTTCAACCGAACACGATGACAACCCTACCCTGAAAAAAGTACATACAAAGAAAGTGTACCTGCGAGAAGAAAGCCATAACAAGGTTGCCTCTCCCGACAGGATCTTTCTCATGGAATCGGCAGGCGATCCCTTGAAACTGTCCTTTGGTACAAATGAAAAAATGCTGCTGGGCTACCTGGCGAAAAACGCAACAATCACAGCCCAGGAATTCAGCTCACTTGCGGGTATCCCTTTTCAGAAAGCCATGCAGACTCTCGTTGCTTTGGTACGGTCGGGGGCCATCAAACTCTGCACTGATGGCCAGGAAAGCTACTATTGCCTGCAGGATGCGTGATGTTCGTGACGAGTAACAAGTAACGAGAAAAGAGAGCAGGTTAATCTCCATCAGACCGTTGGCTTTTTGCTGGAGCGAAAAAAAGAAATAAACGGTTTTCCGAATCACTTTCTTCTCTGGTCACTCGTCACTGGTCACTCGTCACTGGTCACTCGTCACTGGTCACTCGTCACTGGTCACTCGTCACTGGTCACTCGTCACTGGTCACTCGTCTCTGGTCACTCGTCTCTGGTCACTCGTCTCTGGTCACTCGTCACTAATCCCATAATACTCCCGATACCAGTCAACAAACTTCTGTATCCCTTCCTCGACAGGAGTCTGAGGATGATAGCTCACATCCTGAATCAGCTGTGCTACATCGGCGTAGGTATCCGGTACGTCGCCCGGCTGTAAGGGAAGAAATTCTTTTTCCGCTGTTTTCCCCAATGCCTTTTCGAGAGCTGCTATATAATCCATAAGCTCAACCGGCTCGCTGTTACCTATGTTGTATACCCGCCAGGGCGCCTTGCTTGATCCCGGGTCGGGTTTGAGCCCCGACCAGTCAGGGTTAGCAACAGCCACGTGATCGAGGGTACGAATCACCCCTTCAGTAATGTCATCGATATAGGTAAAATCCCTGCGGTGCTTTCCATAGTTGAACACCTTGATCGGCTTGCCGTCAAGAATAGCTTTGGTAAAGAGAAAAAGCGCCATATCGGGCCTTCCCCACGGGCCATAAACCGTGAAAAAACGCAGCCCTGTCGTCGGAATTCCGTAAAGGTAACTATATGTATGCGCCATGAGTTCATTTGATTTCTTTGTGGCGGCATACAATGAAAGAGGATGATCGACATTGTCGTGAACAGAGAACGGCATAGTCTCGTTCGCTCCGTAAACGGAACTCGAAGAGGCATAGACAAGATGTTCGACGTGATGGTGCCTGCACCCTTCGAGAATATGTGTGAAACCGACAATATTGCTATCGATATAGGAATGAGGATTTTCAAGCGAATAACGCACACCGGCCTGTGCCGCCAGGTTCACGACCCGGTTGAATTTCTCAACGGCAAACAGCTCTTCTATTCCCTCTCTGTCAGCAAGATCGAGCCTTATGAACCGGAAGTTCTCCGATTCCTGCAACAGTTCGAGACGGGCGTTTTTCAATGCAGGATCATAATAACTGTTGAGGTTATCTATACCTACAACCTCGTCTCCTCGTTCGACAAGGCTACGGCTCACATGGAAGCCGATAAAACCGGCCGCTCCGGTAACCAATATTTTCATAAATGTCAATGGGGTTAGTGGAATTAGGACGTCAGTGATTTTGTATAGGCTGAAGGAACTCCGGATTGATAAGGACTTCGATCCCCTGCATAATGCTGTCGAAATATACGACAAGTTTCGCCCCACGCCCCTCTTTTCGAACAACACCTTCAAGACCGAGAAATGGACCGGTAATCACCTTGACTTTCTGGCCGGAAGGCATCCCTGGAAAAACGTCCTTGAGAGCATCAGGTTCGCCTGCAAGAATTTTAATCCATTCAATATCCCTGTCGACAATAACCGAAGGGACATTCCGTATACCGACGAACTTCACGACACCATCGGTATCGAGAACCCTGTAATGATCACTTTTGTAAGCTATTTTCACAAAAACATAGCCTTTGAAGAGAGGCAAGCTTACTTTTTTCTTCCGGTCACTCCACTGGCGCCAGGTCTCGACAAGCGGCAGATAGCTGGTTATTCCTTTTTCCAGAAAAAACTGGTGAACTTTTTTTTCAAATCGCGAACGCACGTAGACAGCATACCAGTACTGGCCCTTTTGACCATTCATAGCGTAAAACTAATAATTTTTACTTCTCAACCGAATTCGATACACTATGCTGCATATCGTAGATTTCGTATAACGTGAAACTGCATCATTCTATTCACATATAATGAATTTTAGCGTTATCCACAAAGATTCCCGCACCGCGGCACGCAGTGGGCTCCTGCGAACCGATCACGGAGAAATACCAACCCCTGTCTTTATGCCGGTCGGTACAAAGGCAAGCGTGAAATCGGTTGAACCTGAAGAGCTCACAGCACAGCAGACGCATATCATCCTCGCCAACACCTATCATCTTTATCTCAGGCCCGGAAATGGTATTGTCGGTAAGGCTGGTGGTGTACATCGATTCATGAACTGGCACAAGCCCCTTTTGACCGACAGCGGAGGATATCAGGTTTATTCTCTTTCCGAGCTCAGAACCATCGATGAAGAGGGCGTCCGTTTCAAGTCGCATATCGACGGTTCCATGCTGTACTTTACACCCGAAAACGTTATCGATACACAGAGAATTATCGGCAGTGACATCATGATGCCTCTTGACGAGTGTCCGCCGTGGCCGGCAGAAAAAACATATGTGCAAGAATCAGGTGATATGACGGTGCGATGGGCAGAGCGGGCAAAAAAGCATTTTGAATCAACACAACCCCACTACAATCACAGTCAAGCCCTTTTCGGCATTACCCAAGGTGGCACCTATGCTGACTTGCGAACACAGGTCAGCAAAGAGCTTGTCGACCTGGATTTCGACGGCTATTCCATCGGTGGCCTTGCCGTTGGCGAGCCTGCCGAAGAGATGTACCGTATCCTCGAACTTTCCCATACGGTTCTTCCTGAAAACAAGCCCCGTTACCTGATGGGGGTCGGCACGCCCGAGAATATTCTCAACGCCATCGAACGGGGTGTCGACATGTTCGATTGTGTCATTCCCACCCGTGAAGCCCGAAACGGACGGGTTTATACAAGAAACGGCCATATCAATTTGCGTTCCGCGCGATTTGCCGAGGATTTCACGCCAATCGACGAAGGATTCGACAACCACGTCTGCAGAAACTATTCGAGAGCATACATACGCCATCTGCTCAATGTCGGAGAGATACTCGGACTCAAGCTCTGCACCCTGCACAACATCTCATTTTTCATGTGGCTCACCCGTACCGCAAGGGAACAGATTATCCGGGGAAGTTTCAGAGAGTGGAAAGACAGTTTTCTCCAGACATTCAACGCCGGTAAACAATCCTGATACCATGCTCCGCAACAACAGATCGATCTTTCTCCTGAGCCTCGGCTGCTCCAAGAACACTGTCGATTCCGAAAGGCTCATCAATCAGGCAGAGAAAAACGGGTTACGCTTTGTAGAAAATGCAGACGATGCCGACATCATCATCATCAACACCTGCGGGTTCATTGCAGATGCCAAAACCGAATCGATAGATGAAATGCTGGCTGCCGCAGAAAAACGAAAACAAGGCGAAATAGCGGCACTTTATGTCATGGGCTGCCTCAGCGCCTTGTATGCACAGGAACTTCGAGCCGAACTGCCGGAAGTCGATCACTTTTTCGGCACTTCCGATATGGAGAAAATCATCGAAATTCTCGGTGGAACCTTTTCCCCAAAGCATCTGCATGAACGAACCTTGCTCACGCCTCCCCACTACGCCTGGCTGAAGATCGCCGAAGGATGTAACCGCACCTGTTCATTTTGTGCAATCCCGAAGATGCGCGGCGCCTATACCAGCGAATCTGTCGAAAACCTGCTCGAAGAAGCCATTCTGCTCAGGAACAAAGGTGTACAGGAAATCAACCTGATTGCTCAAGACATCAGCGTCTATGGTTACGACCGCTACGGTTCATCCCGACTGAACGCCCTTTTGCTTGAACTCTCGGACCTTGACTTCCACTGGATCAGACTGCTCTACGCCTATCCGCAGAACTTCCCGACCGAGGTTGTCGATACCATGCGTGAGCGTGAAAACATCTGCAATTATCTCGACATGCCGGTTCAGCACATCAACGACCGCATCCTCAGTTCGATGAAACGCGGAATCGGCAAAGAAGACACTGTCCGCTTGCTGGAATCGATCCGGGAAAGCAATCCTGATATCAGGCTACGAACCACCATGATAACCGGTTATCCGGGAGAAACGAGGGAGGAGTTCGAAGAACTGATCGACTTCATTCGGATATTCCGCTTCGACCGGCTCGGCTGCTTTGCCTACAGCCATGAGGAGCATACCTCTGCCTACGCAAACCTCGAGGATACTGTACCGGAAAAAGAAAAAGAGAAGCGGGTACAGGAAATCATGGAGCTGCAGGAAAACATTTCGAGAGAGAACAATAAAAAATTCGAGGGACAGTCAATAGAAATCCTGATCGATGAAGTTGACGGTTCAACCGTCTACGGTCGAACGCAATATGATGCTCCGGAAGTTGATAACGAATGTATTGTGAACATCGAAAACAATGCTGTCAAACCCGGAGACTTCTGTACAGTGTATATCGAGGACAGTACCGCCTACGAGCTATATGGGGTCATCGAACCGGCCAACCTTGAATGACAGACAACAAGCAGCAAACAACTGCCTTACCTCGCCTATTCGGACAGCTCAATCTAAACAACAATAAAATAGAAAGTTAGAATAGCAGCTCAATTTCTCATATAGCTGCTGCGCAATAAAAATTTTATCACGATCGATTAACAACAATCAACAACTTAGCACGTCTCCCCTGCTCATTTCTATACTTTTTGCCCCGTTATCACATTTAAATAATCTACGATGACATTTATTCAGGAATATTGGGAATTGTAGTGGTCTTTCCCTGGTGGTTTCGCAACGCGTATTCTTTTTCATTTTTATCGACGATGTAATAGTCCGGCATCAATGGAATCTTGCCAATGTTGGTTGCCAGGACATACATCGGTTGTGCAAGACCAGTGGTATGACCGCGCAATGCATCACGGATCAACTCGGCTCCTTTTTCTACAGGCGTTCGGAAATGATCGATGCCAGGAGCAGGTTCACAGTAAAAAACATAATATGGTCTGATGCGAATGCGTAGTAGTTTCTGATGCAGCTCTCTAAACGTCTCGACATCATCATTGATTCCTTTCAGTAAAACCGCCTGATTTCCAACATTGATACCACAGCTCATCAGTTCGTAGACGGCTTTCTCTGTTTCATCCGTAATCTCTTTTGGATGATTACACTGCGTATTAATCCAGACGGGAACTTTATGAAAGCCACCGATAGCCTTCTTCAAGCCTTCAGTGATCCGGTGCGGCAACACTATAGGCAGACGGGAACCTATACGAATCATTTCTATGTGCGGTATCTCGCGAAGCCTCCCTATCAGATGCCCCAATTTATCGTCGGATAAAAGCAATGGATCGCCTCCCGTTATAAGTACATCACGAATTTCAGGATGTTCGGCGATCCAGGCCAACCCTTCATCCACATCCATACGCAGTTGCAGATCCTGATCGACAACGAGCTCCTTGCGGAAGCAATGTCGACAATAAATCGCACACGTTTCGATAACCGTAAAGGCAATACGATCGTGGTATTGACGGGCAATACTATCGGGCCGGACTTCGTCGGTTGCCCTGTTTTCTTTCCAAACCAGATAATTATCCATTCCGAATTCGTTAACCTGTTCCTGCATCGATGGAATAACCTGTTTACGAATTGGGCAGTTTGGATTATCGTTGTCCATCAATGAAGCAAAATAGGGAGATACACCCCATTTCGTTTGTAACGTTTCAATAGCGTGCCTTTCGTCCTCAGTTACATTGATGTACTTCTCCAGCTTCTCAAGTGAATTTACTTGATTTTGCATTTGTCTCACCCATTCTTCCGGCATTGTTTCTCCTATAATATTTGGTGATTTCAGCGCTATAGTCACAGAAGAGCCATGAATTATAATAAACCTGATTATTTCCGATTTTCAAGGAACGGTTTTTAAGTGGCACGTGAAATATTCAGGGTATTGACGATTTCAGGTAACCATCGCTTCGAACAAAGAATCAAAGAAACAGTAAGTATCCATAAAAAAAGATAGTAGGAAGAAGGCCAAAGAAAGAAAAAGGCCTTTAAAACACAATTCAGAAGGGCGCTGAGTTATTGTATTTTTGCGTTATGGAGAAGTCGACCCTGTCCTCTGCAGTGTTTATTTGGATCTCCCAATCAAAGTGTTCAAATGTTTTGTTTCAGAGAACCGAGTCCCCTATGTTTGTTGTCTCAGAAGTTTATTACAGGAACACGGCAAGTATTACAGATAGCCCGGAAAAGTATGAAAAAAATCACACCTCCTTTTTTGTTTATTATCTGTATAGTTATCATGGCAGGGCTTTGGTGGATGCTCCCCCTTGTTCGTTTTGTCCCATTCCCGATAAACCTGCTTGGAGTTCTTGTCTTTGCCGTCGGGCTGGGCATCGCCAAACGCGGTTCGGATGTCTTCGAGAAAGAAGGAACGAATATAGAGACATTCAACAATCCGGATATATTGGTCACCGACGGCCTCTTTCGAATAAGCAGAAACCCGATGTATCTCGGTTTTCTTACAGCTCTGGTTGGAATGGCTGTTATGCTGGGAAATTTGTCATCCTTCCTGGTTGCTTTTGTTTTTTTTATCGTAACCGACCGTTGGTACATCACATTTGAAGAAGACGCCATGGCTAAAGCGTTTGGCAAACGGTATGCGGAATACAAAGCGAAAACAAGGCGCTGGCTGTGACACTTTACCGCAAGTCCGCTTCTTCTCATACCACTCGTCATTCTCTATTCGACCTCACACCTCTATCCACCCTAACTCCACGGTCGATCATCCTCTTTTTTACCTTGACCGCGCCATATCACTGCCAGCAACAACACTGCGTTGTCATTCGTAACAGTATAAGAGAGAAACTCTGCCATACACCACAATATTGTGCATCACCCTGCAAGCGTCTGCCGCACCGCGCGGTTCCAACCCTCGAGACACTCTCCCCTTCTTTCCTCATCCATTTCAGGCTCATAGCTGCACTGGAGATGGCGTAGTGACTGCAGCTCATCCGCTGAACCCCACACGCCGGATCTCAGACCGGCAAGAAAAGCGGCTCCGAGCGATGTCGATTCGGTATTGTGCGGCTTATGTACGGCCACACCGAGCATGTCCGCCTGGAACTGCATGAGTAAGCTGTTTTCCACCGCTCCTCCATCCACGATAAGCGATTCCGGCAATACCCCTGAATCCGCAACCATGGCGAGGAAAACATCATAGGACTGATAAGCGATCGACTCGAGTGCGGCTCGGACTATATGGTTCTTGTTAGCTCCTCGTGTCAGACCTACGATGCTCCCTTTTGCATCAGCGTGCCAATGCGGCGCTCCAAGACCGGTAAAAGCCGGAACGATGTAGACTCCCGCGCTGGATGCCGCCTCTTTCGCAATCGCTTCCGATTCCGCGGCATGCTCAATAAGTCCCATCTCATCCCTGAGCCATTGCATCACTGCACCGCCGATAAAAACGGATCCTTCGAGCGCATAACAGGGCTTTCCCGCAGCATCGATGGCAAGTGTCGTCAAAAGACCGTTCTTCGAACGAATGAAGCGGTCTCCTGTGTTCATGACCATAAAACAGCCTGTTCCATACGTATTCTTGACTTTGCCTTGTGTAAAACAGCACTGCCCGAACAAAGCAGACTGCTGGTCACCGGCTACCGCTCTTATCGGAACGCCGCGAAGCTCGCTTATGGACTCTACGGTTCCGAAATCATCCATCGGATTTTTCACTTCCGGTAATAATGAGCGTGGCATGCCGAAAACTTCCAAGAGATCATCATCCCACTTTTTTTCCCTGATGTTATAAAGAAGCGTTCTCGAAGCATTGGTATAATCGGTTGCGTGGACTTTTCCACCCGTCAGATTCCACAAAAGCCAACTATCGACAGTGCCGAACAGCAGGTTTTCCGGGTTGTCAACCGGGCAGTGTTCGAGAATCCAGCGGATTTTTGTCGCACTGAAATAAGGGTCGAGAGGCAGACCTGTTTTTTCTGTGATCATCTCCGCTTCTGCTGCATACCGGCTACATAGGTCATTGGTCCGCCTGCACTGCCATACAATTGCATTACAGATTGGACTGCCGGTTGTTTTATCCCATACAATTGCCGTTTCCCGCTGGTTCGCGATGCCTACAGCCGTAACTTCCCCGGGAAATGCAGCTTTCAGCTCAGCAACCGTATCGACAACGGTTTTCCAAATTTCAACCGGATCATGTTCAACCCACCCTTCCTGGGGATAGATCTGGCTTATCTCCCGGTAGCTATCGGCGATGATATTACCACCCGAATCGTAGAGAACCGACCTCGTTCCGGTTGTTCCCTGATCTATTGCGAGAATACTCATGCCGCGTTGAACTTCGTTAACAGATTTCATGACAATTCACCCGCACCTGCTTTTTTCACCAGCTTTTCAAGACAGTCCCTGCATAAACAGGTATCATAACGATCGGCGAGATACTCTCTGACTTCCGATGGTACGTTTACCGAAGAGCACCAGCATTCCGCCGAGAGCTTGCATTCAAAGGAAGCTCCGCATACCGGGCAGGTAGCATTGCCTCCTTTTCCATCGCTTTGCCTGTCATGTTTTTCCATTGTAATCCTGTTTTTGTTCGTGATTCAACCAATATAGGTTACCACCTGCTTTTTTAACGTATATTCCGCCTATAAAGCCCACCCCTTCTGCAATCTCTTCAGGCAAAAACGTTGCAGGTTTACAAAGAAAGTATTTTTATTCAGTTATGTAGATCAAACATACTTTGAAACGCTCGATTCAATGGTCAAACAGAGCATGAAATGAAACAACCTTCGCTTATATTCCTCACTGGCTTCAGCGGCTCCGGTAAATCAACTATCGGGCCGTTGCTCGCCAATTCGCTGGGCTACGATTTTCTGGATCTCGATAAAGAAATCGAGCTGTTTGCCGCCAAATCCATCAACAGAATATTTGCTGAAGAGGGTGAAGCACATTTCAGAGATCTTGAACATACAGTCCTCGAAAAGCTTGTCGGCAGAACCGAACTGGTTGTTTCGCTGGGTGGTGGCGCCTTGCAGCACAACCCATGTTTTTCTCTGATAATCGCTTCCGGAACTCTGGTGTACCTCCACTCGAGTCCTGAAATTCTCGCTAAACGGTTGAGCCATAAAACAGACCGGCCATTGATGAAAGGCGACAATGGCGAACGTCTATCCAAAGAACAGATCGAAAAAAAAATTTTTGCCTTGCTTGAACAGCGTGAACCCCGTTATAAAACCGCACAGATTATCATTGAAACCGACACAAAAAGAATAGGTTCAACGGTAGAAGAGCTAACGAGAAAGATCGAACGGTACGTCCGAAGAGCAGAAAAACGGCAATTTGTAAACAAACCAAAAAAGCATACAAAAAGTGAGTGAAATTATCGTCAGCACCCCTGTCCACAACCGACTGGAGCAACTGTTTCTCAAGCACAATCTGTCAAAAAAAACCGTCGTATTGTTTGATGAAAATACAAAAGAACTGTTCGGGCGGGACATTCTGACAGCTTTGAAAAATCAGGGCTTTACTTTTGTTGAACTGGTTGTGCCCGCCAGGGAAACTTCAAAAAGTTTTCGTACAGCATACCGCCTTTACGGAAACCTGATCGAGGCCGATGTTGACCGAAGCTGGAACCTCCTTGCTGTTGGAGGAGGAGTAGTTGGCGACCTGGGCGGTTATATTGCTGCAAGTTACTACCGAGGCATACCAATTGTTCAGCTACCGACAACGTTACTTGCCATGACTGACAGTTCCATCGGCGGCAAGGTTGCAATCAATCATCCGCTCGGAAAAAACCTGATCGGCTTTTTTCATATGCCTGAGCTGGTACTGATCGACCCGTCATATCTAAAATCGCTTCCTGAGCGGGAAGTATATGCAGGTATGGCCGAAGTGGTGAAATACGGGTTTATCGCCGACATGGAGTTCCTACGATATATCGAAAAGCATTTCGATGACATTGTTGCCATCAAAGATCCTTACGTGTCGGAAGCTGTCCGCAAAAGTGCAAGCATAAAAGCGGATATTGTGGAACAGGATTTCAAGGAGCAAAGCGGCTTACGGGCGACACTGAACTTCGGGCATACGTTCGCTCACGGTTTTGAAAAGCTTGCCGACTATCGTCATATTCGTCATGGAGAAGCCGTTGCGGTAGGCATGATCTGTGCGTTGCACCTTTCACGCAAACTTGAAAAAATAAGTCAGGATGAATTGCAACGGGGACTTGCCATATTGAGCAAATTCAAGTTCCGCAGGGGCCTGGTACAGAAAAGGTTCAAGGATATTCCGGCCGAAACCATTCTGGAAAGCATGCTTTCGGATAAGAAGAAGGTGGACAAACAGCTCCGCTACGTTTTGCTTGAAGGACTTGGCAAGGCGTACCTTCACCCGGAACCTCTCGATGACGGTATCGTCATCGAAGCAATCGAGAAAGCAAAGAAATGCTGTTGAGCATGAAAGAATCAAGGAGCCAGAGGTCAGTACTTGACACGGGAATTCATCCACTCGGGGCACTCAGAAAACCGCAGTGAACGTATCGAGAGCAGATTACAAGCTACCACCAGAGGATATATTCACAAACAGATGGCGCTGAAAAAGAGAATTGTTGTTCAAGTTCAGGGAGTGTCCAGACGCCGGAGCTGAATGTAGTATAAGATACAGGAGCATCGGAAAAGCCTGGAAAGATGCAGAAATTGGGCAAAACGGTCTTTTTCAACACCATCTAAAGATTCATATCCAACAATACCTTTGCCCCTTTCAACACCGCCTGCTCATCAATTACCGGTGGATTTTCCATGACCGAAGCAACAAGCCTGCTGTTTCCGCCTGTTCCGATAATTCTTACCGTATTCTCTTGCAACTCATCAGAAAGGAAACGGTGAACACGGGAAAGCAGCCCTTCAACCTGTTTGACACACCCCCAGAATACCCCGCTTTGCATACAATCGGCTGTTGACTTTCCAAGAAGCGGTATCGGCTCCTCCGTTATTTCTACCAAAGGAAGCTTCGCCGTACGATCATGCAGCACTGCGGTCATCAGGTCGAGCCCGGGCAAAATCATCCCGCCAAGATAAACACCTCGTGAGCTTACAACATCGAAGGTAATGGCTGTTCCGATATCAAGAGCGATAATAGCTTTATCTGGCCAGCTTCTACAACTCAACGCGCAAAGAGCCAGCCGATCGGCACCTAGAGTATGCGGGGGATCGTAATCAAGCGCAAACGGCAAGGATAACGAACTGTTGATCTCCACAACCTTTCCGGAGAGAGTGCTCGCCAGGATACTTAAAAACAGCTCACCGACAGAGGGAACAACACTACAGACAGCGGCATGGTAAACGGAAGGATGGTTGTTGAGAATCCTTCTGGTCTGATCCAGAACCTCTTTCCTGCCCTCGAGTTTTTCTGTCTGGATTGTATAAGTCGCAATACACTGCTCTCCTTCAAAAACCGCACAGTCTGTAACAGAGTTGCCTATTTCTATAATCAAAACGACCATCATTGACAAAGATACCACCGAAGGAGGCTGCTCAGCGCTCAAACGGAACGTTGGTAAGAACGGACAACTCGTCGAGCATTTTCTCGAAACCCGGCAGGTTTTTTGTAACGAAAACAGAATCCTTTGTTTGACCGGTCTCGGAAACCACAAAATATTTCGATGGGGGATTGAAGGTGACAGGTTCTTTATAGATCCTGACGATATCGCTTAGAGCAAAATTTTTATCAACACCTCTCCGATAGTTGTACGAAAGTGTATTCTCATCAAGCGTTATAACATCCCCTGCCTGTCCATGCTCGGCAATAAAACGTGTGTTGTACGCTTGAGGAATGGCGAATGAAACCGTTGTCAACAAAAGAAGAACCGTACTTTTCCACAAACACCCCAGGTCGATACCATAACTGAACTTGCCGAACCTGAAAAAAACACCCCAGCCGACAGCAAGCAGCGAAAGCCCTAAAAGCCAGGTAAAAAAATAATAGCTGTCAAGCCACCACGTGGGGTAGGTTAATGGATATTGAAAAACCTGCTGCATTATATTCTTTTTCTGAAACCTTTTATTAAAGCCATAAAAAATAAAGGTTTTTAACCTGTAGTTTACAATAAAACGATATTTCAGCAATTCTCTCAAACAAAAGCATGCACAACCATGAAATCATTCCACAAAGAGCTCTGGATGAACGTACCTGACCGGATGGGATTCGTGAACATTACCCGGAACGTCGAGCAGGCGCTTTCTGAAAGTGGCATCAGTGAAGGTCTTTGTCTTGTCAACGCAATGCATATTACCGCTTCGGTGTTCATCAACGATGACGAACCTGGGCTTCATAGTGACTACAAACGATGGCTCGAAGAACTGGCACCTCATGAACCGCTCAGTCTTTATCGGCATAACCTGACAGGCGAAGACAACGGTGACGCACATCATAAACGCCAGATCATGGGAAGAGAGGTTGTTGTCGCTGTAACCCGGGGAGAACTGCATTTTGGCCCATGGGAGCAGATTTTTTATGGCGAGTTCGATGGAAGAAGAAGAAAAAGACTGCTGATTAAAATAATAGGGGAATGAGAATGGTCGGTTGACAGCACGGCCAGTTAACAGAAAAGCTTTCTGGAAAACAAGGAGTCAAGCAAAAAAAGAGGCTCTCTCGAAAGAACTGCTTCACGACTATCGATCACCATGCATACGTTTCCGGTAGAGAGTCATGCCGCACTTGATGCGGCATCCATACTGACTTTCTTTGAAAGATGGATCCCCGGGTCAAGCCCGAGGATGACTATGTAAAAAAAATTGTATGACTAATGAGACAGCCCCGTTATTTTAGTGTTCGAAAAGCATTTCCGAGTAAGTCGGCAGCTCCCATTTATCCCTGTCCACCATAAACTCGAGTTTGTCAGCAACTTCGCGGACTTTGTCCATAGCTGGCAAAACGACATCGGCAGAGTAATCCGCCATGTCGAATCCTTCTTCCAGAGTATCCATCTTTTCGATGACCGCGTCAAGCTCGGCAGTCAAGTCGATAACTGCCCCAAGGCTTTCGGCGAGTTCCTTGAGATGACCGCCCTGGCTTTTAAGGGTTTTACCCGATACCCCGACCCTCTCGGCAGCATCCACCAGTGCGTTGAAGGAAATGGCAATTTCTCCCTGATACTCCGAAACATTCGGAATAACGAAGGTCTTGAGCATCAGTTGCAAGGTTCTTGCCTCGATATCGATACCCTTGACGTAACGCTCGAGACGAGTGTTGAGCCTTGCGTCAAGTTCTTCCTGTGACAAAACGGAATACTTGACAAACATCTCACGTGTATCGCTGTCACGCAGCACCCGCATAGCCTGCGGCGTGTTTTTAAGATTCGGAAGCGCTCTGTCAGCCGCAGCTTGCTGTAAGTTTTCACTGTAGTTATCGCCCTGGTAACGAACAGGTTTGGTTGCAGCGATCTCGGCACGAAGAACTTCCTGAATCGCCGCGTCCTTGTCAACTCCGGAATCGATCTTGCTTTGAATCTCATCTGCAAGCTCATCCATTGCTTCAGCCATAAGTGTGTTCAGCACCATGTTCGGCACCGAAATAGGCTGGGAAGAACCTACCGCGCGGAACTCGAATTTGTTTCCGGTAAACGCGAACGGTGATGTACGGTTACGATCGGTATAATCCTTGTTCAGGACCGGCAGATGAGCAAGGCCGAGGTTAAGCACCTGTTTTTCGGTTGCGAAATCAACTTTGCCACTCTCGATAGCGTCAAGCACCTTTTCAAGCAGTTCACCGAGGAAAACCGTCACAACAGCCGGTGGGGCTTCGTTTGCACCAAGACGGTGGTCATTGCCTATACTGGCAATTGAAGCTCTCAGAACACCTGCACGTTTGTAAACACCTTTCAGAACGGCAACAAGGAACACAAGGAACTGTATATTCGATTCAGGAGTATCCCCGGGCTCGAGCAGGTTCATGCCTTCAGCTGTTCCGATCGACCAGTTGTTGTGTTTACCTGAACCGTTTATACCTGCAAAAGGCTTCTCATGCATGAGAAGTGCGAAACCTTTCCTTTCGGCAACTCTTCGCATCACTTCCATAACAAGCAGATTATGATCCGCCGCAATGTTCGCACGCTCGAAAATCGGAGCGATTTCAAACTGATGCGGAGCGACTTCGTTATGACGGGTTTTTGCGGGAATACCCAATAGATAGAGCTCTTCTTCAACCTCTTGCATGAACTCGAGAACCCTGTTTGGAATGGCACCGAAATAATGATCTTCAAGCTGCTGGCCTTTCGGAGGCATAGCACCAAGAAGCGTGCGCCCGCTCATCACCAGATCGGGACGCATCGAGTAAAACTTGCGGTCAACAAGAAAGTACTCCTGCTCCGCCCCCGCATAGGTATTGACACGGCTGATGCCGGCCACACCAAGAATACCGAGCAGTTTGATCGCTGATTTGCTGACGGCATCCATGGAACGAAGCAGTGGTGTTTTTTCATCGAGTGCTTCACCATGGTAGGAGATAAAGACCGTTGGAATACAGAGCGTCAGCCCTTTACCGCCTTTCATGAGAAAAGCCGGGCTTGTCGGATCCCAGGCTGTATAGCCGCGCGCCTCGAAAGTAGTTCTCATACCTCCTGAAGGAAAACTCGATGCATCGGGTTCGCCCTGAATGAGCTGTCCACCCGAAAAGCGCTCGATAGGAGTTCCATCCTTATCAAAAGTCAAAAACGCATCATGCTTCTCTGCTGTCGCACCTGTCATTGGCTGAAACCAATGGGTATAGTGGGTAGCCCCGCTTTCCATAGCCCATTCTTTCATGCCGTGAGCAACAGCTCCGGCAATTTCCTCGGAAAGCTTATTACCGGTTTGTATGGTTTTCTGCAATGCTCGATAAACCTCTTTTGGAAGTTTTTTTCGCATCGCCTTGTGATCAAAAGTCAAAGCACCGAAATACGATGATACCGCATTTTTGTTATTGTTTTCCAACAGCTCCTCCTTTATGGTTTTTATGGTTTCTGTTTTACTTTCTTGATTTTTTTTCATCAAATACAGCCAGAACCTGCCTATCCTGCAAGTTCCTGCGGACGATATCGGAACTGATCTTCGTATTTCTCTTTATCTGTGATAAAACAAAGCTTGTGTTGGTCCCGAGCACCCCGGGCCAGCTCTGCACCCTTGAAAGAAGTTGTTCAAGCGATTCGGTATTATGTGTCATGACCCGCAAAATGTGCGAACCTTCTCCGGTTACGGCATAGCACTCCATAATCTCTTCCTCACGGAGCACATGTTCCATAAAGGACTTGTAATGCTTGGATGAATCAACTCTTGCCCAAACAAACGCCTGGATATCAAACCCCAAACGCCTCTCATCCACTTGGGTCGTAAACTTCTTGATAATTCCTTTTTTCTGAAGTTTATCGAGACGCTCGCTGACTGAAGGGATCGACAAACCAACAATTTCAGCCAATTCGCTCAGTCTTATACGACCATTATCACCGAGCGCTTCAACAATTTTCAAATCGATAAGATCAATGTGACCCGACATAAACCTACAATTTTGTATTTGTTCACCACAACGTTACAAAAATAATAAGATTATTACAAACAATATCTAAAATTATCACTAACAAGTCGCGATGAACCTAAAAAAATAAGGACACAACTTTTCTGTCCCGCTGATTTGGATACTATTGCAAGATCTTATATTTCTTTCTGGATTTCCAGAAAAATGCGTAACTATTTCCTTGCTTCACTCTTATAGATCTTTACCATAGCGGCACGCACTCGAAAATTTCAGGGGATTCGTACAATACCCCGAAAAAAACGTTCACTCATGATTGAACTTGAACCTGACGAAAAGCATAACGACCATGGCACATCCGCTCAAAACCGGGAAAGAAGTGATATGGGAACTACGCGCCCTCCTGCGATTGATGATTTACGGTTTTTCGTAAAAGGCTCCCTCTCCCTTTTCGCAAAATTTGTCCATGACGTCGATTGGTTTTTGACGAAAATCAAATCCGGTGACAGATCCTGAAAAAGAATATGAACTTTGCCCCGACCAACCTCTATACTGAAAAACAAATTATCATTATATTCAGCTCATGAATTTTTGCCGCTCTTAATTTTTTGCTCGAGCGTATAACTTATAACTGCATCTAACAGTGAAAGTAGCAATTTTTGGAGCTGGCATTGCCGGCTTGAGTGCAGCCCTTGAACTGGTCGACCTCGGATATAACGTTGAAATCTATGAGAAACGAAAAATTCTCGGCGGCAAGGTTTCTGTTTGGAAAGATAACGACGGTGATTCGATCGAGTCGGGGCTGCACATAGTTTTCGGTGGTTATGAACAATTACAGACCTATCTTGATAGGGTTGGAGCCGGCGACAACTATCTTTGGAAAGAACACTCTCTCATCTATGCCGAGCCTGATGGAAAACAGTCGCTTTTCAAAAAAGCCAACCTGCCGAGTCCCTGGGCCGAGGTCGTTGGCGGCCTGCAGGCTGATTTTCTTACGATGTGGGACAAAGTTTCTCTAATCAAAGGCCTCTATCCCGCTCTCGCCGGAAATGAAGAATATTTTCGTAGCCAGGATCATATGACGTATTCGGAATGGCACCGCTTAAGAGGCGCCTCCGAAAACTCCCTGCAAAAACTCTGGAGAGCAATTGCGCTTGCAATGAACTTTATAGAACCGAATGTCATCAGCGCGCGTCCGATGCTGACAATATTCAAGTATTTCGGTACAGATTACGCTGCGACAAAATTCGCTTTTTTCCGCGAAAACCCTGGGGACTCCATGATCGAGCCCATGCGCCGGTATATCCAGAGTAAAGGGGGCAGAATCTTTATCGATGCCAAACTTTCCCATTTTGACCTCAACGAAAGCGGTTCCATTGAACGGGCCGTCCTCAGCGATGGTCATCCGGTTGAAGCCGATGCCTATATCTCTGCTCTCCCGGTACACAATGTCAAAAAAATATTACCGAAACAGTGGTTGCACCATAATTATTTCTCCGATCTTTATCAGTTTACAGGCAGCCCTGTAGCCAATTGTCAACTATGGTTCGACAAAAAAATAACCGATACCGATA
The DNA here is from genome assembly GCF_003182595.1 of Prosthecochloris marina. Classification (NCBI taxonomy): domain Bacteria; kingdom Pseudomonadati; phylum Chlorobiota; class Chlorobiia; order Chlorobiales; family Chlorobiaceae; genus Prosthecochloris; species Prosthecochloris marina. Next base: position 165,593 of record NZ_PDNZ01000004.1, read on the forward strand.
ACCTGATGTTTTCTCAGGGAACGATTTTCGCAACCTTTGCCGACGTATCCATCACCTGCCCGAATGATTTCCAGCAAGGTACTGGTACAGCAACAGGGGGCAGCGTCATGAGTCTGGTGCTTGCACCGGCACATCATCTCATGGATATGCCAAACGAGGTCATTACAGAAATGATCATGAAAGACATCCACGATCGTTTCCCGAAGTCAAGGCATGCCAAATTGCTGAAATCAACGATAGTAAAAATACCCGAGTCAGTCTATCAAGCAGTTCCTGATGTGGACAAGTTCAGACCCGATCAAATCAGTCCGATCGACAATTTCTATCTTGCGGGAGACTATACTTATCAGCGATATCTCGCATCGATGGAAGGCGCTGCGCTCAGCGGTCGTCACGTTGCTGAAAAACTGCATGTAAGAGTCGGGAAGTAAGCATCTGCAACCCCAAGAAAACCTGTTTTCACCGGCAAGTTCTGTTATTTTGAAAGGCGTCGCGTATCCTTGTAAACTTTGCAGTGTCATATGTAACGGCTTATGGACACTCCCCTGCTCATCGTTTTTACGAGAAACCCTGTAAAAGGGCGAGTCAAAAAACGCCTTGCCGCAGCGACAAGTGACGACTTTGCATTGAAAGTTTACAACAAACTCCGGAGCATCACCCAAGAAGCATCATCAGCAAGCGGAGCCGACATTGCAGTCTACTACGATAACCACTTGCCTGATGATGATATTTTCCAGGGAGCGAAAACCAAGACTTTTTTACAGGAGGGGAATGATCTCGGCACTCGCATGTTCAATGCCTTCAAGCAGGGTTTTTCAGAAAACTACCGTCGCATAGCACTGATAGGAACCGACTGTCCCGAACTTACAGGAACAATAATCAGAAGCGCTTTTGGCGCCCTGGAGCAACACCATGCGGTACTTGGGCCGGCAAAGGACGGCGGTTACTATCTCATAGGGTTGCGTGCGCTCCTTTCTGAACTTTTTATCGGCAAGCAATGGAGCACCAGTACTGTCTGTCGGGAAGCGAAGAATGAACTCGATCGTCATGGCCTTGATTATGCTTTGCTACAAACCCTTTCCGATATAGATACCGTTGAAGACCTCGGAAATTTTACACTGGATTGATCATGGACATAAGCATTATCATTCCAACGTATAATGAGGCCGAAACCATTGCCGGAACACTTTCCAACATCTGTAACGCCAATGGTGCAGGAAACAATATCGAAGTCATTGTCAGTGATGCCGGCGATGACAACACGATCCGCATTGCCGGCAAATTCCCCGTCAGAACCTGCCGCTCGCCAAAAGGCCGCTCGATACAGATGAACCGGGGAGCACAAATCGCAACAGGTCAAATACTATACTTCCTTCACGCCGACACTGTACCGCCTCCCGGGTTTGCAGACAGCATTGTAAGCGCTGTAGAACAGGGTAAATCTGCCGGTTGTTTCCAATTGTGCTTCGACGATCCTCACTGGCTTATGCAAACCTATGGATGGTTTACACGGCTTCCCCTGATGGTCTGCAGGGGTGGCGACCAGTCTCTTTTCATCACTCGTGATCTTTTCAGCCGGATCGGCGGTTTCAATGAAAAAATGCGTATAATGGAGGATATCGAGATAATTGAACGCATCAACAGACACACTGTATTTACCATACTTGATGATGCTGTAATCACATCCGCAAGAAAATATGCTGTAAACGGCAGAATCAGGTTACAGGTGATTTTCGGGACGATCCATCTGCTCTATGCACTGGGATTCGATTTAGACCTTTTAACAAACTTCTATTCTCGAAACATCTCCTGAAACCACCTTATCCAGCAAAGCAAAAGAGCAGTATAAACTTTATAGCCCATCTTTTAAGGTGGTATATGTTATATTGGCTAATAATAGCATGTTCGCAAGCAATGAAATAAAGCAACATTACCCGCAGTCACTGATCAAATCTGAACCTAACCATGACCCAAGAGAAAAAAGAACAACAAGCGATTCAAAACGCAACATCACAAGATGATATTGCCGGCAGTAATGAAGCCAGTATCCCTCTGCTTATGGAAAACATTGGCATACTTCTCGATTCTGCATTCAGCTCAATGGCAGAAATGGTTGACTCAGTAAATTCACTGACCGGACAGATCACAGACAATGTTAACATTACAGTAAATTCCGAATCTGTTCAGGATGTTCTTGAGGGCTTGAGTTCTGCTTCGCAATCACTGATTTCAGGTGTCAATTCTACAATCAAGGGAGTCAATACAGCACTTGAATCCAAGGAGCTAAAGGAAACCTTTGACAGCTTGGGACAGTTATGGAATACAGTAACTGGAAGTTTTGGTTCAGTGATACAGGCTGCGCCCGTGCAGGAAATCATAGAAAATGTCAGTGCCGGAATCGGTCAGGTTACAGGAAACGTTGGTGGAATGGTATTTCAACAGGAGGCGGACACAAAACATCCCAAGGCTGTTGAAATACCGTTCACTCAAAAGGACCCCTGCTGCGGACATGAGAGTAAAAAAACCACGATTGATACGGAAAAGAACCATACAAGTCAGCCTCTGCAGAAAAATGTAAAGAAACACAGAAGAAAAAATTGACAGGGCCAAACCGGAATTCATTTCTCTACCCTAAAGAGTTATCAGTTTCCCCATATGCCCCCAAGACAGGAAAAGTTTGTGTTACGTTCAGAAAACAGCCATAAGAAACCCCCATCAAGCTCCAGTACAGCAAAACAGTATCGGGTTTTAATCGCCGACGACGATAAATCTACCCGTATTCTGTTAAACCATTTTCTAAAAAAAATGGGTTATCTGCCTGTTGACGCAATCGACGGAGAGGAATGTATTTCGATTCTCGAAAGAGAAAAAATAGACATCCTTCTCCTGGATATCAACATGCCGAAAAAAGACGGTTTCGGAGTCATGTCGTATCTCCGAAAAAAAGAAATTCCGATACCGGTCATCATGATTACCGCTCTCAATGACATACCCAATACGGTAAAATGCATTAAAATGGGCGCGTACGAATATCTCACCAAGCCGCTGGATGTGGACCGGCTTCAGATCGTCATGAGAAATGCAATCAGTGAATCGGAACTTCACGATGCAGTTTCCCAGCTAAAAAAAGAGCTGAAAACCAAGGAAATCTTCAGACAAATCATTGGAGAAAGCTCTTCGATCAAACAAACAATGGAACAGGCTCTGCAGGTCATGGAAACGGACCTCAATGTCCTGATAATCGGAGAAAGCGGAACCGGCAAGGAGCTTTTCGCTCAGGCCATTCATGAAGGCAGCAAAAGAAAACACGGCCCTTTTATCTCTGTCAATTGCGCAGCTATTTCTCACGAACTTGCAGAAAGCCTTCTTTTCGGACACTCCAAAGGCTCATTTACCGGTGCGAACAATGACCACGAAGGATTTTTTGAACAAGCCGATCAGGGTACGCTTTTCCTTGATGAAATCGGAGATATGAACGCAGATATACAAGCAAAAGTACTCAGAGCCATTCAGGAGAAGAAGATTCGAAGGGTCGGAGAAAAAATCGAACGCAGCATCAACTTCAGGGTCATTTCCGCAACCCACTGGAATTTCGCTCATGCACTCGACAGCAATTCCTTCAGAGACGACCTCTATTATAGACTCGAAGAGTATCCGCTTTACATCCCACCACTTCGGGAGCGAAAAGAAGATATCCCTTTTCTGGCAAAGCACTTCCTCGAAAAGTTTTGCAGTGCAAATAACATCAAACAGTTGAGCCTTACGCCTGAAGCTACCGAGGAAATGGTGGAATATCACTGGCCTGGCAATATTCGCGAACTTAAAAACGCCATTCAGCGAACAGCGATCAGTAGCAAAAACATTGGAGAAATAACCTCGATATTACGGCACAGAGGTGGACATATCAGAAAAAACGATCAAAAGATCGCCACTCCGAATAACTGTACCCACCTCGAAACATCTTGTAAAAAAGAAAAAATTCAGAGCCTCGAGGAAATCGAACGCCGCGCAATCGAAGAGGCTTATAAAGCCTGTGAAGGCAACCCGACAAAAACCGCTCAAGCCCTCGGCATTGGAAGAGCCACGCTTTATCGAAAACTCAAGAAATTCGGGCTCAACTAAAAAACGACGAGCAGCACGGCACCGCCCTTTTTTCACTCGTCGTTCACTACCGGCATAGACTTTCCGGTGCTGATTCCCGTATGTCCGAAACCTCCATTGCCACGCTCTGTCTGTGATAGTGAATTCACTTCTTCGAGCGCCACATGTTCGTAACGAGCAACAACCATTTGAGCAATTCGATCACCATGTTGAACCGTAAACGGCTTTTTTCCATAATTGACGAGAATCACCTTGACCTCTCCTCTGTAGTCTGCATCGATGGTAGCCGGTGTATTGGGTAGAGAGATCAAATGTTTGAGAGCCAAACCGCTGCGCGGTCTGAGCTGAGCCTCAAAACCTTCGGGCAGCTCGATACACAACCCCGTGGGAATGAGCGCTGTTGTGAAAGGATCGATTTCCAAAGGAGCATCCAGACATGCAGCCAGATCCATGCCAGCTGCATTCGCCGTTGCATAACGAGGAAGAATGGCTTTTTGATTTATACGGACTATCTTTACCGTAGACATTGCAGTATGCGATTTTTATTGGTTTTTGTTCAAGATAACTCATTCAGACAATACAACATTGACCGTGGATAATAAAACAGAAAAGGTTTACGCTCTTGCTTTCGGTGCTCATCCCGATGATGTAGAGCTTTCTTGCGGGGCAACATTGCTGAAACTCATCGATGAAGGCCAAACTGTTGCCGTATGTGATCTCACTCAGGGCGAAATGGGAACCCTCGGTTCACCGGAAACAAGAAAAACAGAATCCGCCAAGGCAACAAAAGTCATGGGTTACACAAAACGCATAACGCTCGATCTTGGAGACTCAAAACTCCACGACACCGAAGAGGCACAGAAAGAAATCATCCGGGTCATTCGTCATTTTCAACCCTGCGTGGTGTTCACCAACCCTCCAGACGAACGACATCCTGATCATATCAAAGCATCGCGCCTGGTTTATGATGCGATTTTCTATGCCGGACTCAAAAAAATCACCACGCTGCACAACGGCAAGAAACAGGAACCTTACAGACCGCCGCATCTGCTCTACTATATGCAGTTCAAGCACTTCGACCCGTCTATCATCGTCGATGTCACAGCAACGTTCGAACGATCCAGAACAGGAATCCTCGCTTTCGGTTCACAATTCTACAGGGAAGGTGAGACAAACGAACCGGAAACCTTGATCCAGCGAAAAGAATTTCTCAGCGGACTCGAGGCCCGAGCCCGATATCTCGGAGAACAGATTGGAACCGGATATGGAGAAGGTTTTAGTGCACCAGGTCCTATCAAAGCAGCTACGTTCACTGCCCTGTTTCCAGAAAACTGACCGCTCTCTCAACCGAACATCTCAAAACCCACATTGCAACCCACCGGACACGTCATCCGGCTGTAGAGCAGTTACTTCCTCATCAATTATAATCCATCTTCGCCGTGCTTCTTCCTCTCAGAAACTTATCCGCATACAGAGCGGCACGGCACCCTTCAGAAGCAACAATAATCGCCTGCTTGATATCCTTGCATAAAATATCCCCTGCGGCAAAAACACCAGGTACGGATGTAGAAAAATCCGCCCCTATCTTCAGACAACTTTCTTCGACACAATCAAGCTGCCCTCCCGCGTAATCGATAATCGGAGAAGAACCGCTCAGATAAAGAAAAACGCCGTCTACTTCGAGTGGAGCATTCTCTCCACGGATTGTAAGAGACTCAACTGCTTTGTCCCCGTTAATCGCAACAATGCTTTGGTTATACCGCACTTCAATATTCGGCTGAAAATCGAGTCCCTCGACCATTTCGGACGGTGCCGAAAACGAGGATGTCGGACAGAGCAAATACACTTTCCCTGCAAAGCGTGAGAGCACCTTCGCTTCTTCTACCGCTTCTCCGGTTCGGCCGGCAACGGCAACAACCTGTCCCTTGTAAAATGCAGCATCACAGGTAGCGCAATAGCTGACACCAACCCCCAAGAGTTCCTGCTCTCCCTTTATCTTCCTGCTCTTTCCCATCGAACCGGTAGCGAGAATCAAAGCTTTTGCCCTGAACACCTTGCCGCTTGCCGTAAAAACATTCTTTTCTCGTTTGCTCAGATCCAGGCCGGTTACTTTTTCTCTGAAAAACTTTGCCCCGAACGATTCAGCCTGACTTTTCATCGAATCAAGCAGTTCGATACCGGAGATATCCGAACGAACACCGGGATAGTTGGCGATAACGTGAGCCATACCGAGAGCACCTGCATGGGGGTCCTTATCAAGGACAACTGTTCGTAATTCAGCCCTTGCGGCATAGATAGCTGCGGACAAACCTGCAGGCCCTCCCCCTACAATCACAACATCATAGTGTTCTGTATTCATGAAATATTACCTGTTTATAACTGTTCTTTCTATCAATCGTTTCATATTGTCAAGAATTCCCTAAATTTCTCAAAGGTATCATTTCCTTGCAAAAAACACAGGTCATGCAAAAAATAGTAGTCTGGTTATCATTTTTTTTTCTCTGCAGCACGCTTCCCTCTTGCAGTAGTCCACAGGAATACCGTTCGGATCACATTACCATAGGTATCGATGGCGACTTCGACCACCTCAACCCCCTGCTCATACAGCTCTCTCTCTCTCGAGAGGTTTGCACGCTTATATTCCCATCCTTGACAAAACCCTCCTATGACCAAGAAAAAGGAAGTATCGAATTCAAACCAAACGCAGCCGAGAGCTGGGAGTTCAGTGATGACGGGAAAAAAGCAGTGTTTTATCTCAGAAAAGATGCGGTTTGGCAAGACGACGAACCGTTAACATCGGAAGACTTCAAGTTTTCGTACCAGCTCTACGCAAATCCTGAAATTGCCAGCACTCGCCAACACTACCTCAACGACCTTTTGGCGCTCGATGATGGCAGCATCGATTTTGAAAACAGTGTCGAAACACCTGACGATCATACTCTGGTTCTGAAGTTCAATAAACCGATGGCTCCAGCCATTATCCTCGATCATTTCAATGATCTTATGCCGGTCGCGAAGCATATTTTCGATTCGATTCCTCCCGAAGAAATCCGTATGCGAGCAGCAGAAACCCCGATTGTCGGTGCAGGCCCTTTCAAGGTGAAGGAATGGGCTCGGCAGCAAAAACTTGTACTCGTATCGAACGAGAAATCGATATTACCTCATCCTGCACTGATTTCCACCATGAGCTTCATCATCGCCCCGGAGTACACCACACGCCTTGCCATGCTGAAATCAGGACAGCTTGATGCACTCATATCTGCTGGCGGGATAAACCCGAAAGACCTCCCGGAACTGCAAAAGACAAACCCGGAGATCATGATAAAACCCGTCAAGAATCGATATTTCGACAGTATCGTATGGCTGACCATCGACGGGGAGTCTTATAGAAAGCATGAGGAAATCAAACCGAATTTATTCTTTGGGGATAAAAAGGTCCGTCAAGCCATGACCTATGCCATAGACCGCCAAGCCATAATCGATGGCTTCATGGGCCCGAAGCATGCCGTGGTAGTCAATACATCTCTATCCCCCGCCTATGAAGCGATTGCCAACCGGTCCCTCGATACGTATACATATGATCCCCAAAAAGCGCAGTTATTGCTCAAACAAGCCGGGTGGGAACCCGGACCCGACGGCATCATGCAGAAAAACGGTAAAAAGTTTTCCTTTACCCTTGCAGCCCAGGCTGGGAACCCGCGCAGAAACTACGCGGCAACAATTATCCAGCAAAACCTCCGTGAGATAGGCATAGAATGTGAGCTTAGAATCGACGAAAAACTTATTTTCAACAAAAGCCAGAACGAATTCCTCTACGATGCCGCACTATCGGGCCTTGCCGCCGAAACCCTGCCGTTTCAGCTTATCATCTGGGGCTCGGATTTCCAGAACAGGCCTTTTAACTCCTCGGCTTTTCAACACGCGAAACTCGACAGGGTAATAAGCCAACTAAGCACTCCCCTTCCGGAAAACGAAAGCCTTCTCTTATGGCAAGAGTACCAAAAAATACTTCATGAAGAACAGCCGAGAACCTTCCTTTACTACTATGACGAACTCGAGGGATTCAGCAAACGGATTAAAAACGTGGAAGTCAATCTTCTCTCGACCCTCTATAACGCATATGAATGGGAGTTGAATTAAAGCTTACTCACATTGGGGCATCCCTTATTTTTACTATATTCTTGAGCTTTTTATTACGATCATGTAGTCCATAAGTCAAGACCAACCAGTATGCCTCGTTATACTCCCGAACAGCTTGAAAAAAGAAATCTTTCCGTATGGACAAAAGTGCAGGGCATCCTTGCACCCATACAGTTTGTTGCTTTCATAGCCGGCCTTGCCGTGACCATTCTGTACAAATTAGACATGGGTATCGACAACTTTGCCTGGGTGACCGCTTTTATCATTCTGAAAACCGTTATTTTTCTCCTCATTTTTATCACAGGAGCGTTTTTCGAAAAAGACGTCTTCGACCAATACGTTTTTGCACCGGAGTTTTTTTGGGAAGATGTCGGCAGCACTATAGCAATAGTCATTCACCTTGGCTACTTTATCTTATTTTACATGGGCCTGGATGAAAATGTCCTTATCTGGACTGCACTCCTTGCTTATCTGAGTTACTTGATTAACGCAGCACAGTTTCTGTTCCGCCTGATCATTGAAAAACAGCATGCGAGAAAAACCCAAACCGCAAACTGAAGCCAGCAGATCCGCCATGAAAGCAAAAGCAATCGTTTTTACCGGTGTTCGTCAGATAGAAGTGAAAAACGTAACGCTCAAACCGGTGTTATCGACCGATGTACTCATTGAAACGCATTGGTCTTCGATCAGTACAGGTACCGAAAAAATGGCATTCAACGGCCTTATTCCTTCACCGCCTTTCATCTTTCCGTTTATACCGGGTTATGAAACCGTAGGTAAAATCACACAGGTCGGGGCTCACGTCAATGAAAATCTCATCGGCAAATATGCCTACATTGCCGGATCTTTCGGATACCAGGACGTCAATGCCGCTTTTGGAGGGGCATCACAGTTTGTCGTTTGTCCGGTCGAAAGCATTACGGTACTTGAAGGCATTGACGACCCGAAATGCGGCATTGCGCTTCCCCTTGGAGCAACAGCACTCCATTTTATGGATCTTGCAGACATAGCAGGAAAAAAAGTTCTTGTTCTTGGCCAGGGGGCTGTAGGTATTCTCGCCGTCCAGCTGGCCAAACACATGGGAGCAAAACTTGTTGCGGCTACAGAACCCTATCAGAACCGTCTTAACTTCTCTTCAGCCGATCTGAAAGTAAATCCGTCAATCCAGGATGTTTCAGCAGCCCTCGCTGGAAATGAGTTTGATGTCATGATAGACAGTACCGGTGTCATGAACGCTATCGAAACCGGTCTGCGCTTCCTGAAGTTCCACGGTAAAGTAATTTTTGGAGGCTACTACCAGCGAATGAACATCGATTATTCACAAGCCTTTGAAAAAGAACTGTCATTTGTCGCTGCACGTCAATGGGCCAAAGGTGACCTGCTCCGTGTCAGGGATCTTATCAGAACCGGAAAACTGAACACAAAAAAGATATTCACCCATAGCCACTCCGTTGATACCGATCTTGCCGAAGCGTACCATCAAGCCTTCAACGATCCGGACTGTTTAAAGATGATTCTGAGCTGGAAAGAGTCTGATACCGAAACCCTGCCAGAATAGGAATATCATATCTGTATGACACCACGCACTATAGCCATATACGGAAAGGGAGGCATCGGGAAAAGCTTCACAACAACCAACCTGAGCGCAACGTTTGCGCTTATGGGAAAAAAAGTACTGCAGCTGGGATGCGACCCGAAGCATGACTCGACAACGTCGCTCTTCGGAGGAATCTCACTGCCTACTGTTACAGAAGTTTTTGCAGAAAAAAATGCCCGTAATGAACAAGTGCAGATCAGCGACATTGTCTTCAGGAGAGATGTTCCTGACTTTCCACAGCCAATTTATGGTGTTGAACTCGGAGGCCCCCAAGTCGGCAGAGGGTGCGGTGGCAGAGGCATTATCTCCGGCTTCGATGTGCTGGAAAAACTCGGCCTGTTCACATGGGATCTTGATATCATTTTAATGGATTTTCTCGGTGATGTTGTTTGTGGAGGTTTCGCCACCCCATTGGCACGCTCCCTGAGTGAAGAAGTCATTCTTTTGACAACCAATGACCGCCAGTCGATATTCACTGCCAACAATATCTGCAAGGCAAACAACTACTTTAGAACCGTAGGTGGACAATCCAAGCTCCTCGGACTCATCATTAATCGTGACGACGATAGCGGTATTGCAGAAAAGTATGCAGCTGCTGCAGAGATAAACATCCTCATGAAGCTGCCATACGATCCGGCAGCAAGGGACAAGGATGACAGCTTCAACTTCGCGATCCAGCTTCCTGAAATAGGAGAAAAGTTCCGCAAACTCGCCGCTGATATCATCGAAAGAAATATCGAACCCTGCGAAGCGGCCGGGCTTGATTTTCAAACATTTGTCCGTTTGTTCGGAGAGATAAGCGCCGCTCATCCAACCCCTGCCTCGGAAACAGAGCTAACCGGACAACAAACACAAACAAGTCCCGACTTTTCAGCACGAGAAAACGACGATCCCGGTTCATCTGACAACGAAAAGCTGTTATCCTGCGTCGATAAGCTTCCTGATGCCGAACGGGAAATCTACCGCATGATTGATATTGACAAAAAAAGCGTTACGGAAACAGCCGGGCTGCAAGGTATCAGCGAATCGGAAACCGAGAAAACACTTTCAGCCGCCAGAACCCGCCTGAGAAAACTGTTCTTCTCTTTATGAGCAGTGACGAGTAACAAGTGTTCAGTCAGCAGTCTTCACGCTATCCCATTTTCGCCCGCTTGGCGGCCTTAGCCCTCTGATTGGAATCAAGAATTCTTTTTCTGATCCTGATATTTTCCGGCGTCACTTCAACAAGCTCATCATCATTGATAAAATCAAGTGCCTGTTCAAGTGTCATTTTTTTAGGAGGGGTAAGACGAACCGCATCGTCAGCCCCTGAAGACCTCATATTGGTAAGCTTCTTGGTTTTGCAGACATTCAGAGTAATATCGAACTCTCTGGTTGACTCACCGACTACCATGCCTTCATAAACCCGGACATTCGGTCCTATAAAAAAGGTGCCTCGATCTTCGAGGCCAGCTATTGCGTAAGCAACCGACTGCCCGTTTTCTCCACTGACCAGTGCACCGGTTTCTCGTGCCGGAAGTTTCCCCCTGAACGGTTGATAATCATGAAATACATGAGACAGCATCCCCTCCCCCTTGGTATCGGTGGTAAACTCCTGACTGTACCCTATCAATCCTCTGGTGGGAATCTCAAACTCAAGCCTGATCATACCGCCTCTCAAGGTTTCCATATGCTTCATTTCAGCCTTGCGCCGTCCCATTTTTTCGATAACAACACCATTATATTCATCGGGTACATCGATGGTTACATGCTCGACCGGCTCGAGTAACGTACCGTCTTCGGCTGTCCGGGTTATAACCTGGGGCCTTGAAATAGCCAGTTCGAACCCTTCACGACGCATGTTTTCTATCAACACGGAAAGATGCAGTTCTCCACGCCCTGAAACACGAAACGTATCGGCACTATCAGTTTCCTCGACCTGCAGAGCGACATTGGTCATTACCTCTTTCATAAGTCTTTCGCGTATTTTGCGACTGGTGACTTCTTTGCCCTCCTGACCGGCAAAGGGCGAATCGTTCACCGAAAAAAGCATGGAAAGAGTCGGCTTGCTGATTTCAAACGACTCGATCGCTTCAGGACGTGCCTCCAGAGCAAGAGTCTGACCGACATTGACCCCCGCAATACCTGAAATAGCGATGATGTCACCTGAAGTGGCCTCTTTGACCTCCACACGCTGCGTCATGTCAAAAGTGAAGAGTTTGGCGACACTGCCCTTGCCGACAACGCCTTCATCTGTCACGACAGCGAGAGAGTCTCCGGGATGAACCTTTCCTCTGTGAATTCTTCCAACAGCTATTTTACCCAAGTAGTCGCTGTAATCCAGTGTTGTCACCAACATCTGAAAATCATCTTCATCACTGTTTTCCGGCGACGGTATTTCTCCGATGATCATATCGAGCAGCTGGCTCATGTCACCGTCAGGATCCTGCATGGAGGCTTTTGCTATACCGAATTTAGCCGAAGTGAATATATAAGGAAACTCCAACTGGTCCTCATCGGCTCCGAGCGCGATGAAAAGGTCGAGCACTTGATCGTGAACTTTATCGGGATCGGCTTGAGGACGATCTATCTTGTTGATAACGACGACCGGCTTGAGTTTCAGTTCAAGAGCTTTACGGAGAACAAATTTTGTCTGTGGCATAGGTCCCTCGAACGCATCGACAAGCAACAGTACACCATCGACCATTTTCAATATACGCTCAACTTCCCCACCAAAATCAGCATGACCGGGGGTATCCACAATATTGATCTTGCACCCTTTGTATACCGTTGCGGCATTTTTTGATAAAATGGTAATACCGCGCTCTTTTTCCTGGGGATTGGAATCAAGCACGCGGGCATCGACTTGCTGATTTTCCCTGAAAGCTCCGGTGTGACGAAAAATTGCATCAACAAGGGTTGTCTTCCCGTGATCAACATGAGCGATTATGGCGATGTTGCGAATATTCTGTTTCATACTCATCTTTTTCGAGGCAAATATTTATATTTTGTTTCGATTCGGGCGAATATACACTTTTTTTCTTGACTCTGTACAAGGACTTTTCCAAACATTCACTTCATCAGGAACCACCGGAATATTTTTTATCAAATACCCCTCATGACATCTATGGACAACGAACTACTGAACAATACTCTACTTGTCGTACTTACCAGCATGGTATCGCTATTCTACGTCATATCGGTTAGCCTTTACGGTTCTGATTTTTTCAAAGGCAACACCTTTGCCAAAACCTACAAGCAGCCGGCACTCATTGTCACCATTGTCACGCATATCGCTTATATAGGCTTTCTCACCGCACCCGAAGGTTATAGACTGAATTATTCCATCTCGATGCTCATGACCATGGTTGCGCTGACACTCGCAGTGATCTACATGTTTATCGAATTCTCAACGAAAACAGAGAAAACCGGTTTTTTTATACTCTCTTTCTCTGCAGGCGCAGAGATTCTCGGCTCGATACTGCTTTTCACATCGTCAGGAGATGGCCCAAGCTTCAGTGGTCTGGGAATAGGCATCCACCTTCTTGCCGCGATATTCAGTTTCAGCTCCATTGCCATAGCAGGTCTTTACAGCTTCCTTTACCTCCTTCTGTTTCGCCAGATCAAAAACAACAAATTCGGCTTTCTTTTCGAAAACCTGCCAAACCTCGAAGTTCTTGAACAACTTATCAAACATGCTGTTGCCTTCGGGTTCCTGTTCCTTACCATCACGCTTCTCGCCGGCGTCATCGGCTCGATTCAAACGTCGGAAATCATCAACCTTTTCGACACAAGGCTCATAGCCCTCATCACAATATGGTTGTTTTACGGTTTCAGCCTTTTCATAAAAAAGCTTTTTGGCTGGGACACAATTCATATGGCGTACTTGCTTATCTTTCTTTTCGTTTTGACGACAACGCTGATTCTGCTAATGAGTATTTTTTCACCAACGTTTCACGGCCTAAGCTTTTAGTGTTTCCAGCTTGATAATTTTTTAGCTTTGAAGTATATTGATTGCCACTGACTTTTGAACAACGACCAGCAACATCACATCGATTTCAGGCAAGTAACTAAACCATCACATCATGAACATTATTTCAGTTGGTGTAAATCACAAAACTGCACCTATTGAAATCCGTGAAAGAGTTTCTCTTTCGGAAGTTCAGGCTAAAGAATTCCTGACAAACCTGATCGACGACAACATAGCGCTGGAAGCCATGGTACTTTCGACCTGCAACAGGACAGAGTTATATGTTGTCCCAGGCATGCCGGAGGTTGATGGCAAATATCTGAAGGAATACCTCATTGCATTCAGAAATGCACATAACGAGGTTCGTCCTGAACATTTCTTCAACCGTTTCTACTGTAACACGGCAAGACATCTGTTCGAAGTTGCAAGCGCAATTGATTCACTGATTCTCGGTGAAGGCCAGATCCTCGGACAGGTAAAGGACGGCTACAGAATAGCCGTCGAAGTGCAGTCAGCAGGCATTCTTCTTACTCGCCTCTGTCATACAGCTTTCAGTGTAGCAAAGAAAGTCAAGACCAAAACAAAGATAATGGAAGGCGCGGTTTCCGTGAGCTACGCCGCAGTCGAACTTGCCCAGAAAATTTTCTCCAATCTTTCCATGAAAAAGATACTTTTGATTGGGGCGGGAGAAACGGGTGAACTTGCAGCCAAACATATGTTCCAAAAAAATGCGAGGAACATTGTGATCACGAACAGAACGCTTTCAAAAGCAGAAGCCCTTGCAGAAGAGCTCGGAACCAACCAGGTGCTTCCTTATGAATCATACAAGGAACACCTTCATGAGTTCGATATTATCATTACCGCAGTAAGTATAAAAGAGTATGTGCTTACCGAGCCGGAACTGCAGCAAAGCATGCAGAAAAGACGGCTCAAACCTGTTATAATCCTCGATCTTGGCCTTCCTCGTAATGTCGATCCTGAAATCGGTAAACTCAAAAACATGTTCCTCAAGGACATCGATGACCTGAAACATATCATCGACAAAAACCTTGAAATGAGAAGAGCCGAGCTACCCAAGGTTCAGAAGATCATCGATGAAGAGCTTGTTGGATTCGGGCAGTGGATCAATACCTTGAAAGTTCGTCCCACCATTGTAGATCTGCAATCAAAGTTCATTGAAATCAAGGAAAAAGAGCTTGAGCGGTTCCGTTATAAGGTCAGTGAAGAAGAGCTTAAACGAATGGAGCGTTTGACGGACAGGATTCTCAAGAAGATCCTGCACCATCCAATTAAAATGCTTAAAGCTCCGGTTGATACGGCCGACACCATCCCAAGCAGAGTAAACCTTGTAAGGAACATTTTTGACCTTGAAGAACAAAATCAACGCACAAAGTAATCAGTTAAACGTTAATCAGTAATCGCATTGAAAAAGAAATTAATTATTGGTACCAGATCCAGCCCCCTGGCCTTGTGGCAGGCCGAATTCACCAAGGCCGAACTTTCGAAACACTATCCGGAACTCGACATAGAGCTCAAGCTGGTTAAAACAACCGGAGATGTACTGCTTGACTCTCCGCTTTCCAAAATCGGCGACATGGGACTTTTCACAAAAGACATTGAAAAGCACCTTATAGCAAACGAGATCGATCTCGCTGTCCATAGCCTGAAAGATGTTCCGACCGAAACACCGGCAGGACTTATGCTTTCCGCTTTCACAGAAAGGGAAGACACCAGAGACGTGATCATTTCAAAAAATGGTGAAAGTCTGAAGACTCTCCGTCAAGATGCTAAAATAGCAACCAGCAGCCTCCGCAGAACATCTCAGCTTCTGAGTATGCGACCTGATTTCCAGATGGGAGACATAAGAGGCAACCTGAATACCCGGTTTAAAAAGTTCGATGAGAGCGATTTTGACGCCATGTTACTTGCATACGCAGGCGTCCACCGGCTCAATTTCGGCGACCGCATTTCAGAAATCCTGCCTCATGAAACCATGCTGCCGGCAGTCGGCCAAGGAGCTTTGGGAATTGAAACACGTTCTGATGACGAGGAGACAAAAGAAATCGTCAAAGTCATGAACAACTCGAACACCGAGTTCTGCACCAAGGCTGAGCGCGCGCTTCTCCGCCATTTACAGGGTGGCTGCCAAATCCCGATCGGTTCTTACGCAAACCTGAAAAACGGAACGCTTCACTTGCTCGCATACGTCGGCTCGGTCGACGGCAAACGGGCAATCCGTGATGAAATCACGCTGGAGAACTGCACTCAACCAGAGCAGGCAGAGCAGGCTGGGATCAACCTGGCAAAAGAACTGCTCAAACTCGGTGCAAATGAAATCCTCGCCGAAATCAGAAAAACCTGCTGATGATGTCTGTTCTTGTCACAAGGCCCAAACATCAGGCAGGCTCATTTGTAGAGGAACTGAAAAAACACAATCTGACCTCGGTTGTTTTTCCAACAATCGAGATCAGGCCAACCATTGGGTGGACAATACCCGATATTTCAGTCTATAACGGCGCTTTTTTCACCAGCCCGAACAGTGTTCATTATTTTCTTGAAAGACTCGAAGACGAAGCACCCGAAGAGCTTGAGGAGCTGAAAAAAATAAAGATTTTCGCGGTAGGAAAAACAACGGCGAAAGATCTTGCGAACTACGGAATCATAACGGAGCCGGTACCAAAAGTAGCAGATGCCGTAAACCTAATGCAGGGAATCGACGCAAAAGAAATTCATGGCAAATCGTTTCTTTTTCTCCGTGGAAGTCTTTCACTCGGCATCATACCAGCGGCTATTGCTGAACGGGGGGGAACGTGTGATTCTTTAACCGTCTATGAAAACCATCCTCCAGATCTCAAAGCCACTGAAAAGGTGAAAAAGATGGTCAACGATGGTGACATTGCATGTTTGTCGTTCACCAGCCCGTCTACCGCCCAGAACTATTTCAAGGCGATCGGTTCGACAGATATACCCTCCGGCGTTCTGGTGGCTGCAATCGGCAAAACCACAGCCAATGCACTTGAGGAACTGGGAATAACTGTCGATATTGTTCCGGAATACTATGATGGACCTCATTTTGCAAAAGCAATCGCAAAAGCATTGAGCAACGAGTAATGATCAACCATCACCTTTCAGGCCTGAGTTCCTACTGTCCTTTGTATTTTCATCAACAAGTGGGGGGTTCTCTTCCGATACATCCTCCACCTGTCGTAAACGTCTTTGGATGGCACGAGTCCTCACACCCACGAGCCGATCGAGCTCCGTCCCTGCTTGCGTGATCCTGTTCTGAGCTTTTACGAGAACCTCTCCAAAAGCAGCAAACTCACTCTTAACCTGAGCGAGAACTCTCCATACCTCACCGGTCCTTTTCTGTATCGCAAGCGTTCTGAACCCCATCTGCAGACTGTTCAAAAGAGCAGCAAAGGTAGTAGGTCCCGCGACAATAACATTGAATTTACTTTGCAGGGTTTCAAGAAGAGCCGTATTGCGAACCACCTCTGCAAAAAGCCCTTCAGTCGGGAGAAACAAAATCCCGAAGTCGGTAGTTTCAGGAGGATTCAAGTATTTATCAGAAATATCTTTGGCACAGCGCAACATCTCTCCTTCAATTGCTTTTGTCGCAACCGCTATCATCTTCTTGTCGCCCACTTCCACAGCTTCGAGAAGACGATAATAGGCTTCGAGAGGAAATTTCGCGTCTACAGGAAGATACACCACACTTTCACCATCATCTTTTCCCGGAAGCTTAACCGCAAACTCTACCTGTTCGCGCTGCCTTTTTCCGAGCATGACGTTTTCCGCATATTGTTCGGGTGAAAGCAGGTTCGCCAATAAATGTCCAAGCTGCATTTCCCCGAAAACACCTCTGACTTTAACGTTGGCAAGCACTTTTTTCAAATCTCCAACACCGGACGCAAGCGTCTTCATTTCCCCCAAACCTTCGTGCACCTGACGAAGCCGATCGCTGACCAGGCTGAAAGATTCGGTCAAACGCTTTTCAAGAGTCGACTGTAGCTTTTCATCAACAGTCCTTCGCATCTCATCGAGTTTCACCTCATTCTTTTCCTGTAAAACCTGAAGTCGCTTTTCGACAGTGTCACGTATGCTATCCAAGGTCTTTGATGTTTCTTCTTTCAGCGCCTCCTGCCTCGATAAAAGTTCACCGAAATTTCTCCGCTGCAGCTCATCCTGCTGCATAACATGCATCCTCATGCTATCTTCAAAAGATTTCAAAGACGCTGATTGTTCGGTACGCCCCTCTTGAAACAACCGTGCAAGCTCTATCCTGTTGCGCTGAAATTCGTTTTTCTGCTCATTGCGAACCTGATCCAAATCCGCCCGAAGCATAGTCTCACTTTGCTGCAATGCATCTGCCGAAACAGCTCTTTTACTGACCCAAAAAAGAACAAGCAGAATGAGAAAAAGAAGAATGATAACAGCGATAAGAAAATAGATTATCATAAAGTACAGTCATCGCTTTGTTGAAAATAAATCCAAGGCGGATAATGACAGGAACGAACGAAATCCGATCTCCGATACCGAAAAGCGGATAATAACAGTTGTTTTCGAGGAACTAAGGGGAAATCAGACAATGGCGGCTATCAGCTTGCTCCCGATTAACCGGTTGGCGCTCACCAACCCCTGACCGTAAATCGTAGTTTGGCCGGTATAGTCAAAACAGCAGCCTCCGGCCTCCTGAACTATCGGGATAAGCGCCGCGCAATCCCATGGACTCATAATCTTGTCGACAGCCACCTCGGCTCTTCCGGACGCAACAAGCATATGACCGTAACAGTCACCCCATCCCCGGACCAATCCGGCATCATGACGAAGACTGTCTACAGGATGCTCCGAAGATGGATCGAGCAGGTACTCTTTTTCGGTAAAAACCACCGTTGCATCCCGGTAATCCGATATTGCCGAAACATGTATTGGATCACCGTTCAAAAATGCTCCCGACCCGGCTTCTGCATAATACATTTCATCAAGAGCGGGAAAATTGACAACCCCAACCTTCATTTCCCGATCAACTTCCAGACCGATCATGACCCCATAAAGCGGTACACCATGGATAAACGATCGTGTTCCATCAATCGGATCGAGAATCCAGCGACGCCCGTTAACCGATAGTTTCTCTTCAAATTCTTCACCGAATATCCCGTCATCGGGAAAAACACTGGCGATCTCACGCCTTATCAGTTCTTCTGCATTTCTGTCCGCCTCAGTGACCGGTGTATCATCTCTTTTAGCATCAATCTTGAGAGATTTACTCCGAAAAAACGACAAGGTGAGATTCCCCGCACCTTCAGCGAATTTTATAGCAAGCTGCAAATCTTCCGTCATAACATCACATCCCCTCACCCAATGGGTGTCTTCGCTCAAAATCCCTAACAGCTCTTTCCATGCTACGTTCAGATTCGGTTAATGCTTGAAAGCTCGAAACAACTCCCGACATCCCCCTATGAATATCCGACTGCTGTTCTTCAGTTACAGTAGAGAAAACAGACCCGAGATGTTTGCGCATTACATGAACCGATAACTCATACTTACCGGTTTCATACAGCGCAGTATAAAAGTTCTGGACATTCAGGTCAAGCACATCGGAAAGCACCTCGAGATGCAGTGGTTCCTGTAAGAAACTGTAAAAACTTACCTGCAGACGTATTAGTGGATAACTTTTCAATGCAAGATAAGATATGCGCAACCGATATGTTCTGTTCACAATATCATGCATGATCCCCTTCGCCTCATGCTCAACTCCCGAATAACCAAGATCAATGAGTATCCTTGGCATACCAGAAAGCTCCGTTATTGCAGGCATATTATATTCAAGTGTCCCTGGATAACCGAAAATTCGAGGGTTTTCACCTGTAATCGAAATGGTTCCAGGGGACTCAGATAACCGCATTGAGGTAGTTTCTCCAGAAGGCAAAGCTCTGATGATATCAGAGTACTTTGGATCGGCATCGACCAGCCGCTGTCCCTTTGTCCAGGATTCAAGCCTTCCGAGCACATCCATAATATCTTGTGCACATGCCTCCCCTCTCGCAGCAGGAACAACTGCACGACCACTACAATGTTTCGAGAAAAAAGGCATCTTTATCTTGGGTTTATAGCTTTCCAGAAAAATATACAATAATTAGCGAATCCACTGGCTGATCTTCATCAGCAAAACCCTCGTATCAACCGGTTTGATGAGATAATCATTCATTCCAGCATGCATTGCTTCTTCTATCGAAGCTTCGTCCGAGTCGCCGCTGAGACCAATCACGGGTACAGACGCCAATTCCTGGTTCTCAGACTGACGAATGTGATTTGTTGCACTGATACCATCAGACAATGGCATTCTAAGGTCCATCAAAACAAGATCAAACGAGCCTCCCTCGAGCTTCTTCAAAGCTTCTATTCCATCGACAGCTTCATCGATTACAATACCTTGTTTTTCAAGAACGGTTTTAAGTGCAACTCGATTGAAAGAAGAATCGTCCGCTATGAGAAGAGATTTCCCTTTAAGACTTTGCAAAGAAAGCTTCTGCTGAAAAATACCGGCAAGCTGTCTGATAAGTTCTGATTGCAAACATGGCTTTGTAATAAGTCCCTGCATACCAGCCTTTTTTGTCTTGCTGCGTGCGATATAATATGGCATCGCTGTATAAGCCACTATGGGAACAATAGCATTTTTGCTGCCACCCTCTCCTCTTCTTATCATTTCCGCCGCCTTGTATCCATCCATCAAAGGCATATTAAGATTCATGATAACAAGATCATATGGATCCTCTGAAAGCTTCTGCAATGCTTCTTTTCCATCACCAGCCTCCTCCACCAAAACACCAAGAGCCAAAAGAATTTCCTTTACTTCATCTCTATCTGTACGTTCATCATCAACGATGAGAATACGTTTGTTTTCGAATAGCGATCTGTTGGCAGCGACAAGCTCGTCACGCCTTCGCTGCAATTCATCATTCGAAATCACAGGAAAGTCCAGAACAAATTCGGTGTACTGCCCCACTACGGAATTACAGGTGATATCTCCGCCAAAAGCCTGCATGACTCGCTTGCAATAAGAAAGGCCGAGTCCTGTTCCTCCTTTTTTACCTGACGTGAAATAAGCGTTGAAAAGCTTGTCAAGATTTTCAGTCGGAATTCCTGGACCGGTGTCCATGACTTTCACCCTGTTGAACTGTGCTCCCTTTTCCAGAGTAATGAAAATCTTTGATTTCGGATAGGACTTCAAAAAATACAATGCGTTCATCATCAAATTGAACAGAACAAACACATACATGGTCTCTCCAACTTTGAACACAAAATCTTCTTTTTTGTCGAAGACGACCTTATCCCGCTCCTCACTTGATTCAAACCCATACTCATCGATAGCTTTCTGGGTTATCACAGCCGCAGAGGCATAAAAAAAACTGGTTGTATCTATAGGCTTTTCCCTTACCTCATCAAGAATCATGGTAATGACCTGCGAGCCCCGTTTCACGGCCATTTTGCTTTGCGCAACATGCCGATACAACTTATCGAGGGTAAAATCGTTGATCGGGGCAGACAGTCTTCCAGGCTGATAACCTGGCAGGTTCTGCTCAATAGCCTCGAGGTTATATTTCACCTGACCGAGCGGATTACGCATTTCATGGGCTATGCTTCCTGCGAGTGCTTGGGTGGCAGAGTTTTTTTCCTGGGCGATCTGCCCCTGCTTGTTACTGTAACTGAAAACATATCCGGCAACTATCGTAAAAAAAACTACAATCGAGTAGAGGGGAATATTGAAATCCGGATTGAGTTGAGCACCGGGAGATGTTATGAGAAAAAAAAGAATCGCTGCGACAACTCCGACCAGAAGGTCAAACAGAAATACCAACCAGTTGGGAACATAGGCGATGAGAATGAAGATCATGAAAATCTCCCAATACAACCAGAGTTCATGAAAATCATTTTTCAGCAGGTATGCTGTAAATATGAACGGCAGCACAAATATCAGCATGATATGCCAATAGATAGCGAAATACTTCCCGAGAAACTCAGGATTTCTGAGTTTCACCAATGCAACAAGGCAAAGCAGTGTCGCCGTAATACGAAGCTCGAAACTCTCATACGGCAGGTGAAATGCATACTTGAAAAGGAAATAGTATAAAAAATGTGCTGGAGCTCCCAGAAAAACTGCCGTTACAATGTTAAAACGTGAAATCTGTGTTCCTTCAAGAACAGCAGATTTTATATAACTGACAAAATTCATACCAGGGGTCTACTTGTGTATCAATTTTTGCACCGCTTCCTCTGCAGACCTGAAACATGCCTCGATTGAAGCCCCTCTCCAGTAATCACCTGTGAGACCAATACTATTATGAAATGTATCAAGGGTACCATGCATTTTTTGAAGAAGCTTATAATGATAAGGAGAATATGCACATAATCCAGGGTCGAGATACTTATAAACGTAATTATGTTTACTATTTCCTTTCACATTAAAATAATCTTCAATAGTCTTTTCAGCAATTGATATAGCTTTTTCCGGGTTTGTGCCCGACAATATCATTTTTCTCGCTTTATCGCCACTGAACGTATACCGAACGAGGCTCAGATCATTGATACCGTATGCGCCTGCATTGCTTAAAGGCGAAGTCCGGTCAAAGACCATTGCACGGTGATCGTGCTTAAAGACGTCGTTCTGATACTGAACAACTGCAACAGCTACCGGATAATAGGTCACCTTTTCGAGTAATTCTGAAAGCTTCGGATTAGAATGCTCAAAAAGAGGAGCTGCTTTCGATGCAGGCAATGCAAGCATGACTTTCTTATACGTTAATTCCTCGCTCTTGCCCTTATTGAACCCTTTGATGACAACTTTTGAAGAGGCAGGATCAAAAGCAAGACGCTCTACATCATAACCGGTAAAAAAACGGGTATGCTGCGTGCCGGTATAAAACGCTTGTATAAGACTTGACATGCCTCCCTGCAGCTGCTCGTAACTATCAAGAGCTAAAGCCAGGTTAGAGCCAAAATTCCCCGGATAACACTCTTCTGGCTCAGCCCCATTCATCCTGACCGTAACCGGACGAACAACATGCTGTGAACAGCGCTCACCAAAAAAAACCGACAATGAACCGTGGTCATTTCGTTCTGCAATGCTATTGAAAAAGTCGCTGTTCAACACACCTTGCTCATGGTCACCTTTAACAGCCTTGACAAGTGGATACAACTTGAAAAAGCCTTTCAAACCACAGAGATAAACAAGACGCATCAAATTACGGAGTTTGGCTTTTTCCTTACTGATCTTGATCACTCTGCCACCGACAACTTGAGATGTATTGAAGCCAAACTGTTCAAAAGGCAGATTACCATAATCTTTCACAAAACAGCGAAATCGTCTGTAATTTCTACCGATGTTTTTCCCCCCAAAATCAACGGTGCGCCCATCGAGTACTTCACTACCGATACGCCCACCGATTGATTCGGCAGCATCAAAGAGATCAACATCAATATTGTGTTGATTCAAATAGTATGCTGCCGCAATACCAGAAATCCCCCCCCCAATCACAGCAATTTCAGCCATCAGATAACTCCCACAGTGTTTTGCGCTGACAGTATTTTCGAATCGTACTGCTTTTTGTGTCGGGCCTGGACTTTTTCTGTCCTGATCCTGTAATTGACATACTTGGACTTGTCAGGGAAAGCTTTTCCTTTCAATAAAGCACTGGATGCAAGTTTTCCCCACTGAAAAATTTCGCAACTGACAAAAACATCCCCTTTGCTATCGCCGGGATTAAATGAAAATGGAGTATAGGTTCTGACCACAATCGGTGCGGTCAGCTCCAAGAAATTGTAAAAACCGGAATCATAAGTCAGCAAAGCTATTGTACCTTCATCAGGCAAGCCTCCTGATATATGCGTGGTTGCAATCGATGCCTGACGCATTGCTTCAAGCAAGAGAAGACCTTGTACATGATCGGAATCGTGATCAAACTGAATCTCCCGTGTCTGATCATACATATTGAAATACAGGAAATTCCCTTTACTGAAGTAGTCAGAAATCAAAACATTCTCATCTTTTTTCTTATGCACATAGCGTCTGTTCAAAACTTGAGGCACTACATCATCTTCTTTCATAGCCAATGGACTGTGCATTAGTGATGTTATATCCAATGGAATTTTGTTAATTAACCCACCAAACCCTGCATCAGCCTCATGGTTTTGAACATATTCTTTGGCTTGCCTGTACGTAATTGATTTTACTTTTCTGTAGAGCAACGGATTGTTGTTTTCGAAATCTTTTGAAAGATAAACCTCTACAGTTTCACCCAAAATACCGATATAACAGAGAACCTCCTCGAAAGAAGAAGCAACGATTTTTTGCCCCCCTTCTTGTTCTTCAGGAAAAACATCACCGTCAAATACTAAAACGTAAGGTTTTTGATAACAGTTATCCGTAAATTTTCCTCTACCATTTTTTCTGTTCAGTCTGCCATTCCTCGACGAGCGCAAAACAGTCTCTTCCGTTAAAACCGAAGATGAGCATTGTACACTTGAAATCGAAGATCCCGTCATCTGTTCCTGTAACATCTTTCACCCCTCCTTCATTTTTGGATTTGAACAAATATTAAATTCACCTACCGACTCATTTTTTATCAGAGTATACTGCTTTACAAGAGTAATTAACAAGTGTTAATTACTTTGCATTTAGAGACAAATTAAGTAATTAGGTTGCTTCTCTTTACTAAATAATTGAAAAATCTGCACTTTTGACCATGAAAGAAGACCCCAGTGCGCCATATACCAGCCATCTCAGGGCTTTTTTCTTTTACTGTATCAAAATAACAGCCTGTTTCTGCTGATGCCAGGATGGCAAAGGGTTAAAAAACTCTCACATTTTTGATGTATTCACTCACAAAGCGTTCCCTGTCAGAAAAACATGAGCGTACCTGCTCGGTTTGCATAACGGCAGAAAAGTCTTTGAAAGATAAAAGAGCACCGTGCCTTGCGATATCAGGAACCCCCGTTAAGACACAGCAAGAGATGAAAGGAAAAAATCGAAGGAGAAAAAATCAGGATTTACCCCACTTTTCAATCATGTTCAGCAGTAAAACACTATCGACAGGTTTGAGGAGATAATCGTTCATACCGGCACTAAGCGCTTTCTGAATCTCCTCTTCGCCCGACTCGCCACTAAGCCCGATGATAGGAACATTTTTGTTACTACCAGACATACTGCTTCGAATAAGCCTCGTTGTCTCTATACCATCAAGTTCCGGCATCTGGATATCCATAAGTATCACATGAATATCATCCAGTTTCAGCTTTTCGATCGCCGCTTTTCCACTGACAGCTTCGCTGATACCGATGTTATGCTTTTCAAGAATGCTTTTGAGAACATATCTGTTGAAAGAAGAATCATCGACAAGCATCACATTGATACCTGAAAAGTCCCTTGTCCCGACAATGTATTCCCCATTGAATATCGATGCGAGAAGATTGATCAATTCAGACTCGGTAACCGGCTTCGAAATAAAGGCCTGCATGCCAACTTTTTCTGTTTTTCCTCTCGCGATATAGGTAGGAACTGCAGTATGGCCAACAATGGGTACGTTTTTCATCGTAGCGCCTGCCTTACCGCGCCGGATTTCCTCTGTAGATTCATAACCGTTCATAACGGGCATACCCAGGTTCATCAAAACAACATCATATCGCTTTTTTGCGAGCATCTCCAGCGCCTCTTGACCGTTCCCTGCCTCATCGATTATAACATGAAACGGCTCAAGGTATTGCTTAACCGGCTCCCTGTCCGGCAATTCATCGTCAACGAGCAAAATAGACTTGTCCTCGAAGATATCGCGGTAGCGGGAGACCATCCACGACCTGAACCTGACAAGCTCCTGGCCACTCACGACAGGAAACTCCAAAGTGAATTCCGTATACTCATGTTGCCTGGATTCACAGGTTATATCGCCGCCAAAAGCCTTCATAACTCTTTTGCAATAGGCGAGGCCCAAACCTGTCCCTCCCTTTTTACCCGACGTGAAAAAGGCATCGAAAAGCCTGCCCAGATTTTCTGGAGGAATACCAGGCCCGGTATCCCTCACAGAAATTCTGTTGAATGAACTGCCTTTTTCCAGGCAAACGGTAATATGCGCGTCAGGATAGTTTTTTATGAAATAAAATGCATTCATAATCAGGTTAAACAGAACAAACACATACATCGTCTCATCGGCCTTGATGAGAAAATCGCCACTGCATTCCAAAGAAAGCTTTTTCCTTTCGGCCTCAGATTCATAACCATACTCATCGATGGCTTTTTTGGTAATCCCCTCGGCAGAAAGATACGTGAAGCCGCTCGTGTCAATAGGTTTGTCTTTAACTTCATCGAGAATCATGTCGATAACCTGTCCGCCCCTACTGACCGCCATCTGACCCTGAGCAACCCGTAGGTAGATATTGTCCAAACCTTGAGCGGTAATACACTCATACACCTTGTCGGCATGGTATGTCGGCAGTTCTTCCAAAATACTTTGGAAACTGAACTTCACCTGCCCCAGAGGATTTCGCATCTCGTGAGCGATACTTCCGGCAAGAGCCTGAAAAGCTGAATTTTTTTCCTGTGCTACAATTCCTTTTCGGTTGCTATAACTGAATACATACCCTGCTACTATTGAAAAAACGACAAGAAGCACATATGGGGCTATATCAAACTGCGGATCGAGAACGACGAAAGGTGGCGTAAGGAAAAAAAACACAATAGCGGCACCTACCCCAAGGAAGAGATCGAAAAGAAATACCAAAGGGTTGGGGACAAAGGAAATCAGAACAAAAATCATGAAAATTTCCCAGTAAATCCAGGCTTCATGAAAATTGTTCTTCAATACCATGACAGTAAGGATGAACGGCAATACGAAAATGAGCATGCTATGCCAGTAAATCGGAAAGTATTTGCCGAGAAAGTCTGGATTTTTGAGCTTGAAAAGCCCGACAAGACAGAGAGCTACTGCTACAAGGCGTAATGCAAGGTTATCATAAGGAAGTTGGAAGATATATTTGTATGCAACGTAGAAAGAGAGATGTGCCGGTGCCCCGAGAGCAGCTGCGGCCATGATGTTAAAACGCGAAACCTGCGTCCCCCTGCTGAACGATGACCGTATGAATTCGGCAACATTCACCCTACACCTCCCGGTATCGACCGGTTACCACACTCAATTTTCCGGAAACGTTTCTTCGTAAACATTGTTTCAGCTGAGCGGCCGGCAGCCGAAAAGTAACCGGTAATGACATGCAAGCGACATTGAAACAGAAAAATGTAGTGATACATACTGTGCTATGTGCTTAAAGAATGGGGGAAACTGATAGCCCGAGCCATCAATAGAAAAATAAAAAAACTCTCTTAGGGAACAATGTCATCAAGGTGTATTAAGAAAGAAAAAAAATCCCAAACATGCTTACTTGAACTCAGGATATTTTCAGGAAGAAAGTTGTCAAAGCAGTCATTGTAGTCCGTGATCTCCGATAACGCCAAAAGAGATTTTATTCACAAAGCTTCCCGATGTTTTCAGTTTTTCGTATTTTTGGCTTTTCAACAAACCAAATTAATCCAGTAACATGAGTCAGACAGATTTATTGAATATTGTACACCGACCGAGAAGACTTCGCAGAACTCCTGCTATCAGGAACCTTGTAAAGGAAAACACCCTATCGAAAAGTGACCTTGTCTTTCCACTGTTTGTCTGCCCCGGCAGTAATGTCGTGGAAGAGGTTCCCTCGATGCCCAACAGTTTCCGTTATTCAATCGACAATGCGGTAAAAGAATGCAAGGAGCTCTGGGATCTGGGTATACAGGCGATCGATCTGTTTGGCATTCCAGAAGAAAAAACCGAAGACGGTCGTGAAGCATATAATGACGACGGCATCATCCAGCGAGCTATCCGTGCCATCAAAGAGGCTGTGCCGGATCTTTACATTATGACCGATGTTGCTCTCGACCCGTTCACCCCGTTCGGCCATGACGGCTTGGTAAAGGATGGAATCATTCTCAATGACGAAACCGTCGAAGTGCTGTGCAAGATGTCGATATCACATGCAAAAGCAGGAGCAGACATGGTTTCTCCGAGTGATATGATGGACGGTCGTATCGGAGCAATCCGGGAAGCACTGGACGACTCGGGACATTCGGATGTAGGCATTCTTTCGTATTCGGCAAAATACTCGTCGAGCTTCTACGGACCGTTCCGTGACGCTCTTCACTCGGCACCGCAGTTCGGTGACAAATCCACCTATCAGATGGATCCGGCAAATTCCGATGAAGGCATGAAAGAAATCGAACTCGATATCATGGAAGGCGCTGATATTGTCATGATCAAACCAGGACTTGCTTATCTTGATATCGTCTACAGAACAAAGGAAAGATTCGACGTTCCGGTCGCCGTGTATCATGTTTCGGGAGAGTATTCGATGGTGATGGCTGGAGCGGAGAAAGGTTGGATAGACGGCGACAGGGTCATGATGGAATCTCTGGTTGCAATGAAGCGTGCAGGTGCCGATATTATCTTTACCTATTATGCAAAAGAAGCAGCGAAAAGACTGTCCTGATCAGTCTTGACATTTTAATTTTACACTATGTTCCGGCTGCAAGCATGCAGCCGGTTTTTTTTGCCTTACAGAACCGTAATACAGGCTTGCGCAATAAACGCGCAGCCGGATAGAAAAACACATGATCAGATACTTTACAGCAGGAGAATCTCACGGCCCGGCACTCTCGGCAATCGTCGAAGGTCTACCTTCGGGAATAACGATCACTCCTGAGGATATCAATACTGAACTGGCACGACGCCAGCAGGGATACGGAAGAGGCGGCCGAATGAAAATCGAGACCGATAAAGCCGTTGTGCTGTCGGGGATACGGTTCGGAAAAACCATCGGCTCTCCGGTTGCACTGCAAATAGAAAACCGGGACTGGAAAAACTGGACCGAAAAAATGGCCCAGTTCGAAAAACCGAACGAAGACATTCCTGCAATCAGCATACCGAGACCCGGCCATGCGGACCTTACCGGCATGATCAAGTACGGCTTCGAAGATATCCGGCCGGTGATAGAACGTGCATCAGCCCGTGAAACCGCGGCGCGAGTCGCCGCCTGCTCTCTTGCAAAAACTTTTTTGAGATCGGTGGGAATCCAGATAGGAAGTTACGTTTCTTCCATAGGTCCAGCCGGAGAAACGGCATCGTCGTCCCGTCTTGAAAGCTTGCTTGCCGAAGGTGCAGAAGCACTGACAAAAGAAGCCGACACTTCCCCCGTACGCATGTTGGAAAAAACAGATGAAGAAAATGCCGTTGCAGCCATCGACAAGGCAAAAGAAGAGGGGGACACGCTTGGCGGTATCATCGAGCTGTTTATCACTGGAGTTCCGATGGGTCTGGGTTCTTATGTCCAGCACGATCGCAGGCTCGATGCGGAACTTGCTGCCGCACTCATTTCGATACAAGCAGTAAAGGGTGTTGAAATCGGTACGGCGTTCGACAACGCGAGAAATCCCGGATCACAGGTGCATGACGAACTTTTTCCAGGCGCAGCACATGGCCCTTCCCGCAAAACAAACCGGGCAGGTGGCCTGGAAGGAAGCATGACGAACGGATCCGTCATCCACCTCAGGGCGGCAATGAAGCCCATTGCCACACTGATGTCGCCATTGCACTCATTCGACATAACCTCGATGGAAGCCCATCTCTCTCACATAGAACGGAGTGATACCTGTGCGGTTCCTGCCTGCAGCGTTATCGCCGAAGCCGTTGTGGCACCGGTCATAGCAAATGCTTTGCTGAAAAAAACAGGAGGAGACCATCTTGCAGAGATTCTCGAAAGACTCGAGGAATACAGGGCGGAAATAGCAGCAAAGTTCAAACAGTGACCGCAAAAGATCAGTCCTGACGCCGTTTGGCGCTCAGGCGCTGGTTCATCTCCAGAGACGGTTCAGCTACTTCAGTCCGGCCGACAATCTGTGCGGGAACCCCGGCTACGGTGTAATGGGGCGGTACATTATCGAGCACCACGCTGCCAGCCCCTACTTTTGCGCCTTCCCCTATCTCGACATTACCAAGAATTTTAGCCCCTGCGCCGATCAGCACGGATTTTCTCACTTTCGGATGCCGGTCACCTGTTTCCTTGCCAGTTCCTCCAAGCGTCACTTCGTGCAGGATCGAGACATTGTCTTCGACTACAGCTGTTTCACCGATAACAAGGCTCGTAGCATGGTCGAGCAGGATTCCCATGCCTATTTTTGCAGCAGGATGTATATCAACCCCAAACACTTCCGACATCCTGTTCTGCATGAGATAAGCCATCGGCTTGCGATCATTGTTCCAAAGCCAGTGTGCCAGGCGGTGGGCCTGAAGCGCCTGGAAACCTTTTAAAAACAGCATAATTTCAAAATAATTGACCGCAGCAGGGTCCCTGTCGAGCGTTGCCGTAAGATCGAACACCGCCTTGTCAACCGCTTCAGGGTTCAATCCGTAAAACTCGTCGAACAGATTCTGAAGAACCTGGGGAGGAAAATGCTTCGATGCAAGCTTGACCGAAAGCAGCATGGCAAGAGCTGAAGAAAAATCATCGAAGCTCAGAATATGCTGTTCCAGAAAATGCTTCATGCAAGGCTCCCGCTCACTTTCACGTCTTGCCTCGGAACGGATAACCGACCATATATACTCTGCAGTCATGTTTGCTTGCGTGTACTGATTTAACAATAATAAACCGGCTTGTATCGAAACATGGCTCTTAACCTTCATTCGCTTCATTGCCAAGCGTCTCACCAAAACCGTTTCCTATCAACAGTCACCCTCAATAAAAGCTTTTATCCACAGAAAGTTTCAGGCATTTGCCAAATCAGCCGCCATACAGGTAATTTTCAGACCTTTTCCTCCAACAGACACAGCCCAGCAGCAACAACTCAGTTACCACTCTTACCCTCTCACCTCGATAATATCCTCCCAGCGAGTCGTATAGCGAGGGGATAACCTTTCCATACGTTGTTTCCACCCTGAAGACTCTGAAACAGCCAATCTCAGGGTACCGGAACCATAGCGGGAATTAACCATGTCAATAGCCTGCATGAGTGCCTGCGAATCATAGCCGGCACCTTTATCTTCATCAAACAGCGAAGGCGTGATACATGAATCCGATACTGGAGCAAGCCCGCTCAGCACAACCCCGGCCTTTTTATATGCACACTTTTCATGATACACCTCCTTGAGCGCCTCCAGCGCACACTGCACAATTTCGAGTGTATTCTGTGTAGCAGCCGGAATGGAAACCGTGCGTCCACCTTTGTACCGGTATCGCGGATCATCAAACGAACCAGAATAGACAAAGACGGTTACAAAACTGGCAAGTAATCCCTGTTCACGTAACTTAACAACACATTTCGATGCAAAACTTCCAATAGCGCGTTCCAGATCTTCAATCCTTGAAACCTTTCGTCCAAAAGAACGGGAGGTGCAAATACTTTTCCTGAGCGGAAGCGCATGTTCCAGAGAAAGACAGGAAATACCGTTCAGCTCCCGCTGAACCCTCGATCCGGTAACATGCATACGACGTTGTACCCATTCGCTCGGAAGAGCGGAAAAATCAAGAGCAGTCTCAACGGCATGACGGCGAAGAAAACGACTGTAACCTCTCCCGATTCCCCAAACATCCTCGATCCGAATACCAGCGAGAGCATCACGTATTGCCGCCTTCTCATCCAGCACGCACACCCCATGATACAGACTGTTTTTCTTCGCGAGATGATTGGCGACCTTGGCAAGGGTTTTTGTCGCTCCGATACCCACACTTACCGGTATACCTGTATTTCTCCTGATGGTGTCGCGGACAGTTTCGGCCAGTTGCTGCAGGTTGAACCGCTCGAAGCCGTGCAGATCGGCAAACGCTTCATCGATGGAATAGATTTCGATATCCGGCAACAGCTCGCCGAGCGTGTTCATCACCCGTGACGACATGTCACCGTAGAGCGCGAAGTTCGGTGAAAACAGCACCACATTATGTCTCTCAAGCAGCACTTTGTGCTTGAATACCGGCGCGCCCATGGGCAAACCAAGCGCTTTTGCTTCCTGGGAACGTGAAATGATACAGCCGTCATTGTTGGAAAGCACCACAACCGGCCGGTTGTGAAGCGCCGGGTTGAACACCCGCTCGCAAGAGACGTAAAAATTGTTGCAGTCCACAAGGGCAAACATTCTGCAAAGCCTCCCTATCGAGTCTTATGAATAACGTACGTCACGACTCCCCAAACAAGAAAATCAGAGTCCCCGGTTACGAGGATCGGCTTGAACTTTTCGTTGGCCGGCATCAGACACAGCCCACCATCCTGTTTTCCGATACGTTTCACTGTAAACTCTCCGTCGAGAAAACACACCGCGATATCCCCTTCTTTCGGATCGAGCGACTTGTCGATAACGAGAATATCTCCTTCCCCGATACCTGCCTCGATCATGGAGTCACCCTTGACCCGACCATAAAACGTAGCGCTCGGATGACGGATCAACGCCTTGTTCAGATCCAGTTTCAGTTCCAGATGATCATCTGCCGGCGATGGAAATCCGGCGGAAATTTCCGACAAGGCAAACGGCAACTCAAGCTCCAGACCAACATCGGCAGAATAAAAATCAATCGAGCGACTGTCATGTGTTTTTACCAGTCTCATCATACCCTCTTTTGCTATGCGTCCTTCCCATACAATACACATAATCCCCTTAACAGACAATCGACACAAGGGATATTGAACTCATTCCCCCTTGAACCATACTGTATACTATTTCACCAGCTGTTGCTGAAAACCTTTTTTTTCCGTACACTTCGCCATTCTGAAGTACACTATTATATTTGAGCGATGATAATATCAC
Organism: Prosthecochloris marina; assembly: GCF_003182595.1. Classification (NCBI taxonomy): domain Bacteria; kingdom Pseudomonadati; phylum Chlorobiota; class Chlorobiia; order Chlorobiales; family Chlorobiaceae; genus Prosthecochloris; species Prosthecochloris marina. The sequence goes on from NZ_PDNZ01000004.1 coordinate 198,249, forward strand.
GAAAAATCGAACTCGATTACGGCCACACGCTACCCAACAGTTTTTCATTTTGCAATCAACTGCACGGGCACAGAGGTATAGTGGTAGCAACGGTTGAAGGAAAGATTATCGACCGGGAAGGAGATCCGCAGGAAGGCATGGTGATGGATTTCAAATTCCTCAACGATATCATGATGAAGCACGTTCACGATGTGCTCGATCACGGTTTCGCCGTCTGGAAAAACGACCACGAAGACCTCGCATTCATCACAAAACGCAACAAGCGCGTGGTAATCACCGACGAACCACCGACTGCCGAATGTCTTGCAAAATGGGCTTTCAACCAGATCATCCCTCACCTTCCGGAAAATGTCATCCTCAAAAATCTCCGCTGGTACGAGACACCAAACAACTGGGCTGATTACGAAGGAGAATAGGCTAAGCCATTAACGCAACTATTTCACAGCTCTTACCTGAGGGATCCATAGAGAATCCTGTTTTTCACTGTGAATGCCACATCTCTGTGAAATCCGAACATCTATTTCACGGGGAGGCATAACTTCGAGAGGAAAAATGGTTTCTTCCCTTGGGGTTCTGCTTTTATAACTGCAGAAGAAAAAATGCAATGCCTGTAACAGTCAAATGCATCGCGGCATAAACCTTTTCTCTCAATCCCTTGAAAAAGCTGTGATGCACTCCTATAAGTAAAGAATACACCAGTATAGAAGAGATAAGATATATCATGATCTCTGTAATAATGTTAGACTCTACTACTGCTGACATTATTACAACAAAAAACATACCAATCCGCAATTGGAGCAAAAAGCAAAAAAAATAACGTAGATTGACTTAAAGATGTAACTTGTGAAACAACTGTTTCATCTCATAAAGATACAAACTTGAGAATCCAAAGCAGTTCACCGTTGCATATCATGCACTTGATGGAAAATCATAAATAAGTCATAATCAATACTAAGGGTACAACGATAAAAAGCATTTTTAACGCATAATTAATAGTCATCACCAGACTATTATCTCCTACCCCCTTAAACCATTTATTTTCATGATATCTTTTTTTGAAGAATATCCGATACTATTGGAAGTCGGAGCGTTTATATTAGTCTTCATTATATTTGCTATCTTCTGGTGGCGAAAAAAGTAAAGGCTTTTTCGTTCCGAAATAGATCATTCATTTATGGGTACCATACACGACTATACTGACGGAACCGTGCTGGAAGATATCGCAAAGGCACTTCATGTATTTCGAAAAAATGACGGTTCTCTCGCCAATACCGACATCGGACAACGAATGCTGGGTAACATCAAAAAGTTCGAGCCGGTTATCATAACGATGGACCAGGCTATGGATAGCATCCATAACGCATCCAGCGTTGCGATAGGAGAAAGAGTCTGCAGAACACTTCATCCTGACTCCGTATTTACGGAGTCGGTATTTCTCGATGAACTGGCCGAGGAGATGATCCAGAAAGGCGTTGCCACACCATGTACGGCTGACGAAGCAAAGCAGACGTTGAGCAAATACTCGAAACACCCGCTCATCATCTCGAAAGTTTCGGGAAAACATCAAGAAATCTGCCGCACACACCCACCTGAATGCGTTTATTGGATAGCTGAGAAAAAAGGGCTTACGTGCTTGGCACGGATAAAAGCTGAAAATCAATCATTACCTGCCGGCACCCAGTAAACCTCTCCATCCTGAAGCGTTACCGTTTTAAATTTTCCCGACCCGAGCAGTTGTCTGATCACAAGCTCAACCTGATCAGGCTCATCGGGGATGAGTTCATCGAGGGCGTTGCGAAGTTCACGCTCCTGGAGCGGGTGGCGCTTGGTAATCGCAATGACCGTTTCAATGATATCGGCTGTGCTCTTCAGGTTCATACTTCCTTTCACCGGATGAACCACTTTCACCACATGCGATAAAATAAGGCGCGCTCTTGCAATCGCATTTCCAGAGGGAAGGCGAACACTGGACTCGGTCGAAGGACGGGTAGGAAGCACAAGATGCACCGTATCAGGCTTGACCTTTTCAAGTACCAGGGCAATGTCCTGCAAAGCCTCAGTCGAATCATTCATACCTGCTATCAGCATCACCTCAACCCAGAGCATTCCATGATACACCTTGCGAAATTCGATCAGTCCCTCGATATGACGTTCATAGGTAAACCCCGGAGCAGGACGGTCAATACGATCGAACAGCTCCGCCGATCCTGCATTCAATGAAGGCAACACCGCATCGGCTTGAAGCAGTTCATCGCGGACCTCTTTGAAAGAGAGTAACGAACCGTTGGTAATAACCGCAACAGGAATATCGGTTATTTTTTTTATCTCCCGGATCAACCAACCCAGGCCTTTGTAAAGCGTCGTCTCACCGGAACCGACAAAGGTTATCCAATCAATTGCAGCAGAACCATCGATGGCCTGTTTTATTTCTGCAAGTATCTCTTCGCGGGGGAAAAACTCCCGGCGTTCAGTTACGTATATCCGGGTTTTTCCAAGTTGGCAGTAGATGCAGTTCCATGTGCAGCTTTTCGGAGGTAGTACATCAACACCGAGGGACTGCCCAAGCCGTTTGGAGGATACCGGTCCGAAAACATGCTTCATGAAAAAAGGCCTCGATTTGTTGAAGTGTCGAGCTGCTTATGCGTCAACAAACGCTGTACTCCACACAATGTCTTATCATCTTGCAAAATCATGCCTCCTGTGACATATTCGACCGATTCCACACGACTCACCGGAAAATGGCGAGTAAAAAAATCATCAATCACTAATCAACTCCGCTCGAAGCAAGCACTTCCGCAATTTTCACCTTGCTTTCCGCTTCAAAGTCATCCTGCGATATCAGGGGCAACAATGCACTGGCCACACCAAAAGCAATAATCTCGAGTCCGAAAATGGTTGCATACGACCACATGTAATTGTCGGAGAAAGCATAAACAACGTCGCGGATTATGCCAGCTCCGAAATGTCCCATAAACATCGCAAGGCTTTGAGCGGTACCCCATAGGCCGATATACACCCCGCTTCTTCCTGCTGTCATGGTCATCATCATGGTAATGTTGGAAACACTTGCCGCACCGAGCCCGATGCCAGCGATAACAAGGCCAATTCGAAGAATGGTTTCGTCAAGCATGAAACCGGAGAAAATAATGATGGAGAAACCAACCATGCCGAATATGTTGCCGATAAACGCTCCTCTTTTTTTCCCGATCCTGTTGAGCAGAAAACCAACAAGCAGCATAAAGACAAGCTGCATTCCCCCCATTGTCGGTCTGAACAGCTTTGTGGTGACCCCCACTGGCATACCGAATACATCCGCACCAAATGGCTCCATGACGATTTCGCATGAAAAAAGCGCAAAAATAGCGACGAAAATATAGAACGCGAACAGTAGCGTTTTCGGCGAAGATGACAGCAGTTTTATCGACTGTCCAAATGTCAGCGCCTCTTCGGTCTTGCCTTTCTTTAGCGAAGAGTTCCTTTCTTCTACTCCCGCGAAAGCGAAAAAGGCGATTCCTAGAGCGATAATCCCCCCGACAAAAGCAACGTTCATAAGGCGCTCCGGTGTATAGACATCGAGATAAGTCCCTACGATACGTGCGGAAACTATCGTCGTCAGCACCATCAACGTCCAGCTTGCAGAGGTTACTTTGCCGATATGCTTGTCACCGACATAATCGGCAATCAAAGCATAATACGCCGTTGTCGCAACCTGGAGACCGAAACCGAAAACCAGAAAGATAATCACCAGCTTCAGAAGTCCCACATCCTGAACCATTGCAGGCAGCAGCTCGGCGAACCCTACACCGGCGATTTTCACCTCATATGCCGCTACAGGTGAAAGAATGAACGAAAAAACACAGCTTAGCAGGCCAAGAAGGATATAAGGTGAACGCCTGTAACCGAAAAGATGAGATTTATCCGACATGTTTCCCGCCCAAACCTTCACACCGAAAACAGCGAGCAGCTCTTTAAGGCTGATAAGCCCAAAAACAATGGTTGAAGAGATGCCGAGATCTGAAGTCATCACACGATTCAGTGTATCATGCAGAAACCCCAACATGATGCCGAATCCCATTTGAAAAAATGCAAGACGGACAAGATTGAACTGCCTCATAAATCAGCCTGTAAGAAATTCACCAGATAGAAAAAACAAGATGCATAATTTACACAAAAGCAGCTCTTTTCTAAATAGTGATACTCACCGTTGTCGGAAAGGAAGACCGATCAAAGTGAAGAAGATGTATTCCGAACTTCCCGATGACGAAAGCAATCGGTCACATGATCGTTAACCATGCCGACGGCCTGCATGAACGCATAACAGATAGTCGAACCGACAAAGCTGAAACCAAGGCGTTTGAGTTCCCTGTTCATTCGATCCGATTCTTTTGAAAAAGCCGGCACATCGGAAAGTAAGCGCCATTGATTCTGTATGGGTTTGCCGTCCACAAAGTCCCAGACAAAACTCGCGAAGGATCCGTGCCGCTCCTGAATGGCAAGAACACCTTGTGCATTTCTGATTGTCGATTCAATTTTCCGCCGGTTTCTTACAATTCCGGGATTACCAAGCAACCGGCCGACGTCATGCTCTGTGTAACCTGCTACTTTTTCGAAAGAGAACCGGTCAAATGCCTGACGATAGTTTTCACGTTTTCGAAGAATGGTGATCCAGCTAAGCCCTGCCTGAGCCCCCTCCAGTACAAGCATTTCAAACAGCTTCCGATCGTCGAACACCGGAACACCCCATTCTTTATCGTGGTATGCCACGTAAAGCGGATCGTCTCCACACCAACCGCACCTTTTTTTCATCGATGGTTTTTAAGGATTACAGCAAGATCGTTACCACAAGCAAAACAAGAAATTACAAACGTCTTATCAGTCAAAAAAGATTCCATCCTCCTTGTCGGAAACCTGACCATAACTTGCAAATCAAACTGATTTTGGTTATTGTGACTACAGCGAATCATCTTAGGGGTGCTTTGCGGGGGTAGCCCGCGGGCTGAGAACATACCCTTGTAACTTGATGCAGGTAATGCTGTCGCAAGAAAAGATGAAGCCTGTTGACACTCTTCACGCTTCTCTCTCCTTCGAACGGAACCTGCCGGCAGTTTTTTTAGTCTACAGCATAGAGATACCATGAGCAAAACAGCGGATAGCCTTTTTTGTCCTGAAAAGCATTTTTACGGACCCGACTCCGAAAAAATCTATATCGAGGGCTCCATGCACCCGGTGAAAGTCGGCATGCGGAAAATCAAACTTTCGCAAACCTACAATATCCAGGGTGAAGAATTTTCATTTTTCCCGCTCTATGATACCAGCGGCCCTTATTCGGATCCTTCAGCAGAACTCGACCTCGATCGAGGACTTCCCCGTATGCGCGACAGTTGGCACTGCAATCAAAACGATGTGGAGGAATCTCCTGCAAGTATCCCTTGCCCGATGAACGGAAGAAAACCTGTAAGGGCGAAACAGGGGCAACCCGTCACACAGATGCATTATGCTCGCAAAGGAATCATCACTCCTGAAATGGAGTATGTCGCCATCAGGGAGAACCAGCAGTTAGAAGCATGGATCGAGCGTTCACCCATCAAAGGTAAACCGTTCAAGCCTGTCACGCCTGATTTTGTCCGTGAGGAAGTTGCAAAAGGCAGGGCTATCATCCCGGCAAACATCAACCATCCTGAGCTGGAACCGATGGTTATCGGTAAAAATTTCAGGGTCAAGATCAATGCCAACATCGGCAATTCCGCACTTGGCTCATCAATCAGTGAAGAGGTTGAAAAAGCTGTCTGGGCCTGCCGATGGGGAGCCGATACCGTCATGGACCTCAGCACAGGTGAAAACATTCACACGACACGCGAATGGATTCTCAGAAATTCGCCCGTCCCTGTCGGCACTGTTCCGATCTACCAGGCCCTTGAAAAGGTAGGTGGCATTGCCGAAGAAATGACCTGGGAAATGTACCGGGACACGCTGATCGAACAGGCGGAACAGGGTGTGGATTATTTTACCATTCATTCCGGTATCCTTATGGATTTTCTACCCGCTGCAGCAAAAAGAACAACCGGTATTGTTTCAAGGGGCGGCTCGATTATCGCCAAGTGGTGCCGTGCGCACAACCACGAAAACTTTCTCTATACCCATTTCGATGAAATCTGCGAAATTCTCAGGGCATATGACATCGCCATATCGATAGGCGATGCCTTGCGCCCGGGTTCGATTGCCGACGCAAACGACGAGGCACAGTTCAGTGAATTGAAAACCCTTGGAGAACTTACCCTGAAAGCCTGGAAATACGATGTTCAGGTTATGATTGAAGGTCCGGGCCATGTACCAATGAACCTCATTGAAGAGAACATGCAAAAGCAGCTCGAGTACTGCCACGAAGCACCTTTTTACACCTTGGGACCGTTGGTTACCGATATCGGAGCCGGCTACGACCATGTCAACTCGGCAATCGGTGGGACGTTGCTTGCAAGTATGGGGTGTGCGATGCTTTGCTATGTCACCCCGAAAGAGCATCTGGGACTTCCCAAAAAAGATGATGTACGCGAAGGGGTTATTGTACACAAACTGGCTGCTCATGCCGCCGATCTAGCAAAAGGGAATCCGGTTGCCTGGCTGCATGACAATCTTATGAGTAGCGCGCGTTATGCTTTTTCCTGGAACGACCAGTTCAACCTTTCCCTCGATCCGGCGAGAACCCGTCAGGTTCATGCTGAAAATTCACCTGACAACGCGGATACGGTCACAGATGATAACTTCTGCACCATGTGCGGTCCCGATTTCTGTTCGATGAAAAAGTCGCAGGAAGCAACCGGGAAACCATAACAGACAGGGATATGAAACAAGAAAGGCACAATAATCGTGCATTATTGTGCCTTCCCGACTTTTGCCTTTTTCCTTTTGACTTCTTATCCCGCTGCTTTCACAATCGCCACAAAATCTTCGGCTTTGAGGCTCGCTCCACCGATGAGTCCGCCGTCGATATTCGGCATGGCAAACAATTCAACGGCGTTTGAAGGTTTCACGCTTCCACCGTACTGAATGCGGAGATTCCCGGCAGCCGACTCCCCAAACATATCGCTGATCGTCGCACGGATTGAAGCATGAACCTCTTCAGCCTGCTCAGGTGTTGCCGTCTTTCCTGTTCCGATAGCCCACACCGGCTCATAAGCCAGAACAACGCCGCCAAGATCACCGACATCCTTCAGACCTTCACGAACCTGTTCGGTAACTATCTTGTCCGTAATGCCGCCTTCCCGCTCTTCGAGGGTCTCGCCGACGCACATGATAACCTGCATGCCTTCCGCCAGCGCTTTTCTGACCCTGAGGTTCACTGTCCGGTTGGTCTCACCGAAATACTGCCTGCGCTCGGAATGTCCGATAATAACGTATGCACAACCCAGAGACTCCAGCATTCGTACCGAAATCTCACCGGTATAAGCGCCGTCATCTTCATAGTGGCAATTCTGCGCGGCAAGCCGGATATCGCTCGATCCGATAACTTTTCCAACCTCCGTAAGTGCAGGAAAAGCCGGGGCAATCCCGACTTCACAAAGAAGAGTGCTGTTTCCGAGGTGCTCAAGAATTGCCGAGGCAAGCTCACTTGCTTCAGCAACGGTTTTGTTCATTTTCCAGTTACCTACAACAATTTTTTTACGCATGATCAATAGTCGGTTACAATATCTCTGTAGATTTTATCAATCTGGTCGAGAGGAAACTTATGTTTTCCCGAACGTGCATCCCTGAGAATGACCTCAGACTGATTCACCGAAACAATCCGACCATGCCACACCCTGTCCTCTATGGTAATAAGATTCACTTCCTTGTCGATGAGATCGCTGTTTCCCCGGATCTGACCGGCCTTATAGACAATCTGACGTTTCCCCATGACTTCAATCGTTTTTTGCGAGGTTATTTAACAAATATTTCAAGTATCTCATAGTGAAGTTGCCCTTTTGGCACATTTATCTGCACCTTTTCTCCAACCGCCTTCCCCAGAAGTCCCCGGCCAACAGGAGAACGAACCGATATCTTTCCCTGATCGGTATCTGCTTCTTCGGAAGAAACCAGGGTATACTCGATAATCTCTTCTTCAACAATCAAGTTTTTCAACTTCACGGAAGTCAAAATATAGACCTTGTCGGTCCTTATCTGTTTTGGATCGAGAATCGTCGCCCTTGTGAGCTTGTTTTCCAGTTCGCCAATGCGGCTCTCCAACTGCCGCTGCTCTTCTCTGGCCGCCTCATATTCCGCATTCTCACTGAGATCACCATGAGCCCTTGCTTCAGCGATTTTTTCAAGAACTTCCGCTCGCGTCTCACTCTTGAGTCTGTTCAGCTCGTCTTTCAACCTGTTATATCCCTCTTTGGTCAGATACACTCTATCGCTCATATCTCTTCTGTTTGTTATTCATTCACGCCCTGTATATCCTAGCGTCTCTTTGTCAATAAAAAAAGTAAAGCCAGCGTGCCGCTGACTTTACCTCTCTTCGTTCAAGATCAATTTACAATTCTTTGTACTGCTTACAAAGCTGGTTTACAGGTTAAAAGCAAAATACACATTGCTATCCCCTCGCTTGACGAGCAAAAATAACAGATCACCCTCTTTCATCTTACCGACAATTGATAAAAACTGTTTGTACGATGTGATGTCCTTTCTATTTGCCGCCTTGACTACATCACCGTTACGCAGACCGGCGCGGTAAGCATTACCAGCCGGGTCAACGTCTGTAACGACAACTTTTCCGGCATCGGTCTGTAACCTGTACCTCGATGCCAATTCAGAAGACATGGGCGCTGCGGTGAAACCAAGCAAATCACTCATCTCCTGCTGCTGTTCGGCAGCAACAGGTTGATCCGGGATCTGGTCGAGCTTCACCGAAAGAGTTTTCATAGTACCGTCCCTCCATATGGTCAGCTTAACTACGGTACCTGGTGATGTTCTGGCAACGGTGTTACGCAGTTCAATGGTATCCCTGACCTTTTTTCCGTTCATCTCAATAATGACATCACCTGTTTTCAAACCCCCTGCTTCCGCAGGGCTTTTCTCGACAACCGTACCGACAAGCACTCCCTCGGCTTTCTTGAGTTTAAGACCTTTTGCGATGTTCTCATCCACATCCTGTATCGTCACACCAAGCCATCCTCTGGTAACCTTGCCGGTCTTAATGAGCGACTGCATGATCTGTCGAGCCATATTTGACGGAACAGCAAAACCAATCCCCTGAAAGCCACCGGTACGGCTCGCTATGGCCGTATTTATGCCGACCAGCTCTCCGTTGATATTCACGAGAGGCCCTCCCGAATTCCCTGGATTGATCGCGGCATCAGTCTGAATGAAGTCTTCATAGTCGGCCAGACCGACATTTGCACGGCCTTTAGCACTGACAATCCCCTGTGTTACTGTCCGGGCAAGGTTTTCCCCCAGAGGGCTGCCAATAGCAATCACCCACTCACCAACCCGTAATGCATCACTGTCACCAATAGCAATAGGCTTCAGATTTTTCACTTCGACTTTAATGACTGCGATATCTGTCTTAGGATCCGTACCGATAACTTTTGCCTGCACCTTTTTGTTGTCATGGGTTCTGATATAAATGTTATCGGCCTTATCGACAACGTGATTGTTCGTCAGGATATATCCGTCACTGCTGACGACAACCCCCGAACCGAGCCCTCGTAAAACCTCCTTGCGACCGTTGGCACCCTCTTCACGTCTTCTCGGTGTCTCAAAAAAATCATCGAATGGGCTCCCGAAAAAATCAAAAGGTGAAATAAATCTCCGGTTGACGGTTTTTTCGGTGAAAATAGTCACAACCGAAGGAGTCGCAGATTCGGCAATCTGTACGAAAGCTTCATTGAAATCTTTGAGGGTACGAATCGGTTTGTCCTGAAAAGTATTGGCCGCCGACGCCATGTTGATATGGTTGGATACAGCCACCTTACTCTCATCTTTTGCCGGAAAGGTAAACTCCAGGTTGGAAAACACGAGCCAACCTATGGCCACCCCAGCGAGAACCAAAAACAGGTAGGATAGTTTTTTCTTATTCATCTTGTTCAGCATTTATTCATGTTATCACTTTGATAATTGATTTGTATGTAAAATCTATCGTTTTACATTTTCCACCACTGTTTCATAACAGCAATAACTACACAGAGCGTTTAAAGGATACACTCGAAAATCAACAAGCCCGCAGCATCCAAATATCATTCCTCAAAATTTTCAAGGGCATCAACAGTACGTAACCCGGCTTGCATTTTGTTCATGGTCTCCTCAAATTCATTCAGAGGCACCGAATCGGCAACAATACCACCCGCCGCCTGAAAATAAATGATATTGTCTCTAACAACCATTGTCCTTATGGCAATTGCGGTTTCAAGCTGTCCCCGGAAATCGATAAACCCTACCGCGCCACCGTAAAGACCACGTTTTTCTTCCTCCAGTTCGTAAATAATCTCCATTGCCCTCACTTTCGGCGCACCGGTCAAGGTGCCTGCAGGAAAACAGGCCCAGAATGCATCCATCGGACTGTAACTATCCTGCAGCTCTCCCCGGACATTACTGACAATATGCATAACATGGGAGTAGCGTTCGATGATCATTTTTTCATTGGTCTCGACAGTACCGATCTTTGCAATCCTACCGATATCGTTCCGGCTCAAGTCAATAAGCATCAAATGCTCGGCAAGTTCTTTTTCATCCGATAACAACTCTTTTTCGATCCTGGCGTCCTCTTCATATGTTTTGCCCCTCGGCCTGGTACCGGCAATCGGACGTGTATCGACAATCCTTCGCCCGTCTTCATCCATACCCACCTTGACAAGCAGCTCGGGAGACGACCCAACTATGTCGAAATCTCCCATATCGAAATAGTACAGATAAGGTGAGGGGTTTATGGTTCGCAACATGCGATACACATCAAACGGCCCGGTATTCAGCTGACGTTTGAGTCTTTGGGAAACCTGAACCTGAAAAATGTCACCGGCTCTGATATGCTCTTTGGCGACAAGAACCTTCTTGAGGAAATCTTCTTTAACAGTATTGGAAACAACCTCTTCATGCTTTTCCGGTCTTAGCTGTATGCAAAGAGGGTCAAGAGGCTGAAACATTTTAGCACGAATGGTTTCGATAACCTGTTCCGCTCTGTTCCGGTCTTCCTCACCGAGGTAGTTGACAACGATAAACACTTTCCGTTTGACATTGTCAAAAACAACCAGCTTGTCACAGAACAGCAGGAAAACATCGGGCAGACCTGACGGATCCGGTTTACGGGGAAAAGGGATCTTTTCAACCAGATGCATTGTATCATAACTGAAATATCCAAAGGCTCCGGACGTAATCATCGGGGAAGATCCAACCATGCTTTCTACCTGCTGGGACGACCCGAATGCGCCAAGACAACGATCGATGACTTTCCTCAACTCTCGTTCTCCTGCTATCAGAGCTTCGAGACCCTTGAAACGCTCATCCCTCACCTGAAGAGAAATATCTCCATCGACCGAACCTTTAAGAATCGCGACCGGATCAATCGCTATGTAGGAAAAACGGGCAAGCTTTTCTTCTCCCTCGACAGATTCGAGCAAACATGAATAAACCTCCCGAAGTTTCAGATACACCGAAACAGGGGTTTCAGTGTCCGCATGAACAGCTTTGATGAGAGGATTAAGAATAAAATCGGTCGAAGGACCTGTATGTGACATAAGTCAGAGCGATGAATGAATAATGCAAATGCTTAAATAAAAGAAAAAATCACTATCATGAAATAGAGAGTAAATCTCGTTAACCCCTTACCCTTTCGCCAACATAAAGGATGGGTAGATCTTATTCAGAAAAAACGATAACTTTTATCAACTGGCTAAAAGCACTGGCATTATCACCGGGGGTGCTTTTTTCAGCCGGGTATCTTGTTATTTACCTCCTTACCAACGTCTATCTCAACAGCGCGCTCAAGAACACCATTTTGCAGGAAATTGAAACTGCAACAGAAAACCGATACACTATTTCAGTTGAACATCTTCGTGCCGGAATTGACTTACAGTCGGTTACGCTACGAAATCTCGAATTCATACCGGTAAAAAAACAGAATCAGCAAGAAGAAAACCCCGGACTCTCTCTTCCCAACCTGCACATCGAACAGGTGAATCTCTGCAATCTTCTTTTCAGCCGACAGTGCGTAGAACATTCAACCAGAGAAATTTCACGACACATTCTCTGCATCAATCATCTGCTGGTACTGTCATTGCCTCAATGAACCATCAAACCGGTTCTTTGCCAACGAATCGAATTGAGCTTTTCAACCGGATTCAACAGGGAAATGTTCGGATTCCATGACCAGTAAACCATCAAAGCCTCACCGACCATATCCCGTTCAGGTAAGAATCCCCAAAAACGGCTATCGAGACTGTTATCCCTGTTATCCCCCATAACAAAGTAATAGTTCTGCTCAATGGTATAGGTATCGGCAGGCTGACCGTCGATAAGAATTGTACCATCTGTAACTCCGATACTATGCCCTTCTTCGGCAATCAATGAGGCATAGAGATAGTAACCCTTTTCGTTCAGCGTTACGACATCGCCTTTGCGAGGAACACGGATCGGGCCGTAATTGTCCTTATTGAAACCTGAAAACCTTGGAAACACCTGCTGGTCCGGATATCCTGCGGGCATCAAATCAGCGAGAAACTGTGCATGCTCCGGAAATATTGCCTCTTCACCATTTATGAAGAGTCTGCGGTCCTTGATTTCGAGCACATCTCCACTTATCGCCACGCAACGTTTTATGTAGTTTAAAGACCTGTCCTTCGGAAATTTGAACACAACGATATCCCCCCGTTCGACAGAATCGATTCCCGGTAACCTGATATCGGTAAAAGGAACCTTTGCCCCATAGATATATTTGTTTACAAATAAAAAATCACCGGCAAGCAGTGTTTTTTCCATAGAGCTTGTTGGTATACGATACGATTCTACAACAAATACTCTTATGAGAGTGGCAAATACAAGTGCAATCAGTAAAGCCTCAAACCACTCTTTTGAATGCTGTTTTCCCGTTTTCTCTTTACCTTTTCCCAAAACCTTTATTTTTTGAATGTTACAACCGGAACCGCTTTCCAGACCACTGTTTTTTTTGACGCTTTTCATCCCGTTATCTTGCGGCGCTCCGCCTGGATATGGCACCTACCCCGGCACTCTACTGATCATCCATATTCAATACAGCGAGAAACGCTTCCTGGGGAACTTCCACCCGCCCGACCTGCTTCATCCGTTTTTTACCTTCTTTCTGCTTTTCCAACAGCTTTCGCTTTCGGCTGATATCCCCTCCATAGCATTTGGCAAGAACGTTCTTTCTCATTGCAGAGATGGTCTCACGGGCTATGACCCTGCTTCCGATCGCGGCCTGAATAGCGACTTCATACATCTGTCGTGGAATAATGCCTCTGAGCTTCTGGCATAGCTTTCTCCCCCACTCATATGCTTTTGAACGATGAACAATGGTGGAAAGCGCATCAACCGGTTCACCATTGAGAAGTACGTCGAGCTTGACAAGATCCGAAACACGATAGCCGATATATTCATAATCCATCGACGCATATCCTTTCGATACCGACTTGAGTTTGTCATGAAAGTCAAAAACAATCTCGGCAAGCGGAAACTCGAACTGCAAATTCACCCTCGAAGTATCAAGATAATCGGTATTCTTATACTCTCCCCGCCGCTCCATGGCAAGCTTCATGATATTACCGATATAGTCTGCCATCGTGATAATATGAATGCTGACATATGGCTCCTCGATCTGTTTGATCAACCCGGCGTCAGGCATTTTCGAGGGATTGTCAACGACAAGCGTCTCTCCGTCGGTTGAGACGACCCTGTACTCAACGTTGGGAACCGTTGTTATGATGTTGACCTGATATTCCCTCTCCAGCCGCTCCTGTATGATTTCCATGTGCAACAACCCGAGAAACCCACACCTGAACCCGAAACCGAGTGCTGCAGATGTTTCAGGGGTATAGACCAGGGAAGCGTCGTTCAATGAAAGTTTTTCAAGTGACTCACGAAGATCTTCGAACTCATCGGAGTTCACCGGATAGAGACCGCTGAAAACCATCGGCTTGACATCTTTATACCCTGCAAGCCGTTCCCTCGCCGGAGCATCAGCAAGAGTAACCGTATCGCCCACTTTGGCATCCCGGACATCTTTGATGGAACAAATAAGGTAGCCGACATCTCCCGACTCGAGCACTTTGGAAGGCTGTCGTTTGAGCCCCATGGATCCGATCTCGTCAGCGACAAAAACTTTGTTGTTGGCAAAAAAACTGACTCGATCCCCTTTCTTGAGAACACCGTCAACAATGCGCAAATAAACGATTGCACCACGATATGCATCGAACACCGAATCGAAAATCAGAGCCCGGAGAGGTTGATCACGATGATTGACAGGTGCCGGAATTCTTGCAATAATAGCCTCGAGCAAAACATCGACTCCAATACCGGCCTTTGCCGATACCTCGACAATTTCACTTCTTTCAACACCCATAAGATCGACAATCTGCTGAGCCACCCCTTCTACATCAGCGGAAGGAAGGTCTATTTTATTGATGACCGGAATAATTTCCAGTCCGGCCTCAACGGCGAGATAGAGATTGGCAATAGTCTGAGCCTCGACCCCCTGCGTAGCATCGACCACAAGCAACGCCCCTTCACAAGCGGCCAGAGAACGTGAAACTTCATAACTGAAATCAACATGTCCCGGGGTATCGATAAGGTTCAGAATATATGCATCACCATCGACAGCCTTATAGTGCATACGGATTGCATGACTTTTTATGGTGATACCTCGTTCACGTTCAAGCTCCATATCATCAAGCACCTGTTCAGCTACCTGATTGTGCTGTAACGTATCAGTCGCTTCCAAAAATCGATCTGCAAGCGTAGATTTTCCGTGATCTATATGAGCTATGATACAGAAGTTCCTGATAGTATTGACTACCCTACTGCTCGAAGGCATAAACTGTTCATATTTAGTTGAAATTCGCAAAAACACCGGGGAATATAATGAATCCGGTTTCCCTATGAAAACAAGGGGCACTCCTCTTCACAACGGAACCCACAACAGAATTCAACAGCGTTCATCTTGCGCTTACCCTCCATTTGAAGAGAGATGATCTCAACCCACCCGTCAAGCCCCATAACAAACAACCGGTTTCCATCCGTCGAGAAACTGCCCGGCACCATTGCCTGCTGCTTCGATTCAGGAAGCTGAAAATCAGAAGGGATCGCTTTATAGATCTTTACTTTTTTATGATTGAATACCGTCCAGGCTGTTGGTCTGGGTGAAAGACCTCTGACAAAATCACAAATAGCATCGACAGGCTCGGCCCAGTCAATCCGGGTATTTTCAGTGGTTAATTTGGGAGCCTTGGTCATCTTGGCTTCATCTTGCGGTAGTGGCTCTGCTTTACCCTCCCTGATAAGCTTCAGAGTCGTAACAACCGCGCCCGCACCGACAACCGATAATCGACCGGCAAGCTCTCCTGCCGTTTCCTCAACCCCGATATTTGTTTTCTCCTGCAATATAATGCTTCCGGTATCGACACGTTTTCGCAGGAAAAATGTCGTCACTCCCGTTTCCCTGTCACCGTTGATTATTGCCCAGTTGACCGGAGCAGCACCTCTGTAATGCGGCAGTAACGAAGCATGAAGATTGAACGCCCCTAACCTTGCTTGCTCAAAAACCGAAGGAGGCAGGATACGAAAAGCTGCAACGACAATTACGTCGGGCCGGTACCGCGCAACAGTTCCGGCAAAACGAGGATCCTTTACGTCATCTATTTCAAAAACTGTAAATCCCAGTTCCTTTGCTGCTTTCTTAACAGGGGTAGGTTCAGGCTCGGAACGTCTACTTCTTCTTGGTTTGTCCTTGCCGGTAACCACAAGAACAATTTCAAATTCATTGTCTAATTCAGCTATTGCGCGAAGAGAAGGGACAGCAAACTCGGGCGTTCCCATAAAAATAATTCTCATTGAAAAATCTTTTTTTCATTTTCACTTCACTTCGCAATCCAACGTCTGCGTAGCAATAGGGTAGCTGGTCCTTACCTCGCCACGAGTTATCGCATCAAGCTCTTTCTGAATTTTCCTGCGGTTTCGCCGCTGCATACGATCGACAAAAAGCGTTCCGTCGAGATGATCGACCTCATGCTGCAACACCCGTGCAGTAAGGTCGTTAAACTCCGCGGTATGCTCTTCGAAATGCTCGTCACGGTATTTGATCTGTATGGATGAAGGACGTACAACATCACCCCTGACATCAGGAATACTCAAGCAACCTTCATTCATCGAGACAAAACCTTTCACAGCAAGGATGTGAGGGTTGATGACCACCATCGGGGAAGCTTTTTCATACCCTTCGGCAATGGAAATATCGACTACAAGCAAGCGTAGAGAAGCACCCACCTGGGGAGCTGCGAGTCCAATCCCGTCGGCATTCCTCATGGACTCGAACATATTGCCTATAAGTTCTTCAAGCTGCTCATCCGCCCCTTTCAAAGGCTTTGTTTTCCGGCGCAGCACCTGGTCACTGTAAGTGTTAATCGGTAATATCATTCTACTAAAATGGACAATTAAAATGTTGTTTACCAAACCTGCAGACAGGCTAAAAAGTTGCCTCCCCTGCCTTGAGCGAAACATGCCTGGCCACACCGTACCGGTTGCCCTGCAAACCCTCGTCCCAAAACATCTGTCTTTTGAATTCGGCAATATCAGCTTGATTTTACTTTAATCATGAAGCAAATCAATAAACAGCAACAAGATAACAACTTAAACCCAAAACCATAGAGCCGAGACGTAAGAGGCACAAAGCCGCCCTCTTTCAAGCTTACCTCACCATCGTTTGGCGATATAATCTATTAATTTTCAAACAACAAAAAAGAGGCCGCCTTAAAAGGCGAGCCTCTCACATAGCAAACAGGCAATCATTACTAGTTCATTGCCCCTTCTCATGGTTGTCATCTTCGGGCTTGACCCTGGGCTCCATCTTCCAAAGAAAGCCGATATGGATTCCACTTCCCTGTGAAATCCGAACCCCTGTTTCACGAGGCACAGTTCTCCCATGACAACTATAGCGCTCTATGACGGTATAGAGAAAATGGTCCGGTTAACGGCTTATAAGCAAACACAAAAGCTTCTCTAAACCTTGCGTTACAGTAAACGGGGCAAGTTCCCTTGAGCGTCAATCAAGCACACAGTATATTCAGAATACCACAGAAAATCTGTAGCGCAAATACTACATAATGTTGGGCATATACATAGGAAAAAATATGGAATACTTAGAAGGTGGCCGGTTTGGCAGAATCACAAAACATTTAAGAAAGCAAGGATATGAAAATGAGATGGAAGACATTCTCCATGATTCTAAAAACTTCCCCAAGCTCAAAAAGCCCGAACAAACAAAATATGTCGAAACTGTGATGGGCAGAATGGAAAAAAGCATTGGCAAAGATAATGCCGAAAGAGTTTTATTTGAATGTGGTGTACAGTGTTGCGGGAAATCGTGGTCGAGTTTTGTAAAACGTATTTGGAATCAATCCAAGTCGATGAACGACTTCTTTATTAAATTGAATGAGGAAGAGGAAAGATACAATACTCAATTCACTTACGACCCAGACAGGAACTCAATTGCAATTGAAAGAAGTAAATGTGTATGTGGTTTAATAAATAAAGGAAAGCCTTTTAAAACGCATAAAAGCTACTGCAAGTGCAGTATAGGTCATATGTCTGTTTTCTTCAATACAGTATTCAACGTCAAGGAAGTTCACATTAAGCAATCAATCTATTCCGGTTCTGATACATGTAAATGGCATATCCAATTGAAATGAATCTGCCAAACAATAACGTTCAGGCCGACAGCCCCGCCACTCGTTTTTCACTATGGGGTCAGCTGCTGATGCCGGTGTTATATCCTGCGCTCAACCGAGCATCATCCAAAACCTCTACCCCTTACTCGATAATATCTTCCCACCGCGTCGTGTAACGGGGAGAAAGCTTCTCCATACGCGGCTTCTTCCACCCCGTAGGTGACTCGATGGCAAGCCGAAGGGTTCCGTAGCTTTAGCCATCAAGAGCCTGCATGGCCACTGCACCATCATCATTCGATGAACCTGACACATCGAATATCGAGGGCGTCACGCATTCCTGCGACGCTTCTAAAAGCTATTGCGTTATGAAGGTGTGGAACCGTAAGCCAAGAAACTCGCGCCGCGCTTTGTTCCTCCTGGCAGTGTAACCAGCTGCCGGAAGTCCAGATACAGGTTTTCTCATCCTTTTGAAATTGCCTTTTTTCGTAACTTGACTTTTACCATGTACCTATTTTTCGAATTACCATTGTACAAATAAGGCACAAAAATGATCGTACTCTATCGGTTTTCGAGCAATGAGCGGTTTCAGTAAACTCTCGGAAAACCACGTGAAACAAGCGTCAGAAGGGAATCACAGAAGTGTACAGACCTTGCCGGGTTGGTATGCGCTTAAATTCAGTTAAATTAGACACGATCATTTATAAACGATGACAATGAAAAAACATCTCATCACATATATTGTCTTTTTGCTGCTCTTTTCAGCAAGCATAAACATTGCGATTGCAGACACAACATCGCAAAAAACCGACCTATCGCAACAGGCAGGCCTTATAGTTCCCGTAACAACTGAAACCGTTACAGATACTTTAGAAGCCGAGCCGGCTACTCCGCCAAAAATCGACGATAAGGATGTTATAAAGTTTTTTTCCGACTCACTGAAGCAACAAAGCGGATTTCCGGTCATTGTCAACAACAATGAAGTTTTTCGCCTACACGGCAAAATCGCATCTATCGAACCAGAGCAAAGAGCCCAGAAAACATCAAAACTCCTGACAGAATTTTTCCGCTCGTCAACTCCGGTTGACTCGCTCATAATCGTTGAGGGAGAAACGCTGACGGCAATCAGAACCCAAAAGGACATCATAGCAGCATTCAGCGAAGAAGATGCCATAGCTGAAAATATGTCAAGGCGTGAGCTTGCCGATTCAGCTCTTGCAAAAATCTCGAATCAGGCAGAAAAATTCAGGCAAGAAACCAGCGGACGAAATATAGCATTCAGCATCCTCAAATCTCTTCTGCTGTTAGTGGCACTGGGAGTTGTCTGGCATTATCTGCACAGCTTTTTTACCCTCATCGACGGATGGATACAAAAAATCAGGCTGCACAACACCTCCTCCAGCCCGAACAAGCTCATACAAATGCTTTCCCCCGACCATTTTGCATCGGGACTCGAATGGTTCAGTAAAATAACCGAGTTGTTTCTGAAAGTCCTTTTGATCTATGCTTACCTCACTACAATGCTGAGCTTCTTCCCCTGGACAGAGGACTTATCGACCAACCTGCTTGCATTCGTTCTGGAACCGGCAAAAAAATTATCAAACGAATTTATCGCCCTGATTCCAAATGTTATTGCAATCATTATCCTGATTATCATTACCCGTTACCTCGGCAAGTTCAGCGATGTTTTCTTCAGAAACATCTCAAAAGGAGAGCTCAAGTTTGGTGATTTTGATGCCGAATGGGCGGAACCGACAAGAAAAATCGTCAAAATAATTCTCTACCTCTTGTTGGTATTCCTGCTTTTTGCATCTTTGCCGTTAACTAACAACCGAACGATACTGGCGCTGTTCATAATTTTAGGTCTGACTGTTTCACTCAGCGCAGTGCCTGCATTCCAGAACATAATCGCCGGTATAATGCTCAATTATACTGGGTCTTTCAGAATCGGTGACAGGGTTAAATTCGGAGACATTACCGGTGACATCGTTTATAAAGGTCCTCTTGTAATCCGCATAAAAAATCTTTTGAATGAAATCATCCTCATACCAAACTCAACTGCATTTCGTTCAAAAATTATAAATTATACGGAATCAGTTCAAAAAAACGGGCACTTGTCACTTGAACTTGTACTTTATTTGAAAGAAAACTTAAAAACTGAAACACTTCGTGAGTTGGTAATTGACGCAGCATTGAGAACAGATGGTATCATGCTCGATCCGAAACCGTTGTTTTTAAGGGCTGAAACAAAGAACGGATTATTCGGCTATAC
Source organism: Prosthecochloris marina (assembly GCF_003182595.1). Lineage (NCBI taxonomy): Bacteria > Pseudomonadati > Chlorobiota > Chlorobiia > Chlorobiales > Chlorobiaceae > Prosthecochloris > Prosthecochloris marina. Next base: position 218,376 of record NZ_PDNZ01000004.1, read on the forward strand.
GCTCAGGGTAAATACCAAGGAAGAGAAAAATCTGGAAACCGTCTATTCCAGACTTTTCCAGAATGTCCAGAACAAGCTGCAGGAAAACAATTACAATCTGTCCTGAACGGATTGTCTCTCAACAGACCCCTATCTAACCGAATCATACCAATGGCCTTTTCAAAAAAAATTAAGAACAAAAAAAACCTTTCTCAGCTGGCGTTGCAGGCGGAAACCATTTTCAAAGAGTCAATGAAAGAAGAGGGATACCGATGCACTCGGGAAAGGTTGACTGTTTTACGCGAAATCTATGAATCCGATAGCCACCTTGATGCCGACGAAATATTCGTGCGGCTGAAAAAAAAGGGGGTCAGTATATCCAGAGCGACAGTTTATCACACTCTTGACCTGCTGTTCAAATTTCACCTGGTCAACAAAATCGACCTTGGCCATAAACACACACATTACGAAAAGTCCTATGGGGTAGCCAACCATCTGCACATCATTTGTGAACAGTGTGACCGGGTCGTCGAAGTGCACAGTGATGAGCTCAATAAACTCCTTGACAAGCTTTGTGAAAAAAACGGTTTTATGCTTGGCAGTTTCAGCCTCCAAGTCTTTGCAAAGTGCCGCGAAGAAATGGAAGATCAGTGCTGCTCGAAATCCCTCAACAACACACGGAAACACTGACGGTGATACCCTTTTGCCGTTTCTGTTTTTCAATACAGCTGTTCATGACTTAAAAGTAGATCACTCACGGTTCGACTGTCCCTTGACCTGTCTTTTGTCACTGTTTTTACGGAATAATTTGAAACGCTCGTGCTTTAGGGATTGATTATGGATGTTTCCTTCTTTGCAGCCTTGATCGGCGGCATCATAGTTCTCGGTGTTCTCGGCGATTTTCTTTTCACCAAAACCAAGATACCGACTCCGGTTATTCTCATGTTTGCAGGGATAGTGCTTGGCCCTGCTACGCATATATTGAAAAGTGATATCTTTTTTGAAATCGCCCCGTACTTCGGAACCTTTGCACTTATCCTCATTCTTTTTGAAGGTGGACTGGATTTGGAGTTCGACCTGGTGATACGGCAGTTTTCGTCCGCTTTGCTGTTGGGGTTTCTTTCATTTACCGTAGGAGCAGCCGGCGTCACCTCCATCTGCCTCATTCTTTTTCAGATGGAAATGACCGATGCTCTTTTTTACGGGTTCATTTTTGGCGGTACAAGTCCGGCGGTTATTCTGCCGGTCCTGCCAAGATTGTCCATCACGAAAAACCTTAAAACCCTGCTCACGCTCGAAGCGGTCATCAGCGAGGTCCTTACAGTTATCTCTGTTATCATCTACATCAAAATCCTCAAAGGAGGACAATACGAAGGAATCTCCATTCTCAACCATATCTTGGCAAGCATCGGAATATCGATTCTTCTCGCAGCTGTCAGCGGACTGGTATGGAGCCGTTTCATGGGATACTTCAGCAAGCAGAATCTCGCTTATATGCTTACCCTCGGTTTTATCCTTCTTCTCTACACTCTCACTGATTTTCTTGGCGGTGAAGGTGCGATAACCATTCTTGCTTTCGGCATCCTGCTCGGCAATAGTAAAATACTTGCGACGAAATCCCAATCTGTACTCCAAAAACTCAACAGCACTGTAAACATTGCCGATTTTGAAATCGATGAGGTTGTAAAAAAAATCAATGCTGAACTGACTTTTCTCGTACGAACCTTTTTCTTCGTATTTATCGGTCTGCTTGTTGACTTCACCTTCTTTACGCTGGATGTTCTTTTGATAGCTGTAGCTATTTTGACAATTTTCTTCATCAGCCGTATCGCCACGATCAACATTGTTCGCCCGCTTTCTCCATCTCTTAAGAGTGCACACATTTCCTCGACTTTGGGGCTCATCCCGAGGGGACTCGCAACCGCAGTCATGGCTTTCACTCTCCTGAACAGCGGTGTTTTCACTTCCAGCCAGCTCCTTTCGGTGGTTTTCGCGGTCATTCTGGCCAGTAATCTACTGATGTCGGTATTTGTCTATTACTATGAAAGCAGATGCAGACGTACTGCAAAGAATGAAGACGCAAGCAACTAAAGCACAATATTCACCCCTGTTTGATGACCATGCACTGGATATATTTGTTCATCGCCATCATCATGGAAGTTGCCGGAACAACTTCCATGAAGCTTTCAGAAGGATTCTCAAAACCATTACCATCGATTTCAATTTTTATTTTTTACGGCTTTAGCTTTACATTTCTCACGCTGGCCCTGAAGGCACTTCCTATAGGCATCACCTATGCAATCTGGGCTGCTGCAGGAACAGCACTGATAACTCTTGTCGGTATTATATGGTTTGGTGAATCGTTGAACATGCTGAAAATACTTTCGCTACTTTTGATCATCATCGGTGTCGCAGGACTACATGTAAGCCGGGAATCCATGCTTTAGTTTTATGTCAGAACCTCTTTATCGCAAAGTTGTTGTCAAGGTAGGAACCAATGTCATCACCAACAACAAGGGTGAACTGGACCTGCAGATACTCGACCAACTTGTATCACAGATCGCAGCACTGCGCAAACAGGGCGTTGAAGTACTGCTTGTTTCTTCCGGTGCCGTCGGTGCCGGCCGCTCTGTTGTCAAACTCCCATCGAGTCTTTCTCCGGTTGCTTCACGGCAGGTGCTCTCTTCAACCGGGCAGATAAGACTTATCAATACATATGCCGAGCTTTTTGAACAACGCGGCCTGAACATCGCACAAATCCTGGTAACGAAAAGTGATTTTCGCGACCGCCTTCATTACCTCAATATCAGAACCTGTCTTGCTTCACTTCTGGAACACGAGATTATACCGATCATCAATGAAAATGATGCCGTTTCCGTAACAGAGCTGATGTTCACGGACAACGATGAACTTTCGGGAATGATAGCCTCCATGATGCAGGTCGATGCCTACATTATTCTGTCACATGTCGACGGCCTTTTCGACATGTCCCGAAAAGAAAATACCGCAAACCTCATCCATACCATCGACATTGCCACCGAACATTTTCATCAGTATATCAAGCCGGGAAAATCTGAATTCGGAAGAGGCGGCATGCTGACCAAATGCCACATTGCTCATAAGCTCGCTCGTTTCGGCATTACTGTCCATATCGCCAATGGACGTACTGCCGACATTCTTATCGACATCCTGAACAGCGAAGAAGTAGGAACACGGTTCATCGCTCAAAAACCGGTCTATGGGCGAAAACGCTGGATTGCTCACAGTGAAGGACTTGAAAAAGGGGCCGTCACCATCAATGCCGGAGCAGAAACCGCTTTACGTTCCCCAAAGCGTGCAAACAGTCTTCTTCCGGTAGGCATTGAATCGGTTATCGGAACTTTTTTCAAAGGGGATATTATCAAAATATGCTCCGAAAACGGGGAAGCCATTGGTTATGGCATGGCGCAATACAGTTCTGAAAAGACAAAAGAAATCCTCGGCAAAAAAGGAGAAAAACCTCTGATTCATTACGACTACCTCTACCTTATGTCTTGAAATACAGGAAATTGCTTCAATTTCCTTCAGTCGCTTTGACAGTTATAGGCATCCCCTGAACACCGGCATAAAAGACAATGAGTTCCGCAGTTTCTTTCCCTTCGTTTTTTCCGTAATGCCATGTATCGACGACTTCGACAATCGGCTCTCCTGCTCGCAGATGAAGCACCTGACCTTTTTTTGTCGTAACCGTCAGTTCACCTTTCAGCATAACACCTGCATTGATTACAGGATGTTTATGTAACGGCAGCTTCAGCCCGGGTGGAATCGCTATTCTGAGAATCGTCACTTCTGCAACACCTTCTGCATATGCGGGTAATGCACTGCCATTCCAGCTTTTACTGGTCTTTGCCAGCACATCCACCTTCACTGCAAGAGGTTCTTTCGCATAAACCTGCCCGGCAAACAAAAGCATCGAGCAAACCAAACAGAACAACTTATTCATGCTTCATTCCTCACTGTCCGGTACGTTACAACCACAAGCAACAGCCCCTCCATTTTCTCTACAACCTTCAGTAATATAACAGTCACGCTTCCACCAGTCCAGACCTCCGATCAGCTCTTTTACCCTGAATCCAAGCTTAACCATGTTCAGGGCCCCCTTTGTAGAAGCATTACAACCAATGCCATCACAGTAAACAACAAACAGTGCTGTTTTATCCAGCTGCTTCGTTGTCTCTTCGCTCATTTTTCGATGAGGAAGATTGATGGCCTTCGGGATATGTTCCTGTCGATAGGATTCCGGTGAACGTGCATCGATGACGATGATGTTTTCCCCGGCATCCATCGCTGTCTTGAGATCCCAGGAATCTGTCTCAAACGCAAGCTTATCGCTGTAATGCTGTAGCTGTTTATCCATGACATTATATTGTTTACGAACAAGAATTAACTATGCTGTTTTGGAACATGATAACCTCAGCAACATCGAACCAAACAGTTTACCATCGTTATTCTCGGCTTTGCAGGCAAAAACATGATCACCACCCTCCAGGCCGGAATACGTCACTATCATATTTACCACTTCTCCTGCAAAAGCGAAATTATATGCTTGTACCTCTGCCGCAACAACCGTGTATCTTATGCCCGGTTCACCAATAACTTTAGACAACAGTTTTCCTGCGGTCCTACTGAGCGAGTGCATTAAAATTGCGACCGGAATACAAGGAAACGAACAGAAATGCCCATTGCATTCTTCCGGTTTTAGTGGACCAAGTCTTGCGCTTATTGTGTTGTCCGAATACCGAACGTCATTGAGAGGAATCTGTTTTTTATACGGATTGTTCGAAGGATTACACTCGAATTCCTGTTTTTTTATATGAAACAACTTTGCAAACAGCGGAACACTCATAATGTGATAATGCGTTTCCAGCTCATATAACGGGTCACCTTGAGTGGTCATCAACGTGGCAGATATGGTACCATACCTTTTATCAAAAAACAATATTTTCGCTGTTCCGCTAAAAGCCCCTTTACCGACTTCCCCTCCCTTAGCGACATTTTTCAAAACCGCACTGGAAGCGACATAATAATGTTTTTCCTTTTTCGGATTCGACCACGCCAGTGCACACGCCCCCAATACCGCCAAATGTCTTCCAACTTCAGCTGCCGCAATTTCTCCAACCTCGTTGTCCATCGGTTGTTCAGCAACAAATTCTGCAGTTGCCCCATCATCTGAAACCCTTAAATTTTCCAGAGCATAATACGGTGCTGTCACACCTATATTAACGGTAATAGCATCAACCATTTACAGTTTTTTTTCTTTTTTAATCAAAAGACGCCAGAGCGTGGATCTTTTCTTTTTTGATTCGGGAAAAAACAACAAGTACGGCACAGAAAGGCCGGGAAAAATACGATGCACATCCAAAAGGCTCTGCGAGACCAATAACAGTTGAAAATCGGCTACACCGTCATTATTGCCGGAAAAAAGGGGCATGGGAGAAAGCCTGACGCATTGATACGCGAGCTTTTTAATATATCGAAGTTAACTATAATTAAAAAAGAGAAATAGCAGACCACATAACCTGACCATCAGTTACAGACAACTCAATGGGTCGAGGAATGGAGCAAAAACCAAACGAGTATGAAGATCCCCCGATAATTTCGAAGAACACCCCTTCTATGAATTTTGATTAAACATAAACAACATAATATAACGGCAGTGATGATGCCCGATACGTATATTCACGAATAAGACACAGTATCATCAAGAATACGGAGAAAGAGACTCGAATGCCTGGTTTTTTTGTTACATTCGGAAAAGCCGACTGATACGAACAGGAGCATTCGAAAACCTCTTTTCATCATGATACAAACGGGGCGTGTCAATACCTGATCGTATCATGAATTTTTCACACTCTGAAGTATGAAAGACACAATTCACAACAACCTGCAACAGGTTCGTCAAGCAAGCAGAAAACTCTGTACTCTTTCGGACGACGCTATCAAGAACATACTGAACGGCCTGGCAGACAGAATACCTGGAAAAAGTCAAGCAATCCTCGAGGCAAATAAAAATGACCTCGACAGGATGAATCCTGACGACCCAAAATATGACAGGCTTCTCCTGAACCCGTCGCGCCTCGAAGCGATCGCAAACGACATTCGCAACGTTGCGGCTCTGCCTTCTCCGATAGGCAGGATCCTCGAAAAAAGAACATTGCCGAATAGTCTGCAGCTGAAAAAAACAACCGTTCCTCTCGGCGTCATAGGCATTATTTATGAATCGAGGCCGAATGTGACGTTCGATGTTTTTTCACTCTGCCTGAAATCAGGCAACGCAACTGTTTTAAAAGGTGGCAGTGATGCAATGTACTCGAACATTGCGATTGTCGAGCTTATCCATGATGTTCTTGAAAAGCATGATATTAACCCAGACACACTCTACCTCCTGCCTGCCGAGCGTGAAGCAGCGGAAATCATGCTTAACGCCGTCGGCTACATCGACGTGATCATTCCAAGAGGAAGCCAACAACTGATCGATTTTGCGCGAAAAAAATCCACAGTTCCGGTCATTGAAACCGGCGCAGGCATCGTACATACTTACTTTGATAAAAGCGGTGACCCTCAGATGGCAAAAGAGATCGTTTTCAATGCAAAAACCAGAAGGCCAAGTGTCTGTAATGCCCTGGATACGTTTATCATTCACCGGGAACGGCTTGACGATCTAGCCTTTATTACAGAGCCGCTTGCCGAGAAAAAGGTAATCATATTCGCCGACGGGGACGCTTACCCTGCATTGCTGGGACGCTACCCTTCCGAACTTCTGCAAAAAGCGGAAGCAACTCATTTCGGCACCGAATTCCTCTCTTTGAAAATGTCTGTAAAAACAGTTGACGACCTCGATGAAGCAGTGGATCATATCAACCGGTACAGCTCGATGCATAGCGAAGCGGTCATTGCATCTGATCCCGCGGTTACAGAGGAATTTCTCAAGCGGGTCGATGCTGCGGTAGTCTATGCCAATACATCGACAGCCTTCACCGATGGAGCACAGTTCGGCCTCGGTGCCGAGATAGGAATAAGCACCCAGAAGCTCCATGCACGAGGTCCAATGGCACTGCAGGAACTGACAAGCTACAAATGGGTGATCGAAGGAGAAGGACAGATAAGGCCATAATAACTTTATTGATGCACCGAACCATTGAATCAGCGAATAATTATATATCATTGTGGTTCGACGCAACAACGAAAAAACCGATCAACTGCTTTTTAGATGCTTGAAGCCAGAAACATTTATAAATCATACACTCTTCCCGGACAGAAAAGTATAGAGATTCTCCGAGGTATCGATTTGAAAGTAGGCGAAGGTGAAATGGTAACGGTTGTCGGTGCTTCAGGAAGCGGAAAAACCACATTGCTCAACATACTCGGCACACTCGATACCCCCGATAGTGGTGAAATCATTTTCAAGGGAGAAACCGTCTTTCGTGAAAAACGCTACACGCTTTCACAGAAAGCTCTCGCTGGTTTCAGAAATAGAAAAATCGGTTTCGTTTTTCAGTTTCACCATCTGCTTTCCGATTTTTCCGCTGTTGAAAATGTTGCCATGGCAGAGTTCATAGCAACGGGGAAACTCAATCCTGCAAAGGAAAAAGCATCTAACCTACTAGCAAAACTTGGTCTCGCCAACCGCCTGAATCACCTTCCGGCTGAACTTTCAGGCGGGGAACAGCAGCGGGTAGCGATTGCCCGTGCCATGATGAACTCACCGATGATGATTCTGGCAGATGAACCAAGTGGCAATCTCGACAGCAAAAACAGTTCCATACTTTACGATCTCATGGCAAGCATCGGCAAAGAACATCGAACCGCATTCATCATCGTTACCCACAACGAAGAGTATGCCCTTACGGCCGACCGGTGTTTACGCATGGAGGATGGCACACTACACCATAATTAATATGTCGAGCCGTTGAATTCTACAATCTTCAAAGCTTTTCAGACAGTCAACGAAGAAACAATACAGCATTTTTTATCATTCGGTTGCGTATATTATTAGCTTGGTTCTTCAGGCTCGAACACTTCAGCCCCAAAGCACTTCATGCATACAGAAAATAAACCTTACAAAATAGGCCCGATTGAACTGGCTCCATCGATACAGCCTCACCATGCATGGACATTTTTCTATGCCGCCTTCTTCTCTATCGGGATGATTACTTTTCTGTCTATCGGACAGACATATATTCTCAATGTCCACCTTGGCATTCCCGAAAAAGAACAGGGGACAATAAGCGGCAATCTCGTCGTTTGGACAGAACTGATCGCTCTGCTTCTGTTCATCCCCGCAGGCATTTTCATGGACCGTATCGGGCGCCGGCCGATGTACGTTGCAGGATTTCTACTCATCGGCCTTACCTATGTGCTCTACCCGTTTGCCGGTTCGGTTACGGACCTTTTTCTCTACCGCATCATCTATGCGTTCGGTATGGTAGCCGTAACAGGTGCACTGTCAACAGTACTTGTCGATTACCCGGCAGAGCGCTCGAGGGGAAAAATGGTTGCTCTGATAGGACTGCTCAACGGGCTGGGTATTGTCATTACAAACCAGTTCTTCGGTTCGCTCCCTGCAATCCTCGTCAAACAAGGACTGAGCGACATCGAGGCAGGCATAGCAACCCATGCAGGTGTCGCCATCATCGCAACCAGCGCAGCAATTGTCTGTGCCGGAGGACTCCAGAAAGGAGTCCCCTTCAAGGAGAAAAAAAGGCCTCGATTACGAGAACTCTTTACTACCGGTCTGACAGCGGCACGCAATCCGAGAATCCTGCTTTCCTACTCGGCAGCATTTATCGCAAGGGGCGACCAGTCCATCAACGGGACGTTTATCAGCTTGTGGGGTATGAACGCTGGCATTGCCATGGGCATGTCTTACGACGATGCTTTCTGGAAAGGCACCCTCATATTCATTATCACCCAGGTCGCGGCTCTCATATGGGCCCCTCTTGCCGGCCCCTTCATCGACCGCATCAACAGAGTTTCTGCACTGGCTGTCTGCATGTTTCTTGCCATGCTGGGAAACCTTTCCGTGCTTCTGCTCGACACTCCCTTTGATTCCATAGGTTATGCCGTATTTATCTTTATGGGGATCGGCCAGATCAGTGTCTTTCTCGGGGCCCAGTCCCTTATCGGTCAGGAAGCACCTTCGGGTAAGCGTGGCTCGATCCTGGGCACGTTCAACATAAGCGGAGCGATAGGCATTCTCATCATCGCCAAGGCAGGAGGAAACCTGTTTGACAGCATGAGCCCACATGCCCCGTTCGTCATCGTCGGATCAATAAATGCCCTGCTTATGTTATTCAGTATTTATGTACGAATAAAAGCACCTCACAAGCTTGAAACAAGCCCGGATAGCGCATGAGCACCATGAAACCCGGCTCTTCGATCTACTTTATCGGCATCGCCGGAACAGCCATGGCATCTGTAGCCGTCGCGTTATCAAGGGCTGGACACTCGGTATCAGGTTCCGATACCGCATTCTATCCCCCGATGTGCGACTATCTGGCCGAACACCGAATTCCATGCCATGAGGGTTTCGATCCAGAGAACCTGCTCCGTGATGCACCGGATGTCATCGTCGTCGGCAACGCGATCAGTCGGGGCAACCCGGAACTCGAGTTTGCACTCAACGAGCACATGAGCTTTGTCTCCATGCCGGAGATCGTCAGCCAGAAACTTATCGGCAAGAACAGGTCCGTGGTTATAACCGGCACGCACGGCAAAACAACCACAACATCACTTACAGCCTGGATTTTCGAGTATGCAGGCCTGCAGCCTGGATTTCTGATCGGTGGCATCGCCGAAAACTTCGGTGCCGGCTGCAGAGCATCTGTTAATGGCAACGACGGTTACTTCATCACGGAAGGCGACGAGTACGACACCGCATACTTTGACAAAAGAAGCAAGTTCCTGCACTATCGACCGGATATTGCGGTAATCAACAACATAGAGTTCGACCATGCCGATATATTCAGCTCTCTTGACGATATCGTACGATCATTCCGGCAGTTCATTACGCTTATACCTTCAAACGGTGTACTGATAGTCAACGGTCATGATGAGATTGCCGCCAAGATAAGCCAAGAAGCATATTGCCCCGTTGAGCGATTCGGTTTTTCCAAAAATTTTGAATGGTCGGCTTCCGATCTCGGAGTCCATGAGACAGGACTTGCTTTTCAACTGGCATACAAAGGCGAAGAACTCGGAGCTGTCCGTATAGACCAGCACGGCAACCACAATGTCCTTAACGCAGTTGCGGCAATAGCGGCAGCATCTCGTGCCGGTATTCCGTTCCCGGTTATTACCGAAGGAATGCTTTCTTTCAAAAGGCCGAAAAGAAGAATGGAAATTGTCGGGGAATTCGACGGAGACATCACCATCATCGACGACTTTGCACACCACCCAACCGCCATCCGGGCTACCCTTGCCGCATTGCGTCAGCGGTACCCGAACAGGCGTATAATAGCCTGCTTTGAACCCCGTTCGAATACCAGCACAAGAAGTATATTCCAGAAAGACCTTGAAACCAGCTTCAACGATGCCGATATCATCATTATCGGCAAGGTTCATCGTCCCGAACGATATGCTGAAGATGAACGACTCGACACGACAGCACTCTGTTCGACAATCATTGAATCCGGGAAGAACGCGTTTGCCTCCGGCAAGGGCAAGAACAATGATGGATACCCCGACGACATCGTGCAATTTATCCACAGCAACATCAGGCAAAATGATATTATTATCCTGTTGAGCAATGGAAGTTTCAACGGCTTGAAAAAACTTTTAACTGAAAGTTTTCTTAAAAAAAGGCAACGTTAATGTTTTACCTACGATGAGTTAGTATAACGGGAATATGAAACTTTGACTGAACAACGATTAATTCTGGCAATGTGATAGAGCTATCATTGTGATTCACTCGATAAATCATACAATTCATTTTAATACTCTGTAACTAAAGTTTACTACCAGATCATGAAAAATCTTTAAATCTAATCGGTATTGAACGCTATGCAATAAGTTATTGCGAGCGTAAGATCGCCCCCCCTACCTCTTTCAGTGCCCTCAAAATTTATAAGCCCAGATGGGCCAGAAAAACTCTTAACTCATAATAAAAAATAGGGATAACAACTCAAGAAACTTGTTATTACCTATATTATTCTTTATTATTACTCCGCATTCACATGCAATCATTATTTATTTTTTTATTAAAACAAGGGGAATTACAATGAAAAAACTCTTGCTAACTGTATGCATCTTGCTTCCACTCAGCTTTGCATTTTCTGGATGCGGCACAATTATGGATGGTACTAAACAAGAGATTGGGTTTTCAAGCAGCCCATCAAACGCAGTAGTAACCATTGATGGGAAAATGATAGGCAGAACACCATTAACCCAGAGCCTAAAAAGGAAAAATACTCATAAGGTAGTTATGGCTCTAGACGGTTACTACCCTTACGAAATGACACTCACCAAGAAAACAAACGGTTGGGTATGGGGCAACATTGTTTTCGGTGGACTAATTGGTTTAGCGGTCGATGCAGCAACCGGAAGTCTTTATAAACTTACACCTGAGCAGGTTAATGCTGACTTGAAAAGCAATGGAACTGCCTCAATCAGTGAGGAAGAAAATGCCCTTTATGTTGCAGTGACTCTTGAACCAGATGCTTCATGGCAGCAAATTGGTAATATAAAGAACTTCTAATCACCATTTTAATCTTCCATAAGTAAAAGAAAAAGGCCAACCACATAAGGCGGCCTTTTTCTTTTATTAACCAACAATTTCTAGCAAACCTCAAAAGCATTCTGCATATTAGTTCACAACATGGTCATCCCCCCTTCAGAACTGATATCTGCGTCATCAACCACGCAAGAGACCAATACAAGAATAACTAAAGAGAGTGATCGGAAAGATTGATAAACAAGGCAAACGATTGCTACTTGCAATTTTTGATTGCCAGTTTTCTGAGGGTAACTTTTATGGCTGATCTTTTTGGTGAAGAGATTCAGAAGAAATTTGTCGAATCGCCTTGTCACACAACCAACAAGCACCAAACAAAAATAGCAATAAAAAGTGTTTCAGAATCAGGATATTTCATATAACGAAAATGCCATAACCATCACTTAGACTGCTTATCTTTATGGATATAAGCGCATTTGTTAAAATGTGCGAAATTTCTTAAAAAAAGATGAATATTTACCAATAGTTATCTTATTTTCCTGCGCAGGAAATTTTTCTGAACAAAACAAACCTGAGAACGTTATCATGGCAAAAGTAAAAGTAGGCATAAACGGATTCGGACGTATAGGACGCTTGGTATTCCGTCAGGCAATGACAAATGAAAAAGTTGAAGTAGTTGCAATAAATGACCTTTGTGATGCAAATACCCTCGCACATCTACTGAAATACGATTCAACTCATGGCATACTTGATGCAGATATCCAGGTTGAGGAGAATTCACTGATTGTCAATGGCTGCAAAATCGCTATCTGCTCTGAAAAAGATCCTGCACAACTTCCCTGGAAAGATCTCGGTGTTGACCTGGTTGTCGAATCGACAGGCATCTTCACAAAACGGGAAGGCGCTGCAAAACATATCACTGCCGGAGCGAAAAAAGTCATTATTTCAGCTCCTGCCAAAAACGATGTTGATGCGACAATCGTGCTTGGCGTCAATGACGATACTATTACAGGCAACGAGGAGATAGTATCGAACGCAAGCTGTACGACAAACTGCCTTGCACCTATGGTAAAGGTTCTCGAGGACAGCTTCGGCATCGAAAAAGGTTTCATGACCACTGTCCATGCATTCACCAATGACCAGCGAATCCTCGACCTTCCTCACAAAGACCTGCGCCGTGCACGTACGGCGATGACCTCGATCATACCAACAAGTACCGGAGCGGCGAAAGCTATCGGTCTCGTTATCCCTGAACTGTCCGGCAAGCTCGACGGCATGGCAATGCGCGTACCTGTTCCAGACGGTTCTGTCACCGACCTGACCGTCATTCTCAAAAAACCAACGACAAAAGAGGAGATTAACGCTGCCATGCAAAAGGCTGCTGAAGGCAACATGCGAGGAGTTCTTCAGTTCTGCACAGACCCCGTTGTATCTACCGATATCGTAGGCAACGCCAACTCCTGCATCTTCGATTCGCTGTTGACCATGGCCACGGGAAACATGGTGAAAGTTGTCGGTTGGTATGATAATGAACTCGGCTATTCCACAAGAGTCGTCGATCTTCTTGAGATCTACGCACATTTCGTTTAATCCAACCGAACAATATCGTAAGACTACAATAGCAGAGAGTGAAGGCTGCCTCGAAAGGGCAGCCTTTTCGTATTCCGAACAGGTAATCGTTTACAGCTCAGCTACCTTTCCTGGTTTTCATCCTCGCGCCTGACCTCTGAAATCCGAACATCTATTCCAACCATTGGCGGCAGACCTTTGTGACTGTCATCTTCTTTTGTGTAACTTCTTCGGGTAAACCTGTCAATCCAGTGATGCAGCAAATCAGCAGTTGAACAGGATCTCCGTTGTTGAGATTTAACCTCTAATATGTTATACTAAGTCATTACATATTGAAGTGTTCCAGTCACTCAGCCGCACAACCTTTGACATTGAAATCATGTCTAATTCTTCCCAACAAATGAAAGCAATTATCCTTTATGACACACGTTCTGAAGGCGGATCGACCGACCGGTTTGTCGAAAGCCTCGGAAAAAGCCTTGCAGAAACAGGAGCGTATGTGGAAAAAGGAAAATGCAAGGCAACCGCCGACTACAGTTTCATCCAAGACTTCGATGTCGTTATTATGGGAGCCCCTGTTTACTATATGCTGGTATCTTCTGAATTGCTTGGGTCTTTTTTCCAGAGTAACCTGAAAAAATATCTCAATAGAAAAAAAGTCGCCCTGTTTCTCACCTGCGGCAGCCCTGAACCAATGGCTTATATGATGTACCTGCCTCAGCTTAAGATGCATCTGGTACGCAATAAAATTCTTACGGAAAAAGTTTTTACTCCAGCCGAACTTTCCGACAATCAGGCTATCGACGATTACGTTGACAATATTTTACATGCCTATAAAAAAGCGCTTAAGACCCGTAATAACAACCTGATATGGGCAGATGACGCCCAAGAGTTACTTGCTCAGATACCATCATTTTTCCGGAACAGAATAAAAATTGCAACAGAAGAGTATGCAGAAGAAATGGGCTATCGAGAAATAACTGTTGCCGTTATTGATGAAGCCAAAGCCGAGCTTGAATAAGGGATAAGCGTCTGGGCATCTAGTCATGCCACGCTCGGCACTACATCCATATCAAAAAACAGGATGACACACGAGAGGCTGCCTTTTCGAGACAGCCTCTTTATATTCCTTTTCTGTTTCTACACTTTGCTATCCGAAGATATCACGGGCTTTTTCAAAAAAGCTCTTTTCATGGTCCGTTTTTTCATCCGGCACCAGATGACTCGACTTCTTCATCTCCTTGAGCAGTTCCTTGTCACGATGTGAAAGGTCCTTTGGAATAAAGACATTCACCCTTACAAGATGGTCTCCTCTGCCGGGAGATTTCAAATGTCCGATGCCTTTTCCGCTGATCCTCAACATGGTGTTCGGCTGCGTTCCCGGAGGCACTGTCAGCTTGACACGACCCTCGAGCGTGGGAACTTCGACCTTCGTTCCGAGAACCATGTCCGGATAACTGACGGGGAGGTTGTAGATGATATCGTCTCCTCTTCGGGTGAACAGTTTATGTGCAGCTTCTTCAATGACCACTATCAGATCACCGTTGGCACCGCCTCTCGGACCTGCGTTACCCTGCCCTCTGAGCGTAAGATAATTGCCGTCTTCAACTCCAGCGGGTATGTTCACCTTTACCGTCGTTTCCCCCTGCTTGATACCCTCTCCATGGCAGGAGGTACAACGATCCTTGACTACCCGTCCCTCACCACCACAGGTTGGACATGCCTTTATGTTGACAAACTGTCCGAACATTGTTTTTGACGCTTGCCGAACCTCACCAGTTCCCTGGCATGTTGAACAGGTCTCTAATTCTCCTGTTTTTGAACCCGTACCGTTACAGGCTTCACACGGGATCTGCTTTTTAATTTTCAGTGTTTTTTCAACACCCTTTGCGATCTCTTCCAGTGTAAGCTTCAAACGGATTTTCAGATCGCTTCCACGTATACCGCCCGAAGATCTTGACCTTCGACCTCCACCACTGAAGCCACCGCCAAAAACATCTTCAAAACCGCCAAACGGGGAACCGCCTCCTGAGCGTGCGCCTCCACCGAACATGTCATTGAAAGCACTGAAAATATCACCGAAATCGCCTGCCCCGGCGCCATATGCACCGCCCTGTGAAGAAGCGGACGAACCAACACCAGCATGTCCAAACTGATCATAACGACGACGCTTGTCATCGTTGCTCAGAATCTCATACGCCTCGTTTACCTCTTTAAAGTGCTCTTCTGCCTCGGTATTTCCCGGATTTTTGTCCGGGTGATATTTCATGGCAAGTTTGCGATATGATTTTTTGATCTCATCTTTGGAAGCCGACCGGGATACACCGAGAACTTCATAGTAATCTCTCTTCATCTTTTCTCAACTATTCCTTGTAGTATAACTGTTTTCTAAAAACCTCTCCCTGGCTGTTACTTCGCCACGACAACCTTTGCATGCCGAAGCACCCTGTCTCCCAGAATATAACCGGCCTGAAACTCTTCTATAATGGTATCAGGCTCAGCATCAGGATTATCGACCAGCGTAATGGCCTCATGAAAATTGACATCCATTTTCTTTCCAATAACATCGATCTTGCTGACACCTTTATCAGAGAGCCATTTAAAAAGGTTTTTCTGAAGCAATTCGACCCCATCAACGTAAGGACGAGCTTCTTCGGTCTTTTCAAGAACTTCAGGGGCGTGGTCGACGATACGGTTGACATCATCGATCACAGGAAGCAATTCTTTTATAGTTTTTTCCAAAGCTCTGGAGCTTGCCATTTGAGCCTCACGTTCTTTCTGACGACGAAAATTCTCAAAATCGGCAGCTTTTCGCATGAGTTCATCTTTAAGTTTCTCAGCTTGCAGCTTTGATTCGTTCAACGCATCTCCAAGCTCCTTAACCTTTGCGGCCAGTTCTTCAGACTGCTCGACAGCCTCTTTCGTTGCAACCGTTTCTTCATGCTTGATCGTTTCGTTATGCTCCGCTTTATGCTTTGCTGCTTTTTTTGTCATATGTGTATACCTAACGTTTTAATTGATTTTCTGAGCTGCACCCGAGCCATTGTAGCTTGTTTTTCAACCAGCTTGTTTCATACTTTCCGTCCATCAGCTCTTTGGGCTGCTGTTTTTCAGGATAAAGAATGTGACAGTCTATCAGCCATATAATTTACAAGCCTGACAACACGTTCGTAATCCATTCTTTTTGGACCGAGGACCCCGAGCCTCCCCATGGTATTGCCTACATAGTAAGGTGTCGTCACAACAGTGAAATCCTCTGCGGTAGACGCTGTGTTTTCCCGTCCTATCGAGATACTCACATCGAGTCCCGAGGTGCTGTTCGAAACAAGGTCATCATCTCTCTCAAAAAGAAGTTCCACCATACGGCTCTTATCTTCTATCATACAAACCAGATCGCGCACTTTCTGAGGTTGATCAAATTCCGGTTGATTGACAATATACTCCGTCCCTGCAATGTAAAGCCGTTCCAAAACCGGAGAATCATCGAAAAGGTTGTCCGCCGATCTGACGATCATATTCAACAGGGCTTTATCCTTATCGCAGTCAGCCAGGCGCCGGCTGATCGAGTTCCGAATTTCCGACAGAGTGAGCCCGGAAAGCCTCTGGTTGAGCAACTCGATAACCGAATCTATCTGCTGACGGGAGACTTCGAGATTGAGCTCCATGACAATGGTCCTTACGAAAAGCGACTGAATAGACAAAACAACCATTATTCTCGACGAACTCAACAGGATCATGTCCAAGCGTTCAAACAAAGCATTCGACAACTTCGGAGAGATGACAACGCTCAATTGCTGGGAGATGCTCCCTAAAACCTTTGCAACCGCTTTAAGAACCTCTGCTGAATCTTTCGGATCATAATTCAACTGCTTGAAGTTATGGTCGATCCGTTTTTTCTCTTCTTCTTCAATGCGCCGAACCCTCATGATAAGATCCACGTAGTAGCGATACCCCTTATCAGTAGGAACCCTACCCGCTGAGGTATGCGGCTGACTGATATACCCCTCATCTTCTAGATCGGCCATAACGTTTCTTATGGTCGCATCAGAAAGTCCGAGATTGTAGTTCTTCGCTATGTATCGTGAACCAACCGGAGCTGCATTAATGACATAAGCCTGAATAATAATGGACAGCACCTGGCGCTCACGTTCCGACAGGTCATGAAACATCATCATCAATACATTGAAACAGCTTTTTAATGACTAAACGTAAAAGTCGAGCTAAATTATCAAAAAAATTCAAAACAGTGCCCTCGTTCGGGCATTCTTATTAAAGAGATTCATTCAGCCCAGCTCTTATAAAACGCACAATTTAGGAAAAAACAATCTGATACGGTACAACCAGAAAAATAAATTTCGACTTTTTATAACAACACCGGTCATCTATTAATTTCATGTCGCCAACCCAAGCCAGCCCGGACTTAAGCCCTCTCATGCACGATCACTCCTCATGAATCTCCGTTAATATCCCTGAAAGCACTCTATCCCAACCTGAGTAATCCTTGTGTACCTCTATATCCCTGAAACCATGTGCACTGATAATTTCACGGACTTTTCCTGCACCCTCGGCATGCAGTTCAAAACAAAGCAATCCTCCCTGCTTGAGAAGAACCGAGGCGCTACGGGCTATTGCACGATAGAACTCAAAGCCGTCCGGTGTCGCCAGCGCCATTTTCGGCTCATGGTTTTTAACCTCCGGCTCCAGTTCTTCCCATTCCGGTTCCGGAATATATGGTGGATTGGAAAGCACCATATCATATATGCCCTCCACTTCATCGATAAATCCCGGACTCAACACATCGGCTTGCAGAAAGCGAATCCTATCGGCAACCCCATGCTTATTTGCATTATGTTCTGCAACCTCGAGCGCTTTTGCAGAAAAATCTACAGCGGTTATTATCGCATCCGGCAGCTTCAGAGCAAGCATAACGGCAAGACACCCGCTGCCTGTACCGATATCGAGAATTGTGGGCATTTCTCCTTCCGTAATACCGGCGGCAACCGCTCTGTCAAGAGCGTGTTCCAGAACAAGCTCGGTCTCGGGTCTTGGGATCAAGACGCGCTCATCGACCAGAAACGAATAACCGAAAAAAATCTGCTCTCCTGTAATGTACTGAAGAGGTTTTCCATTCAAGCGCTCCCTGCAAAGAGAACGAAATTTCTCGAGTTCACTCTGATAAACCGGGCGGTCATGCTTCAAATAAAGCTCGATTCTGTTTGATTGCATGACATAAGCAAGCAGAATCTCTGCATGCAAACGTGACGATTCAATGTCCTTTTCTTTAAAATGTTTTTCCGCTGCCTTGAGCAGATCTACGGTCTGCCATTGCCGGCCATTTTCCTGCATAGTTATTTTCCGATCAATTTTCCTTAATGATTACACGTTACGAGTGCTTGTATCGAATAGAGCTGTCGTCAAAGTTGAAAACCACTTTTTTTGTATAGACGAAGAATGCACCCTATGCCCTTTATTACCAATCAGCATAATCGCGAATGGAAAAAAGTACTGATACTTGCCCGGCAAACGCAACAGTTACTCATCGTTATTTAACCCAAACAGAATTCAAAAAAAAAATCATTAGTTTTGTATGCTTTTTATAAAGGCTTAAACCTGAAGGCACTATGAAGAAATTGTTTTACCCCGTCTTGATGGCAGTTATGTTTTTAAGCCTGTCACATGCTCCTGCCTTGGCAAGGTTCACTGGAACCATTGACATGAATTTGACCATGCCTAACGGTAAATCGGAAGTAACGTATCTTTTTGGCAATACGGCACAGCGGATGGATATGACCACGAAGCTGAACAAAGTCCCCGACTCGCTTAAAACAACGGTCATTACAAGCGCCGCACAGCCCGATCAGGCGGTTATCGTCAACCATAAAGCCGGCACTTACACAAAAGTCAACCTCAGAACTGCTGCCGAAAATGCAACGCTTGTTGATTTCGATTACGATTACAGAATTGAAAAAGCAGGAAACACGAGCATAAAGGGCTACAACTGTCAGCATGTAAAACTATTCAGTACCACCGATACCATCGACATGTGGTTAACGCGTGACATCGGCGACTTTAAAACATTCAGACTTTTGCAATCCCAGAACCCCCGCCTCTCCAATACCCTCCTTGCCAAAAAGCTCTCCGATGAAGGCCTTGACGGTTTTCCGGTTAAAATCATTCAGCAAAATGAAAACGGAACTCTTGTCATGGAGGTTGTCTCGGTACAACCGGCCGCTGTTGAGCCGCACGAGTTCAGTATTCCCGAAGGATACACCGAGATAGTCGACACACAGCAGCCCCTCAACCAAAAGCAGAAAGAGCACTTGAAAGAGCTCATGGAGAAAATCAAGAATTTCAAAGAGTAGGTTGTATATTCCCACAAAAGCTTTTCCGAACCAACAAAACATTCCGTTACGTGGCAGAAAAAATCACTTCGAGAGAAACCGACTACTCACAGTGGTACATAGACCTTGTTCGTTCAGCAAAACTGGCTGACTATTCCGACATAAGAGGTTGCATGGTCATCCGTCCCAATGGGTATGCAATATGGGAAAAAATGCAGGCTGCACTTGATCGCATGTTCAAGGAAACCGGTCATGTCAATGCATACTTCCCGTTGTTCATCCCGGAAAGCTATATCCAAAAAGAAGCGGATCACATAGAGGGTTTCGCACCCGAGTGTGCCGTTGTAACGCATGGTGGCGGCGAAGAACTCACAGAAAAGCTCTATGTTCGTCCAACGTCGGAAACAGTTATCTGGGCATCTTACAAGAAATGGATCCAGTCATACCGTGACCTCCCGCTCTTGATCAACCAGTGGGCGAATGTTGTTCGATGGGAAATGCGCACCAGGCTTTTTCTGCGCACTGCCGAATTTCTTTGGCAGGAAGGTCATACGGCGCATGCTTCCCCTGAAGAAGCTCAAGAAGAGGTACTCCGTATGATCAATGTTTACAAAACCTTTGCTGAAGAATACATGGCCTTACCGGTGATTATGGGGAGAAAAACTGAAAGTGAAAAGTTTGCCGGAGCCGATGAAACCTGGTGCATCGAAGCAATGATGCAGGACAAAAAAGCGCTTCAGGCAGGCACCTCGCATAATCTCGGCCAAAACTTCGCCAAGGCATTCGACTGCCAGTTTCAAACAAAAGAAGGCAAACTCGAGTATGTCTGGGCAACGAGCTGGGGTGTGTCAACTCGCCTGATCGGAGCACTTATCATGGCACATTCAGATGATAAAGGACTTGTCTTACCACCCAAACTCGCTTCCCGACAGGTAGTCATTATTCCCATTCTCAGAGGAGATAAGCAGGCTGTTATCGAAAAAGCTCACTCCATATGCGAGGAGCTGAAAAAAAGCGGGATTCATGCCTTTGTCGATGATAGCGAGCAGAACTCACCGGGCTGGAAATTTGCCGAGTACGAACTGCAGGGAATACCGGTTCGCCTCGAGATCGGGCCACGAGACATCTCGAACAATATCTGCATCGCAGCACGCCGTGATACGGGGGAAAAACAAAAACTCGTGCTGGACGAGAAACTTGCCTCGTCGATCGCCTCCCTGCTCGAGACCATACAGCAGTCGATGTTCAAACAGGCACTCGACTTCAGGGAATCCAACACATTCGAAGTTGCATCTTACGACGAATTCAAGTCGTTGATCGACAAAGGATTTATCGTCGCTCACTGGGATGGAACGGAAGAAACTGAAGCAAAAATAAAGGAAGAAACCAAGGCGACAATACGTGTTTTACCGGAAACACCCGATTTCATTGATCACTACTCGATCAACGAGCCAGGTGCATGCATTTACAGCGGCAAGCCTTCCAAAAGAAAAGTTGTTTTTGCAAAATCGTATTGAGTACGATAAAGAGGCTGTCTCAAAAGCACTGCTTCACTGCTATCGGTCATCATGCATACGTTTCCTGTAGAAAGTCATGCCGCATCAAGTGCGGCATGACTTTCTTTGGAAGATGGATCCCCGGGTCAAGCCCGAGGATGACTACATAAAGATTCATTGTAGGACTATGAGACAACCTTTTACCGTCAGACATCGTGTAGTGATCAAATTGTCTGTCTTTCAGCCTATTCTGAATTGCTGCGTTATTCCGACCCGAAATACTCCTCAAGACCTTCGTTGGTCGGTTTCATCGTTTTGTCACCCTTGTTCCAGTTTGCGGGGCACACCTCTCCAAACTGTTCTGTAAACTGCAGGGCCTCGACCATTCTGAGCACTTCATCTACATTGCGACCAAGCCCAAGGTCATTGACAACCTGATAGCGAACGATTCCGTCTCTGTCGATAAGAAACAGTCCCCTGTAAGAAACGCCCTCTTTTTCCGCCAGCACATCGTATGCTATCGACGCTTCTTTATTTATATCCGAAAGCAAAGGATAGGTAACTCCTTCTATTCCACCTTGTTTGCGTGGTGTCTTGAGCCATGCATGATGCGAAAACTTCGAATCCACCGAACATGCCAGAACCTCTACGTTTTTATGCTGGAACTCCTCGAGCCTATCCTGGAAAGCATGCAGCTCCGTAGGACAGACAAAAGTAAAGTCGAGGGGATAAAAAAACAGTACGACATATTTTCCCTTATAATCCGAAAGCTTGCATGAATCGACAAACTTCGCGCCCTCAACAACAGCCTCCAGATCGAAATTCGGTGCTTCCCTGCCAACTAAAACGCCCATTGGTATCTCCTTTTTTTATGATGAATGAATTGATGAAACTGAAAACCGACAATAGATCAGCAAAAACAAGATAAATTTAGTCCAAATATAGTATTCAAACAAAGTAAAAGCAACACCTCCTCTTCGATTTTTCAAGTCCTCTCATCCTTTCGATCTCTTGACGAATATTCATATCTTGTTTTCAGATAACTTGTTACTTACTGTATCGGCAAAAACACTTATACCGGAAGTTTATGCGCACCTTTTTCGAGTTTGACCGTCATCAGGCAAACTTTTCACAGGAAATACTTGCCGGGCTGACGACATTTGTCACAGTCTCCTACATCATCATCGTCAACCCGGCTATCTTATCGGCAGCGGGAATCCCGAGGGAAGCCTCGATGACAGCGACGATTCTTACAGCGATTTTCGGTACTCTCCTGATGGGCATCTACGCAAAAAGACCATTTGCTGTAGCTCCCTACATGGGCGAAAACGCATTTATCGCCTATACGGTTGTCAATACTTTAGGATATTCATGGCAAACGGCACTTGCCTCGATATGTATCAGCGGAATTCTCTTTACCGCCCTTACACTCTCCGGCCTGAGAAGCTGGCTTTCAACAGCGATACCGAGCACGTTGAAACACAGTTTTGCCGTGGGCATAGGCCTTTTTCTCGCATTTATCGGTTTCAGTCATATGGGGGTCGTTGCATTAGGTGTCCCAGGAGCCCCGGTAAAAATGGCAGATATTTCATCGCTCCCTGTTCTTACCAGTCTGGCGGGGCTCCTGCTGATTTCGGTTATGCTTGCATTCAGAGTACCGGGCGCGATCCTGATCGGTATATTGCTGACAACCGGTGGACTGATTTTTCTCGGCACCGTGCCGTTTCCCGAAGCACTGGTAAGCCCCCCACCATCTCTTGCCCCGACCTTTCTCAATATTGACTTCCAGGGAGCTATGACATGGGGCTTCATCGGTGTCATAACAAGTGTTCTCGTAATGGACTTTGTCGATACAATGGGAACACTCATTGGGCTTTCATCACGAGCAAACCTCCTTGATGAAAACGACAATCTGCCCGAAATTGAAAAACCGATGCTTGTCGATGCCCTTTCAACCGTTGCAGCCTCATTCTTCGGCACGACCACGGCAGGCGTCTATATCGAATCAGCTGCCGGTATCGAACAGGGAGGAAAAACAGGATTTACTGCGATTGTCATAGCAGCATTGTTCGCCTTCGCCCTCTTTTTTTCCCCCATACTGACAATCGTACCTGCAAATGCTTACGGTCCGGCACTTGTGGTTGTAGGCATGTTTATGCTCCAGTCTGTTGCAAAATTCGATTTCAAAGATTACACGGAACTGATGCCGGCGTTCCTGACTATCACACTGATGATGTTCACCTTCAATATCGGCGTCGGTATAACTGCCGGATTTATTGCTTATGTTATATTAAAACTTTTAACTGGTAAAATCTCTTCAATTCATCCTGGCATGTGGATCCTGGCAGCACTTTCCCTGACATTCTATCTGTTTTATCCTTATCATTCATGACGCTAACACCATGCACAGATCAAGGTTGAGAATAGCGCAAACCGACTGCGTTCTCGCTAATTTCGAGGAAAACCTCGCCCAGCACAGAACGATGATTGAACAAGCCATAGACGACGATATCCATGCGATCGCTTTTCCGGAACTGTCTCTGACCGGGTACAATGTACAGGATGCCGCCCAGGATATCGCGCTGCATGTCGATGACAAGGCGTTTGACCCCCTGAAGGAACTCAGCCGGGAAATAACGATCATTTGTGGCGGAATCGAACTCAGTGATGATTATGGAGTCTACAATTCCGCGTTTCTTTTCGAGGACGGTCATGCTCAAAGTGCCCATAGAAAAATTTATCTGCCTACATACGGCATGTTTGAAGAACTGCGCTACTTTTCCGCCGGACAAAAAATCGAAGCCATAACATCGAGGAGACTTGGAAAAATAGGCATTGCCATCTGTGAGGACATGTGGCATGTTTCGGTTCCTTATCTCCTTGCACACCAAGGAGCAAAACTGCTTTTTGTGCTCATGTCGAGCCCTCTCCGTCTTACTCCGGGAGAAAAAAAACCAGCTATCGTCCAGCAGTGGCAACAGATAATCAGCACGTATTCATTTCTGTTCAGCTCGTACGTTGCCTGCGTGAACCGCGTAGGCAATGAAGACAGCTTCACTTATTGGGGAAATTCATCTGTTGCAGGACCTGACGGGACCCCCCTCGTAACAGCCCCTTTATTCAAGCAACACTGCATCGACACAATCATCGATCTCGACAGTGTAAAGCAGGCTCGCCTCCATTCTTCACATTTTCTGGACGAGGATTTACGGCTCTTTGCTGCAGAACTCCGTGACATCATGACCTGTCGACCGAATTAGCAGCACCCTATAAAGTAAAGATAACGGAAGGTTACACAAAAAAAACAGTACCTCCTCCTTTTGGAATCGGTGGTGTTCAACAAGCATAGCCTTTTTCAGCGTCTTTTTTACCGGTTCAACTTCTCTGTATCATCTTGAATGAAGGTGGTGTGAGGCTAGCCCTGCTTTTGTCACCGAAAGCCTGCATCGCTTTCTCAGCTGCATCTTGCCGGTCAAACAATCCGAATACTGCCGAGCCACTTCCGGAAAGGCTTGCAAAAAGAGCACCCTCTTCAAGAAGTTTTTCTTTAGCCTGTCGAACAGAAGGATAATAATCGAAAACCACCGCTTCGAAGTCATTTTCAAAAGTCGGCAGAACGGTAAGATCCTTGTTTTCACACAGCTCAAAAACCATTTCCTTCAAATCAGGTACTTTCCTTTCAAACTTCGGATAAAAATTCTTGTAGGCCCATACCGTGGAAATATGTTCTTCCGGGAAAACCGTCACGATGTGGAATGGCAGAGAACGCTCGAGATCCTGCAGTTGTTCACCGATGCCCGAGGCAAATACAAGCCCCGATGATTCGAGAAAATAGGGAACGTCCGCACCGAGTTTCACCGCAAGAGCATGGAGATCATCCGAAGGAGCATGAATCCCCCACAGGACGTTCAGCACTCTCAGAGTTGCCGCTGCGTCACTGCTCCCACCCCCGAGGCCCGCACCGAAAGGAATGTTCTTGGTGAGACGGATAGTTGCTCCTTTTGTCATTTCAGCATAATCACGCAGAGCAGAAGCAGCCTTGAGACACAGGTTGTTATCGTCTGATGGAAGGTCGAGGTTACTGCACGTCATTGACAGTTCATCGGCAGATGTAAACGTCAGTTCATCATACCAGTTGACAGGAGCAAAAACGGTTTCAAGCATATGATAGCCGTCAGGACGTTTACCGGTGATAAGCAAACCGAGATTTATTTTTGCAAAAGCTTTTACGGAAATATGCTGCATGGGAACTGATTGCTAAATTGGCAGGTGGTTATTTTTTTTACGTGAATATTTACCATATTGCCTGAAAAAGGGAGGCATTGCAAACAAATATGTTTACGATCTTGTTGAAAACGTCACTGTTCGTTCTTCTGCTGTCCATCGGCTACCAGATGTTACCGGCAACATCCCTTGCCGAGAGACAAACTATGGATTATAGAGCCCAGATCATTCAGTATGTGGAGCAAGATAAGGTTTATTTGTTAGAAAATCTGCGATCTAAAGTCACGAATAAAGCAGAGCAGACAATCATAGATGCGCTGCTTACCGAAGACGGTCCACAGGCTGCTCGCCTTTTCCGCAAACAGCTTCAGGATTATCCCGATCCTGCTCTCGATTCGTTGAGCAAAGCCCGCCTTGCGGCTTATCAATCGGCTCTATCCTCAACCAGTGGCACCCGCACAACTGCACTACAAACATCATTCATACTCCAGTTCGGCAGCTTCGGCTCACTGGAAAATGCCCGCGAGCTCGCAAATCGCATCGCGCCGTACACACCGGTCACCATTTTCCAGGAAAAAGGCTTGCACAAGGTCCGGACACAAAAAACTTTCGGAACAAGAAAGGATGCCGAAACCGGAGCAAAAAAACTTCCATTTAACTCGTTTATCGTACGGGTAAACTAAGAAGATAGCATACCAGTCCTAAATCAGACGATGAGCAAAACAATCGATTTTCTTGGTGAATCCGCTCCAATCCAACAGCTGAAACATCTTGCCCTTCAGGTTGCACAGACCGATGTCACCGTTTTGATAACAGGAGAAACTGGATCAGGAAAAGAAGTTCTTTCCCGTTTCATCCACGGTCATAGCCGGAGATCACATAAAAACTTCATTCCTGTCAACTGTGGTGCTATCCCCACTGGAATTCTGGAGTCCGAACTTTTCGGACACGAGAAAGGTGCGTTTACAGGTGCCATCCAAAGCAGAAAAGGTTATTTTGAAAGCGCAAACCAGGGCACCATTTTTCTTGATGAAATCGGCGAAATGCCTCTCGAAACCCAGGTCAAACTGCTGAGAGTCATAGAAACAGGCGAATTCCAAAGGGTTGGCTCATCGGAAACTATCCACACCGATGCACGACTCGTCGCAGCCACGAACAAAAACCTGCAACAGGCCGTTGCAGCGAAAAGCTTCAGGGAAGACCTCTATTTCCGGCTTCACAGTGTAGAACTGCACCTTCCTCCGCTTCGAGAAAGAGGAAAAGATATTCTGATACTTGCTGAGCATTTTATCCGTCATCTCGAACGCAAGCACACCATTTCCTTTGAAGGCTTCACGAACGATGCAGTAGAAATGCTTCTCAGGTATAACTGGCCCGGCAATGTGCGCGAACTGAAAAATCTCCTTGAATCATTGCTGATTCTCGAAAAAGGGAAACAGATCACATCGGAAACCCTTGACAGGCACCTTGTGCAAAGAAGCAGAGACAAAGGACTGGTTCATGACCCCGAAAAATCGGAAAAAAACGAACTGAACCTCATCTACAACAGCCTGATAAGACTTCACCAGGAAATAAACGAGGTCAAACAGTTGCTTCAGCAAAAAGAGAACTCGCACGAAGAACCTTCAAAAAAACCCCTGCTTCTTCCACCTCCTCTACCCGAACAACGAGAGAGGCTGGCCTCCACCGAGGATACCCTTGAACCCATCAATAAAGGAACCGAAATACTTCCTCTCGAGGCAGTTGAAAAACAAGCAATAGCCGAAGCCCTTGAAGCCTACGACGGCAACAAACGCCAAACAGCGAAAACACTCGGGATCAATGAGAGAACACTGTATAGAAAAATCAGAAAATACAGACTCGACCGCGAAGATTGATATTTATTTTAAAACCGGGTCATGAATCAATGGACATTATGAACATAATTCACCGGTCATTATCGCCTGATTTATGTCGACCGAAAAATGCAATCAGCAGCAGTATTCCCGAAAAACCTGTAGCTGTTTGTGGTATGAGGTTGGGGTAACGTGTATAAAAAGTCATCATATCGTTTCGCTCCACTTCAGCGGTAAGAAACCGTCTTTCCCACCAGGGAATATCAGCATACACACGCCCGTACTTGTCGATAAATTGTGAAACGCCGGTATTTGCACAACGAGCCATCGACCGACGGTTCTCGATACATCGAAACCTGGCAATAGCGGCATGTTGATAAGGCCCGTATGACTTTGCATACCAGCCGTCATTCGTGACGACCGTCAAGAACTCTGCCCCTCTTTTGACGAATTCGGCAACAAGACCGGGAAAAATAGATTCATAGCAGATGACGTTCGACGTTTTAACAGTCGCTCCCGAATCCGTAATGAACTCCATAATTGTCTTGTCGCTGCCTTTCCCCCAACTGCTTATCCCGGCAAGAGAGAGCGTAAAGTTATCCATCCATGGCGCGTATTCCATATACGGCACCCTCTCTGCAAACGGCACAAGCTTCATCTTACGGTATATTTGCGGCAGAGCATCGCCTCCTTCTGTTATCAGCATCGAAGCATTGAAGGTTTGATAATAACGCTTTTCCTCTGGATTAAACTTGTAAAGAAACTCCTCTCCCGACACTTCGGCCTCCGTGTAATAGACGATATCCGAATAGCCACTGAGGAGGCTCCCCCCCCATTGCCTTATCCTTGATTTAAGAAATTCGTAATAGGAACGGTTCTTTTCATCGAGAATACGAAAAGGTATCGCGGTTTCAGGCCATAGCACAAGATCTACACTGTTTTGCGACATTGCCCGATCCGTCAAACCGAGGTAGATAAGCATGATATCCTGACTGGAATATTTCTGCCATTTTTCAACCGGATCGATATTTGGCTGGATAAGAGACACTGTTACCACGGGACGGGGGTGCCGCAAATCATGATTTGAAAAAACCAGAAGAGTGTACCCAAGGGGAAGCACTATCATCGATACCAGCGATACAGCATGAACAAACACCTTTTTACGATACTTGAACCGGAACCATAGGTCAACGACGATGACGTTGAAACACATGAGCCAGAAACTCACCCCCCAAACTCCGGCAATATCGGCATATTGAATCATGGGATTAAGCTGTGCTTGTGAATTCCCGAAAACAAGCCAGCCAAACGAGAGATCCTGACGAATATAGAGCCACTCCCATGCAACCCATAAAAACGGCAGGCTGAACAAAGCAAAACGGTATCCCCGATATTTCTTGAGGACAAAAAAAAGTAAAAGGGGTACTGTTGAAAAGAAAGCCTGTGCAATGATAGTGAGTAGCCCGCCGGGCAAGGTTGCAAGAGAAACCCACCACAGTGCTATGGCACAAAAGATCAACATCGTAGAATAAACACGGTTGAAATACCGCTTAAAAGACAAATCACCGTGCAGGCAAATAAGCAAAGGAACCAAAGCAATCCATGCAAGCAGCTCAAAGCGAATAACAGGATATGACGGAAACGAAATCCCCAGCAAAATACCGCTCAGCACAGGCAGAAAGTAACCGGAAGAGTCACCACAAGCTTCAGCAGATCGTAGCATGCCTTTTTGTTTTATTTCAAGACAAAAGATGGCTCAAAAATAGCAAAAACCGTAGACAAACCACGAAAGAGGAAAAATGTAACGAAGTGTTTCCAGATTGCAGAAAAACAAAAGCGTCATATCTGGTTGACATAAGGAGAAAAACCGCTGGATCGAAAGGGATGAAAGAGGTATATTTTCCTTTATTTATTTATTTTTATTCTTTAAATTTGTTTCAAGTTGTTATATAACAGGAATTACCAGCAATAAATTTCCTGCTGAAATTTCTCAACGCCACCAAAAAGGAGATTCATTATGGCTCTATTCGGCACTAAAGACACTACAACCGCCCATGCTGATTACGAGATTATTCTCGAGGGTGGTTCAAGCTCCTGGGGACAAGTGAAAGGCCGTGCTAAAGTCAATGCACCAGCTGCACTTCCTCTGCTGCCGGCAGATTGCAACATCAAGATCGACGCAAAACCTCTTGACGGACAGAAAGGCACAGTACGGTTCACCACTGCCATCGAATCAATTGTCGATAGCACGAAGAATACGCTTAATGTCGAAGTCGATATTGCCAACGAAACCAAAGACAGAAGAATCGCTGTTGGTGAAGGCAAGCTTTCAGTAGGTGATTTTTCCCACTCGTTTTCTTTCGAAGGTTCAGTAGTCAACATGTACTACTACCGTTCAGATGCCGTTCGCAGAAACGTGCCGAATCCAATCTACCAGCAGGGACGACAGTTCCACGATATCATGATGAAAGTTCCTCTGGAAAACAATGATCTTATCGACACATGGGAAGGATTTCAGCAGTCGATCTCAGGCGGTGGCGCAAACTTCAACGACTGGATTCGCGAGTTCTGGTTCATCGGTCCAGCCTTTACAGCTATCAACGAAGGTGGTCAACGCATTTCCCCGATACAGGTAAACAACTTCGGGGTTGAAAGTGGCGAAAAAGGCCCGGTCGGTGTATCAAGATGGAAGTTCTCTCATGCCGGATCAGGCATTGTCGACTCAATTTCCCGCTGGTCCGAGCTTTTCCCTGTTGAACAGCTCAACAAACCGGCATCTATCGAAGGTGGATTCCGTTCCGATTCGCAGGGTATCGAAGTCAAAGTAGACGGAAACCTCCCTGGAGTTTCACGAGATGCAGGTGGTGGTCTTCGCAGAGTTCTGAATCATCCGCTTATTCCTTTGGTTCATCACGGTATGGTTGGCAAGTTCAATGACTTTACCGTTGACGCTCAGCTGAAAGTAGTACTTCCAAAAGGCTACAAAATCCGTTACGCAGCTCCTCAGTTCCGCTCGCAGAATCTTGAAGAGTATCGCTGGAGCGGAGGCGCTTATGCACGTTGGGTAGAACATGTCTGCAAAGGCGGTACAGGGCAGTTTGAAGTACTGTATGCACAGTAACGAAACTGTTTGAAAATATGACATCAAAAGCCGGCGCGAAGATCGTCGGCTTTTTTTATTTGTCATCCTCGGAGCCTAACCCAAAAGTTGCAGAATCTCTTCGATCTCCCCCTTGATTTCCTGCAAAAGTTCTCCCCTACGCTGATGAGCTATGGCATGATTTTTCTTTTCATGACCAATCTGTTTTCGCAACTTCAAGATTTCCTCGGTTTTCTCGTCAGTATCGGTATCGGTACTCTCCCCTTTGACTATCAGCGAGGCTTTTTCAAGCTTATATCCTTTTTCATAAACAAGCCCTTTGATCGTCAGAACCATGGCAATATCCTTGTTAGTATACCGCCTGTTGTCCCTTGTGTCTCTAGCAGGATTCAATTCACTGAAAAACCTTTCCCAGTATCTCAGAAGGTAAGCGGGAACCCCGGTGATCTTACTTACCTCTCCAATAGAGTAATAGCTTTTATTCGACTCGAATGGCATGACTTTCATTTAAGAAATTGTACTCCCTAAAAGGCGTCCCTCTGTAGGCTTTTACATCCTCTTATTATACATTACATCCGTGAGATCAAAAACATGAGCGATGAAAAATCTGTTACGGCTGAAAAAATATCTCCTCAGATATAAGCGTAAAATGCTTTATGGCATTGTTTGTATCATTCTGACAAACATTTTTGCCGTATTCGCCCCCCGCTTTATCGGCAATGCAATCGATGTACTGGAAAGCCCTTTCGTCATGTCGGATGTTCTGAGCAACGTCGGGCTCTATATACTTTTTGCCGCTCTTGGCAGCATATTCCTCTTCCTGGTTCGCCAGAACATCATCGTAGCTTCACGCATTATCGAGTTCGACTTGAAAAACGACTATTATGCTCATTTACAAACTCTTTCCAGAAATTTTTACAATAAAACCAGCACGGGGGAGCTGATTGCACGAGGAACAAATGATCTTAATGCTGTCCGGGATTTCCTTGGCCCGGGAATCATGTATTCCATTAATACATTCTTCCGCCTTTTCTTTGCCGTCATCGCAATGCTGACCATTTCACCGAACCTCACGTTGCTCGCACTTCTTCCAGCCCCCTTTTTCAGTTATGCTGTCTATAGAATAGGAAAATCGATCCAGAAACGAACGAAAAGCATCCAGGAAAGCTATGCCGATATAACAGCACTGTTACAGGAAAATATTTCAGGTATCCGCGTGATCAGAAACTACACGCGAGAATCCCATGAAACAGAAAAGTTTGAAAAAATCAACCAAACTTATTTTCGCAAAAACATATCACTGGCAAAACTTCAAGCATTGTTCTTTGCCATCTTAACCGCTCTGCTTGCACTCTCCCTCATCCCGGTTATCTGGGTAGGCGGGATCAATGTCGTGAACGGAACCATGACAATCGGTGATATCGCCCAGTTTGTCATTTACGTCAGCATGCTCAGCTGGCCGATTATTTCTATAGGATGGGTTACTAACATTATCCAGAAAGCATCTTCAGCCCAAACCCGCCTCAATGAAATTTTCGATGCGAAACCAGATATTACCGACAGTCTCGCAATGGAAGATTTACCGGAGAACGTTCGTGGCCGAATCGAATTCAGAGACGTTTCATTCCACTATCCCGGAAATGAAGAACAAGACGTTCTTTCCAATATTTCGTTCACTATCGAGCCAGGCAGCAAGGTTGCCATTGTCGGAGCGACAGGTTCAGGAAAAACCTCATTGGTGAACCTCATCCCCCGCCTTTATGATCCGCAAAGCGGTACTGTTTTATTTGACGGGAGGGATATAAGAACCATACCGCTTGCCAACCTGCGTCAGCATATCGGCTTCGTACCTCAAACGAATTTTGTTTTTTCCGACACCATAGCCAACAACATCGACTATGGCGTCACCACGAACTCCGATCATCTGGACCATATCATCGAAGCGAGCCGGATCGCTAACCTTTACGATGATATCATGGATTTTCCGGATGGTTTCGAGACCATGCTGGGCGAAAAAGGCATCAACCTTTCAGGCGGACAAAAACAGCGCACCTGTATTGCACGTGCACTTGCCTGGAAACCTGAACTCCTGATACTCGACGATGCCCTTTCAGCCGTAGACACCAGCACCGAAGCCGGCATATTCGAAGCTCTGCTTGAAAAACTACCTCACACAACTCTGCTGCTTATCAGTCATAGAATCTCGACCGTCAAAAACTGTGATCGAATCATCGTCCTTCAAAATGGCGGGATAGCGGAAACAGGATCGCATGAAGAACTATTGGCAAAAGAAAACATCTATGCCGAACTCTACACACAGCAGTTACTCGAAGATGAGATCCAGTCGATAAACTGAAGAACCTCCATACAGTTATTGCTCACCTCGATTTCTTCGTTGTCCCGACTTTTCGGGATCGAAATCCTCATCGAAGCAGTCTCAAAAGCACTGCTTCATGACGACCAGTCGCCATGCATACGTTTCAGGCAAAGAATCATGCCGCACTCGATGCGGCATCCATACTGACTTTCCTCACTCCCCCCATTCCCGATTACCCATTACCCATTACCGATTACCCATTACCGATTACCCATTACCGATTACCTATTCCCCATTACCTATCTCCAGCTCCTCCTTCTGACGGTTAAGGTCTTTCCGCGAAAGGTTGTACATGTGCACATAAAAGAGATTGAACATGAGAACGGCACTTTTGAGCGTAGGTGCGTTGACCGCTCGCTGAAATGCCCGTTGTACCGTAAAGACCCGCTTGGTTAAAGCGGTATAACTTGGAATGAACGTTTCAATCGGTATTTTTTTCGGACGGTAAAGCATCTCCTGACCCCAGGAAAAACGAAAAGCATCATGATCATCACGGTCGTGCAGCAGCCGTTGCTCATCCGCCAAGCGTTCGAACACTTCAGTTCCGGGAATTGGACGCAGCAGATTGATACCCGGCACATCTATTCCGGTCTTGTCCAGAAACTCCACTATGGCATCAGGCTGCTCGAGGGTATCCTCGTCGAGGCCGTAAATAAAACTGCCGTAAACACATATCCCCGCTTCACGGATATTGCGAATACATGCAGCCTGACGGTCGGCAGGGTTGTGAAATTTATGATGTGCCCTGTTACTCTCTTCGGCGAGACTTTCAATACCGACAAGCAGTGCACCACAGCCTGACCGGGAAAAAACATCGAGCAAACGACTGTTTTCACCAAGTTTGGTTGTAGCCTGTCCCACCCAGCTAATGTTGAACGGAATCAGTTCACGAAAAAGATTTTCCGCATACTCTTCATCAGCGTTCACCGTATCGTCGAGAAAAAAGAATATTCTCTTATCCTTTTCGAGAAAACCTTCAACTTCCCGAACCACCTCACAAATATCCCGATGCCTGATTTTATGACCGTTCATGACATGAACATTGCAAAAATCACAACTGTAAGGACAACCACGGGTAGTCTGTACAACATTTGTAGTAAAATAATGATGAAGGTCCAACGCATCTTTTTTTACCTTGTGGCCACAGGAAAGATCGGGCTGTTCATCCACGCGATACTCTTTCCGCAACGTTCCATTTCGAAGATCTTTGAGAACAGTCCGCCATATTTCATCAGCCTCTCCAATAACAAGTACGTCTCCA
This sequence comes from Prosthecochloris marina, assembly GCF_003182595.1. Classification (NCBI taxonomy): domain Bacteria; kingdom Pseudomonadati; phylum Chlorobiota; class Chlorobiia; order Chlorobiales; family Chlorobiaceae; genus Prosthecochloris; species Prosthecochloris marina. The sequence goes on from NZ_PDNZ01000004.1 coordinate 252,268, forward strand.
TGAACATAGCAGCGTTCAGGAAAAAGTGTAACGTACGGACCACCCAAAACAACGTTGAACCCTTTTTCCCGTAAAAGTGCAGACAGTTCGAAGGCCGGTTTGACCGCTCCGGTCTGGACACTGATTCCTATAAGATCCCACTTTCTGTCAAGTGGAAATGTTTCAAAACGAAGATCGCAGATATGCTGTTCGATACCGGGTTCGTCGACTGAACTGAGAATCATCAGGGAAAGAGGAGGAATAGCGAATTGCGCCCGCTTTATGACGTTTTTAAGAACGCTATCCTTTATGCCCCGAAGAAAACCGGAATGCTCTGATTCACCGAGAAGAGATGGGCCGTCAACACCACTGTCAGCAGGCACAAAAACAAGCAGTACTGATAGTTTACTCATTCTGAGCTACACACCATTTCAATTTTCGCATTCCACCTCTTGCCGACCATGTCCATCTTATTTTCCTGCAAGATCCTGAAGCTTTTTCAGCTCTACAATAGCTTCGATCGGCGTAAGGCGATTGATATCGATCGCATCGATCGCATACTTCAACTTTCGTTCTTCCTCTTCAAAAAGATAGATTTGACGGGGTTGCATTTCCTGAATTTCAGACCCCTGTGTCCCTGCTGGAAATGCGATATCCCTTCGTTCCATACCCGAAAGAATTTCTTTGGCTCTCTTGATGACTTCGGATGGCATACCCGCCATTTTTGCAACCTCGATACCGTAGCTGTTATCGGACGCACCCCTGACGATTTTTCTGAGAAAAACCACCTTATCGGCGGTTTCGACAACCGTGGCATTGTAGTTACATATGCCCTCAAAACGATCTTCCAACTCGGCAAGCTCGTGGTAGTGTGTGGCAAACAGTGTCCTTGCTTGTATGGTGTTGTGAATGTATTCGCTCATAGCCCAAGCAATGGACATTCCATCATAGGTACTGGTCCCCCTGCCGATTTCATCGAGCAAGATAAGGCTTTTTTCCGTCGCGTTGTTAAGGATATTAGCCCCTTCATTCATTTCTACAAGAAAGGTACTTTCCCCGGAAGCAAGGTTGTCCGATGCACCCACCCTTGTAAAAATCCTGTCGACAAGCCCTATTTCCGCAGCATCGGCAGGAACGAAACAGCCAACTTGGGCAAGCAAAACAATAAGACCGTTTTGACGGAGAAACGAGCTTTTTCCAGCCATGTTCGGACCGGTAACAATCAACATGCGTTGTTTTCTGTCGAAAAAGCAGTCATTGGCTACATAAGGCTCATCAACTCCGAGAATACGTTCAAGCACCGGATGACGGCCATTGGTGACAGACAAATTCCCATGTTTTTCAACTTTCGGCTTAACATATCGATATGCTTTCGCACAACATGCAAAGGAGTACAGACAATCAAGTTCGGCAACGATTTCAGCATTTTGCTGAATATGCAACGCCTCGGAAGCAACGTTCATGCACAGCTCACGGAAAAGTTGCTGTTCGAGCAACTGACTCTTTTCCTCCGCGGTCAGAATTTTTTCCTCGTACTCTTTCAATTCCGGAATAGTGTATCGCTCCGCATTAACAAGAGTTTGCTTCTTTTCATAGTAACCGGGAACCTTGTTACTGTTTGCTTTACTGACCTCGATATAGTAACCAAAAACCTTGTTGTATTGTATCTTCAGAGTGGAAATTCCGGTTTTTCCACGCTCCGCCTGCTGAATTTCCATCAAACTGCCCTTGGCATTGGAAGAAACCGAGCGCAGCTCATCGAGTTCGGAGTTATATCCGGTTCTGATATAACCGCCATCACGGAGTGTCGCTCCGGCATCCGGATCGATCGCCTGTTCGATGATTGTTGTTATTTCAGAGAGTTGAATCAGATCTTGTGAAAGTTTTCGAAGTTTGGAACTTTTCGAATCGCTTAGCAATGCTTGGAGATCGGGTATTTTTTCAAGAGCCGCCCCAAGGGTGCGAACTTCTCGAGGCATGCTTCGCAAGGTCGCGATTCTTGCCAACGCTCTTTCAAGATCGTTGATCCCCCCAAGTATCTCACCCAAGGTGGTACAAACAGCTGTCTCTTCATGGAGCGCTTCGACAGCATCGAGCCTGAACTGTATTTCCTCGATTCTTTTGAGGGGACGCAAAAGCCAGCGCCTGAGCAGCCTTGCCCCCATCGGATTACGGGTATGATCTATAACCTGAAGCAAACTGCCGTTAATCGATCCATCCTGCATAGAAGAGATGATTTCCAGATTTTTCTTGGTCTGAAGATCGAGCATCATATGATGCCTGCTGTCAACCAGAGCAACCCTGGTGATATATTGCAAACGATTTTGCCGGGTTTCCTCAAGATATTGCAGCACAACCCCGGCCGCAACCTGGGCTGCATAGGCCGCTTCGATGCCGAATCCTTTAAGAGAATGGGTTTTAAAATGTTTTGCTATTACCTGCGATGTGTTTTCTTCGCTGAACATCCAGTCATCCAGCATGGTAACAACCACTTCTGAAGGCAATATTTTTTCGATAGTCTCTCTAAAAACCTTCTCTCTTGAAGCGAGAAGAATCTCTGAAGGTTGGATAGACTGCAGCATATCCGCAACCTGGCCGAGCGATACATCAGCAATCCTGAATTCTGCAGTTGTCACATCGATAAAGGCAATTCCAGCACGCTTCTCACGCCCTTTCTTCAAAAAAGCCAGTGCACAGAGATAGTTATTGTGCTTGTCTTCAAGGATTTCATCACTGTAGGTCACTCCTGGCGTGACAATATCCGTTATTTCACGTTTCACAAGCCCCTTTGCTTGCGAAGGATCTTCGACCTGATCACAGACGGTAACCTTGTATCCTTTTTTAACCAAACGAGCTATGTACCCGTCGCAGGCATGATGCGGAAAACCTGCCATGGGAATATCCGCAGCAGCCCCGTTCGACCGGCGGGTCAAGACAATGTTGAGAGCATCTGAAACCTTGCGCGCATCATCGTAAAACGATTCATAAAAATCACCGACCCTGAATAGCAATAAATATTCGGGGTAACGCTCCTTTACCTCGAGATATTGACGCATCATCGGTGTTTCGTTACCACTTTTTTTCCGCTGGGTCACCTTCATGGATTTCATTGCTTTCTTATACCGTTTATCCCCTTTTCATGATTGATCAAGCTAATTCAGAGCACTAAAAAAAACAAGAACCTTACAACCGGAACACGTAGCGTAAGCAATGTTTATACCGAACAGACCTCATTGTTTTTTCTATATTCAAGGTTTATCAAGGTTGTCTCATAAGCCTCGAATACAAGGTATTGTAACTATCCGGATTTCACCATTGTTAACGACATTCACCATGGATTGGCACGCCATTCTCCGCTTCATTCACGTAACCTCGTTTGCAACCTGGTTCGGCACCGTGTTTGCGTCCCTCTTTTTTTTAAAGACGCTCGAGCCGAAGCTGACCGGCTCGGACAATGATCCGGGCGATTACCCCATGCTCCTGCAGACCTATATCAAACTTGAAACCAAAGTAGCCGATGCAGGTTTTAAAACAGCGATTGTTTCCGGCCTCTTACTCGCATTCTTTTTCCATGGATGGACTGTCGGCATTATGATAAAGGTGGGAATAATCGTTCTTCAGGTTGCTTTGACCATGGGCTATATCATTAAAGCCATTCAGCCTTTGCAATATCCCTGCAGCCGCTCCGACTATAAAAAATGGTACAATCTTTTTACCATTTCCCTGACTATGTTCGCCCTGGTACTGTCGGTAACTTTCTTTCTCCTGTAAAGCAGCTTGGTATCGACCGGTAAATACCCGAATTTTCATGACTGAAGTGAAAGAAGTGAACCCGATATTATCCATTTGAAATAATACATCGATTACCATATATTGCAGATCTATAATTCTTAATCTAACACAAAAGCATAATGCAGGCACTGATAAAGATTTCGGACAAGCAGTACTTGGTTAAAACCGGTGACAAACTGTTCGTTCCACATCAAAAAGCTGAAGTCGGTAACATCATAGACATCGAGCCTTTAGCGCATATTGACCAGGAGAAGACATCGACAGAACCTTCAGGTAACATCCAGCTGAAAGTGCTCGAGCATCTTAAAGACGAAAAAATCGTCGTCTTCAAGAAGAAACGCAGAAAACGCTATCAAAAAAGGAACGGCCATCGTCAGTTGATGACTCAGGTTGAGGTTCTTTGACATCGATAGTACTCATAACATTTTCAACAAAAATCATTTTGACTCATGGCTCATAAAAAAGGTGGCGGCTCAACGAAGAATGGCCGTGACAGTAACCCGAAATATTTGGGAGTTAAAGCATCGGGTGGCTCTCTTGTTTCCGCAGGCTCAATTATTGTTCGTCAGAGAGGCACTGTCTTCAAACCCGGCAACAATGCCGGAATAGGCAAAGATCATACGATTTACGCCCTTGTAGACGGCAAGGTTCACTTCAGGAACGGCCGTAACGACAAAAAACACATCGACGTACTGCCAGCCTGATTGTTTGTCTCGAAAACAAAATAAACGTATATTTCTAAAGCCGACCGTAAAAGGCCGGCTTTTTTTTTGCTTCATAATAAAGCTTGGAATTATCGCCATTACCTCCCTTCAATTGGCTGATATTCATACTGTAGAATTAAACGCAACATAATATGAAAATTACCGTTATTGGCGCAGGCCATGTAGGAGCAACTGCGGCCCACCGCATTGCAGAAAAACAACTCGCGAATACAGTAGTACTTCTCGATATCGTTGAAGGCATCCCTCAAGGGAAAGCTCTCGACATGTATGAATCCGGGCCGGTAGGACTTTTTGACACAATGGTCTTTGGTACTAACGATTACAGCGATACAGCCGATTCCGACATTGTCCTCATCACTGCTGGTTTGGCCCGCAAACCGGGAATGTCTCGTGAGGACCTGCTTATGAAAAACGCAGCCATTGTCAGGGAGGTAACCGATCAGGTTATGCAATACTCCAAAAATCCTATCATCATTATGGTATCGAACCCTCTTGACATAATGACTCATGTCGGATATGTCAGAAGTAAGTTACCGAAAGAACGGATATTGGGAATGGCCGGAGTTCTCGATTCTGCACGCTTCAGATCATTCATCGCCAAAGAACTGAATGTATCCATGCAGGATATCAATGCCTTTGTGCTGGGAGGACATGGAGACTCCATGGTACCTGTCGTCAAATACACAAGTGTTGCAGGAATCCCGCTGACGGAACTCTTGCCGCAGCAAACAATCGATCAGTTGGTTGAAAGAACACGCAAAGGCGGTGCTGAAATCGTCAACTATCTCAAAGACGGTTCAGCTTATTACGCACCTGCAGCGTCTTGCGTTGAAATGATCGACGCCATCGTCAACGACCGCAAACGAATACTGCCTTGCTCGGCACTTCTTGAAGGCCAGTACGGCATCGACAATATTTTCATCGGTGCCCCTGTAAAGCTGGGGAAAAACGGTATCGAACAAATTCTTGAAATCAATCTCGATAAGCCTGAAATCGAAGCGCTGCGGAAATCCGCCGCGATTGTTGAAGAAAATTGTAACAACCTCGCCCCGTTACTTGCCTGATCCGAAGCAGCACAAAACGATATAATAATCAGCGATAAAAATAAAAAGCGTCCCGGTTTCCCGGGACGCTTTTATTATGAACAGGTGTCCCCCATTACACCTGTTCTACTCCACGGGCGTGGAGCATTGCATATAGTTATACAAATAACGTGCCAAAAAAAACAAAAAAAGATAAACGCTTAAAAAACAAACACATAACAACAAACCGCCCAATAAAAACACTTTTGCGTTTTACGAAAATTCGTCTCATAATAATACACGCTCTCATTCTGAAATGACTCATGCACAAACAATACACCATTATTCCGTCAAACATATTACCCGAAATCCTATATTCAGTATACACACAGTTCCGCAAAGCAAATCCAGCGAAGAATGAGAATTCATGACCTCGATCCTCATGACCGGCCAAGTGAACGCTTCTTACACTCAGGCGCATCAGCCCTAAGCTCAGCTGAACTTCTGGCACTTATACTCAAAACCGGAACCAAAGGGAAAAATATTTTGGAAACCTGCAATGAACTCATGAGCAGTTACGGTCTTGAGAAACTTGCCGATCTTTCAATGGGTGAATTGCAGGAAAACGAAGGAATAGGGCCTGCAAAAGCAATGCAGATAAAAGCTGTCTTTGAACTGCACAAACGTCTTCATTTCAGACGCAACGCCAACAAAAGGGTACGTTCGGCAAGAGACGTTTTCGAGTATATGAACGGAAGAGTACCTGATGAAAGTAAAGAGCACCTGTTTTTACTGCACCTGAACACGAAAAACCAGATCATGCGCCATGATCTTATCTCGGTTGGAACACTGAACGCATCATTGATTCATCCGAGAGAAATTTACAAATCAGCCATACGGGAAAGTGCTCATGCGATTATCCTGGTCCACAACCATCCATCCGGGGATGCCGAGCCAAGCAATGCGGACAAGCAGGTAACCTCTTTACTGAAAGAGGCCGGATCGATAATTCAGATCGAGCTTCTCGATCATGTCATAACAGGCAAGGACACCTGGTTCAGTTTCAGAGAGCATTCACTGCTTGCATGAAAACGATCAGAAAAAAACGCAAATTTACAACGCTCATGACGAGCCTCATAAGGGTTGCTGAAAAAAGAAGGGAGACACATTATAGACTGGGACAATTCTTCAACTTAACAAGCAGGCATTTTGGAAATAAGAGCAATTTCAAATATTCCCCTGTCACTCAGGTATTAGAACCCACATTAGCAAGGCATCGTATCTTCACCTGTAACCATAACTGCAAACAAAGCAGCATAGTGCCGGCGAAAGCCTTTAAAGAAGAACTTCCAAAGCTTAAACAGGCGACTTTTATTAATCGTATCTCTCGACCGTAATACCACAGCCGAGAGAAAACCGTTCCAGAGTCATGGTACACTGGTTCTAACAGCAACATAGAAACACATCGAAAAAACATACTTGAATTTTCATAGCATTTCCAGTCGTGCTAAAAAGAAAAGCGATGTAACCTTGAGTCATTTACTGACCGGGAACACCCTCACCAGGACGCACGAAAGCTTGAGGCTGAGGCTGAACAGTTACGTTTCCAGCGCAAATCTCACAGACGTTCTTTGCCTGTAGCCCTTTCTGCGTCTGATCAACTTCAAACTCAACTTCAGCGTCCTGATTCAGTACCTTGAAACTCTGATCGGAAACAATTGCGGAAAAATGGACAAAAATATCTTCTCCGCCATCAGGGTTAACAATAAAACCATAACCCTTCTTACCATCGAACCACTTTACTTTACTTTTCCTTTGCATGATGAAAATTGGGGATTTATCCTTAAAGGAAGATGCCGTTGCAAACAGCATCTTGGGGGTAGCTTACACTATGAATATAGGTTAATTGTCAAGATGTAACAACATTTTCGGCTCTTTTTTCGATGTTAATACATCGAAACCAAGATCAATCCTTTGTGGAAACATAAACTAAACCGTACTATAACAATACTTTAGAAAGAAAAAATCAACAATAATTCAAAAATTCGACTATGCAAGACATTATCCTGCTCACCGGGGCTGGCAAAGGTATCGGAGAGGCAATTGCCCTCGACTTCTCCCAAAAATCACAAAAAAATCCCTCTTTCAACCCTGTTCTGATTCTCTGCTCACGCACTTATAACGATATTGCAAAGCTTGCAGAAAAATGCAGAGCACTCGGAACACAAGCTGTTCCGATAGAAGCCGATATAGCAGACCTTGACGACATCGACCACCTGATTGAACAAACGACTGAAGAGTTCGGCACTATTGACTGCCTGATCAACAATGCCGGCGTCGGACGGTTCAAGGATCTGAAGGAAATGACAGAAGATGATTTTGATTATATCATGTCGGTAAACATGAAAGGCACTTTTTTTCTGACACAGAAAGTATTTTCCATCATGGAGAAACGACGCTCAGGCCATATCTTTTTCATCACCTCTGTAGCAGCGGAAATGGCATTTAAAAGTTCGTCGGTTTACTCGATGTCCAAATTCGGCCAGAAAGGGCTCGTAGAAGCACTCCGCCTTTACGGAAGGGAGTGTAACGTCAAAATCACCAATGTGATGCCGGGAGCTGTCTATACGCCAATGTGGGGAGAAGCCGCAGAAGAACTCAAACCGTTCATGATGATGCCTGAAGATATCGCCGGTCCTGTTGTCGACGCATACCTTCAGCCATCACGGACGTCAGTGGAAGAAATTGTTCTCCGGCCTGTCGGAGGGGATATCAATAGCTGAACTCATACCACTTAATGCTTGAAATGCCGCATCGAGGTAAAAACCATCGCCAGGTTATGATCATCCGCCGCAGAAATAACCTCTTCATCACGGATAGAGCCCCCCGGCTGAATGACAGCGCTGGCACCTGCCTCGGCAGCGGCAAGCAAACCATCGGCAAAAGGAAAGAATGCGTCCGATGCAACTGCCGAACCTTTCAACTCGAGACCGGCTTCAGCAGCCTTTGAACGGGCAATCTTCGCCGAGTCAACACGAGACATCTGACCGGCACCTACACCAAGAGTCTGACGGTTCTTTACGTAAACAATTGTATTTGATTTCACATGTTTGCAGATTTTCCAGGCAAACATGAGATCATCAAGCTCTTCGGACGAGGGTTGGCGTTTTGTAACAACTTTCAAATCTTCACGTGAAACGATCCGACTATCCCTATCTTGCACCAGCATGCCGAACTGGGTTGACTTGTATTCTATAACATCTTTCGGCAAAGGTTGTTTCTGGAGAAGAAGACGCCTGTTTTTCTTTTTCTGCAGAAGCTCAAGCACTCCGTCCTCATAGGAAGGCGCAATGAGAATTTCGGTAAAAATCTCATCGACCGCTTTTGCTGTCTCCATATCAAGCGGTTTGTTGAATGCGATGATACCACCGAAAGGAGACTGGGTATCTGTGGAAAACGCTTTGCGATAAGCATCGACAAGCGCAGAAGCCTGAGCAACGCCGCAGGGATTGGTATGCTTTATGATCACCACTGCCGGATCTTCACCACTGAACTCCTCGATCAGTCCGGTTGCCGCAGCCGTATCAAGCATATTGTTATAAGAAAGGGCTTTACCGTGCAGCTTCTCAAAATACTCACCAAAAGACCGGGAACATTCCCCATCATTCATACGATAAAAACCGGCTTGCTGGTGTGGATTTTCCCCATAACGCATATCAAGCTCACGCTCGAGCTTCAGGGATGTCTTATCTATCCCGGAATCTTTGCCTCCGTTCTCGATTCCAGTCATATACCCGGCGATTGCACTATCATAGCGAGAGGTCAGCTCGAAAACCTTTCTTGCCAGTCTGAGCCTTGTTGAACGGGTCGTCGCCCCACTGTTCATACGCATCTCCTCCAAAACAAGAGCATAATCGGCACTGTCGGTGACAACAGTTACCGACTCGTTATTTTTAGCCGCGCTCCGAAGCATCGAAGGTCCGCCGATATCAATGTTTTCAATTGCATCTTCAAATGTGACATCAGGCTTTGCAACCGTTTCCTCGAATGGATAGAGGTTGACGACAACCATATCGATAAACCCGATACCATTCTCTTCAGCCTGTACAATGTGGTCGGCATTGTCACGTACAGCAAGCAATCCGCCATGAATTTTCGGATGCAACGTTTTCACACGTCCATCCATGATCTCCGGAAATCCCGTAATGGTTGAAATAGATGCGGCAGGAACTCCTGCGCTCTGGATTGTTCGCAACGTTCCACCGGTTGAAAATATTTCAACCCCCATGGATGACAATTCCCGGCAGAAATCCACGATACCGGTTTTATCGGAAACTGACACTAATGCACGTTTGATAACAGGATCAGACATTTGTAGATTAGGTTGATATGGTTAAATCTCAATAAATCGTCAATGTAATCAAATATCCAATAAATGGCCAACCGTAAAACCCGTCTGGCGGCTTTCTGTTCAGGTACCGGTTCGAACTTTCAGTCTCTGTACTATGCTATCGATGAGCGCCGTCTACCGGCTGAATTTTCCCTCTGCCTCTCCAACCGTTCAGAATGTGGTGCAATCGTTTTTGCCAGACAGCATGGCATACCGACAGTTCATCTCTCCGAAAAGCAGTACGATACACACGAAGAATTCGCAGCTGCAATGCTCACATCACTCGAAGAACATGCAATCGAATACATCCTGCTTGCCGGCTATTTGAGAAAAGTACCGGAAACCGTAGTCAATGCTTATTCCTTCAGAATCCTCAACATCCATCCTGCATTGCTGCCCGATTTCGGCGGCCCGGGCATGTACGGCATCAATGTTCATAAAGCCGTGCTCGAAGCCGGCAGTAAAGAGTCCGGAGCCACCGTGCACTATGTTGACCCGGAATACGACAAAGGTCCTATTGTGCTCCAACGAAAAGTCCCTGTCGAACCCGGAGACACTCCGGAATCACTCGCGGCACGAGTCCTCAAATGTGAGCACCAGCTCTACCCCGATGCTCTTGAAAAACTCCTTATCGCAGAGGAATTATGAGTGAAACCCTGCTTGTCAATGAAATATTCCTCTCCATTCAGGGTGAATCGACCTACGCCGGATGGCCCTGCATATTTACCCGCCTTTCGGGATGCGACAGCTCTTGTACCTGGTGCGACACCCGCTACGCCTCAGGTAAAGAAGGCAAAAACATGACCATCACCGAAATAATCAACCAGATAGAGTCTTACGACACTCCGCTTATAGAAATAACAGGCGGAGAACCGCTGTTGCAGGAAAACGTCTATGCGCTCATGCGGCAACTTTGTGATCGGGGCCATACACTGCTGCTCGAAACCGGAGGTTTTGTTCCTGTCGATCGCGTTGATCCTCGGGTCCATAAGATAATAGACCTGAAAGCACCTTCGTCGGGGGAAAGTGAAAAAAACTGCCTGAAAAACATCGAATATGTCATTGCATCTTCAGTTCTTCAGAAAAAAACTTTTGAGTTTAAACTGATCATCGCTTCCCGACAAGATTACGAATGGGCAAAAAACCTGCTGAGCAGCTGGGGCCTGACCGATCACTGTACAGTGCTCATGGGTACGGTTTTCGGCAGGCTGGATCCTGCAGAACTTGCAAAATGGATCCTTGAAGATCACCTCCATGTAAAGCTGCAGCTTCAACTGCACAAATACATCTGGAACCCGGACACACGAGGAGTGTAGCATTCAAAACAAACGCAAAAAGACAGGCCTCGGCATCCTTTTTTTACCTCTTCTCCTCTTGAACGTTCATCGTTTCCCTGACAGTATAATGAAGGGTTCTGGATGCATCACGGGTCAACATCTCACCCAGGAGTCCGATAGAGAAAAATTGTACAGCCAGAATGATGAGAAGAATACCCAGAAAAAGAATCGGACGGTTCACAACCGCCTCATTGAAAAAAACTTTTCCTATCGTCACATAAAGGCTGATCCCGAAACCTACAAGAAAACTTAAAAGACTCAACATACCGAAAAAGTGCATCGGCTGCCGTAGGTAACGAGTGATGAACAGCACCGTAAGGAAATCGAACAGACCCGGAAAAATGCGTGAAGTACCGAACTTGGTTTTGCCGAACCTGCGGGGATTATGTTTCACAGGAATCTCCGATACCCCGAAACCGTTCCATCGCGCAAGAACCGGAATATAGCGATGCATTTCACCGTACAAATCGAGCGACTGTATAACTTTTTTGCGGTATGCTTTCAAACCGCAGTTGAAATCATGCAGCGCAATTCCGGTAAACAGCCTGGTTGTCATGTTGAAAACTCTCGAAGGAATTGTTTTGGATAACGGATCGTTACGCTCTCTTTTCCATCCACTTACAAGATCATAACCTTCCTGAAGCTTTTCGATAAGACATTTGATAGCAAAAGGATCGTCCTGTAAATCAGCATCGAGCGTAACAATATACTCCCCTTCCGCATACTTGAAACCCGCCGAAAGTGCAGCGGTCTTACCGAAATTTCGTTGTAGAGAAACCAGCTTAAGCTCGGGTTTGCGCACAATCTCTTCACGGATAAAATCCAATGAGCCATCCGTCGAACCATCATCGATCATCAAAAGCTCAAATGAAAACGGCTGCTTAAAAAGACCTTGCAACTCCTTATCCGACATGGCCTCGAAAAGCTGGTCGAGGAGCAGGGGCAAAGACTCCTCTTCATTATAGAAAGGAACGATAACGGAAAGAAGAGGAGTTGGCTGCATGGCATTTTTTTGTTAGATATGGTGTGCTGAAAAAAAATGTACACAATAGGATACAAAAACAGTAAGGAATAAAGAGCTCGACAGCCCTTTTTCCCATAGTTCTGAACGCTAAATCCATCACCATAATGCGACACATCGGGGCACATGTCAGTATTGCAGGCGGAGTAGAAAACGCGCCTCTTCGCGCAGAGAAAATAGGAGCAACCGCTTTTGCCATGTTCACCAAAAATCAACGCCAGTGGAAAGCCCCCGCTTTGACAGAAGAAACAGTACGTGCATTTGCAAACAATTGTAAAACCTGCGGTTTCGACCCTTTATACATTCTGCCACATGATAGCTACCTGATCAATCTCGGCAGTCCGAACATTGAAAAGCTCAACCGTTCGCGCCTGGCATTTATCGACGAAATGAAGCGCACCGAAGCACTTGGACTGATAAACCTTAACTTTCACCCTGGAAGCCATCTGCGGGAAATCCCGGAGGAGCAGTGCCTTGAGACAATCGCGGAATCTATCAACCAGGCTCTGAAAGCCACAGCAAAGGCAAAAGCAGTGCTGGAAAACACCGCCGGTCAGGGGTCCAATCTCGGCCATTCTTTTGAACAGCTTGCCTTTATCATTGAAAGAGTTGACAATAAGGAAAGGATTGGTGTCTGCCTCGACACCTGCCATCTTTTTGCAGCAGGCTATGATTTACGAGACAAAACAGCTGTCGCAGATACATTTTCCTTGTTCGATGCGTCAATAGGCATTGATTATCTGAAAGGCATGCACCTCAACGACGCAAAGTTAGAGCTGAACAGCAGGCGTGACCGTCACGAAAGTATCGGCAAAGGAAAAATCGGGATTGCAGGTTTTGAAGCCGTCATGCAGCATCCTGCAACCAGAAACATCCCGCTGATTCTTGAAACCCCGCAACCTGAAATCTGGCCTGAAGAAATCGCCCTCCTTTCGAGCCTGGAGAAACATGATGCACCTTGAAAAATTTCCCGGATTTGAGTAGAAATGAACAATGACCGATGAAACGTTTTCCAACTGAAGCCAATATTATCTGTGGATCCACCGACTTTCCTGCTACAGATATATCGAATTGGATGCTGCGCTCTTACAAAATCCGAACATCCATTTCACAGGGCGACATGCTCCCCCCTCATCTTGTCATCCTCGGGCAAGCGAAGCGCGACCCGGGGATCCATAAGACACATCCTCTCTTGACCTTTACCTTCTCACTTTGGCATTCCCGGGTTTGACCCCAGAATCCATCATCCACCTCGCCGGCCAGGATTGATCCCACATCTCTGTTATATCCGAACATCCATTTCACAGGACGACATGATCTTTCGTGCAGAAAAGGCTCCATGAACCGGTTACCGGCTTCCCTTGGCTCGTGGTCCGCACTGAAACTCATGCTTTTCGCAGATATTTCCTCACCGACAAGGTGCTTCCGAAAATGCCCAGAAAAAAGCCGAGACCGATAAGAACCGGGTAAACCAGAAAAGTAGAAGGATGAAGAACCTCATATATTCCTGGCTCATAACGCAGAAGCAGTTGGTCCGATAACAGATATATTGCAAGTGAGGCAAACCCTCCTGCCAGTACCCCTTGAATCCCTCCCTCGATGACGTAAGGAGCGCTGATAAACCAGTTAGCTGCTCCAACCAGACGCATGGTCTTGATTCTCTGCTGACGGGAATAGATCGCGAGACGAATGGTATAACCAACCAGAACCACTGTCGCTATGGCGATGAGAATGCCGGTCGCTGCTGTAAGAACGGTAAAGAGACGAGCATTATCTTCGAGCTGTTGCAGAAAAACTTTGTTGTACCGAATATCGAGTGAAGGGTCAAAAGCTTTTATCGAAGCGACAATAACCTGAAGGCTGTCGGGCCCAGCATAACGAGGCTGAAGAAGAACTTTCGCTGAGCGAGGAAGGGGATTTATACCGAGAATCTCAACAATATCACGACCGAACTCCCGATTGAAAATGACTGCAGCACTGTCTTTTGAAACATATGTCACCTTTTTTACTCCATCCAGAGACTCGATGCCATCCTTGGATTTCTGCACCGCTTCATCTGAAGATGCATCGGGAAAAAACACCTCTATCTCGACTCTACCCCGAACTTCATCGATGATATCAAAAAAACTCAAGGAAATCGTAGCAAACAAACCAAGTAGTACAAGTGCAAAAAAGCCAACGACAATCGTTACCGCAGCAGGCAACTTTGCACGCAAAATACCGGAAAACCCCTCTTTGATCACAAAAAAAAGATTCATAGCCCCATAGAAATTCTTGTTTAAAATCCTGCCGATATTTCCGAAAAACGCGAGTAGTGCTTTTCATCCTGTTCAAAACAAGAACCAGGCATAAAAAACCTTTTGTATTTTTTCTCTAAAGTCGTCATACCTACCTGTAAAGTAGAAGCAAAAAACAATATGCACAATTTGAAAACCAGACTCACCCGGAAACTCGGATCAAGCAAGGAAAAAACAAAACCAGTTGGAAATAAAAGTTTTTTTTCTCATAATTAACAGCTATAAGTTGGGGCTATAGCTCAGTTGGTAGAGCATTTGCATGGCATGCAAAGGGTCAGGAGTTCGAGTCTCCTTAGCTCCACGAGTCACCGAACAGTCTCAAAAGGTTTATAAGCCGCTGCATCTTTTCTTTTTTGCAGTGGCTTTTTTCGTTAACATCGATTGCCATATTTTCAGCAAAAAGCACGCACTGCAGACAGAAATAACAAAGCGACGGCCCGTTCTGTTTAAACAGAAAAAATTTTTTATAATTAGCGCTTGTTATTTTACCTTCAATTGGCAACTTTAATAGCAGGAAATTCACAAAATCTTAACATTTGAAGGAGTCCTATGTGCGGCGTTTTCGGCGTATATAATTCTAAAACTCCTGCAGAAGATACGTTCTATGGGTTGTACTCTCTACAGCATAGAGGACAGGAAGCTGCAGGAATAGTTGTAGCAGAATACGACGAAAACAAACACAAGACTATATACCGCCAGCACAAAGGCATGGGTTTGGTCGCCGAAGTATTCAAAGATCCGGCAATATTCAAGAAACTACCGGGCCATGCGGCAATCGGCCATAACCGGTACTCCACGACCGGAGCTTCAAAGTCCACAAGCAACATACAGCCGTTTTCTCTGACGTACCGGTCGGGCAACCTCGCCATCGCGCACAACGGTAATCTTACCAATTCGCGTACATTACGCAAGGAGCTCACGGAGCGAGGCATTATTTTCCAGGCTTCATCCGATACCGAAATCATTCCTCATCTTGCAGCGCTCAGCAAAGAAAAGGAACCGGTTCATCAGATCTATCACGCACTCCGTCAAGTCAAGGGGGCGTTTTCTCTCGTCATCCTTGCCAACGATCAGCTGATTGCCGCCCGCGACCCCTATGGCGTCAGACCCCTGGCTCTTGGCAAAACCACCGACCCGGATACCGGCGACGCAATTTTTTATGTAGCCAGTGAAACCTGTGCGTTCGATATACTTTCAGTAGATTACGTAAGGGATATCGAGCCTGGAGAAATTCTGCTTATTGATAAGACCTCGATCAGAACCCATAAACCTATATCACTGTATCTGCCTCCTTCAAAAAGAAAAGCCCGCTGCATTTTCGAATATGTCTACTTCGCAAGACCCGACAGCCTTGTTTTCACTCATTCTGTCGATAAGATACGACGCAACCTCGGCAAAAATCTTGCCCGTGAGTCCATGGTCGAACCATCGAACGATGACAAGCACCAGATCGTTGTCAGCGTACCGGACTCATCCAATACAGCTGCTCTCGGTTTTGTGCGCGAAAGCAACAAGATATGCCGTCCGGCACGCTTCGAACATGGTCTGATACGAAACCATTACGTTGGAAGGACGTTTATCCAACCAGGCAAGCAGAGCAGAGAAATCAAAGTACGCTCGAAATACAACATTATACGCGGTGTTCTTCAAGACCGACAAATCGTCGTTATTGACGACTCGATCGTACGCGGGACAACAGCGAAAATGCTTATAAAGCTCATTCGCGAAGCGAATCCAAAAGAAATTCACCTGCATATCAGCTCCGCCCCGATAACCAACCCCTGCTTTTACGGCATGGACTTTCCAACAAAAGGCCAGTTGCTGACCTACCTGTTTGCCGACACGAAAGACCATGACGAAGAAGTCGAAAAAATACGGGAATACATCGGCGTCGATTCACTTAAATACCTGTCACTTCAAGGCATGCTGAATAGTGCGCCGAGATTTGAAAATGAAACTCAAAGCTACTGCACCGCCTGTTTCACCGGTGACTATCCGATTAGCATGGACGATGCAACAACTGACAAGGAAGAGTACGATAACGAAGAATAAATTTACCCTTTCTTCTTGTTTTCTTTGAACTCAATTCGAACTGAGGTATGGGGAACGGCTTCGAGGCGTTTTTTCGGAATAGGTTTGCCTGACTTGGCGCAAACACCGTAAGTTTTGTTTCTGATTCGTTCAAGAGCCTGATCTATATACCCTAAATATTTCTCGTCACGGGCAATAAACATGAATCGTTGCTCACGATCCATAGTTTCCGTGCCATGATCCGCCATATGCATGGAATAGTTCGAGTTGATCGAATCTTCCACGCTCTCCTCTGAAAGCGAGGAACGTAGAATATCGAGATCACGCAGTACCTCTTCACGACGCTTCAGAAGAAGCTGCTTAAAATGCTCCAACTCTTCATCCGACAAATAGGTATGAATGACTTTGGTAGGACCTTCAGGTATTTCTTTCTCTTTTTTACTGGTACTGGCTGTGCTGCTTTTTCTGGGCATGGTATCTATATCCAGTTTACTGGTTCAAGCTATACGGAGAACAAACCTATGATAAACGATTGTTACATGGCGGCTGCGAACAAAGACGATACTTTTATCTTTGGAAAAACACGGTAATTATAACATTAGCATTTGGATTTATCAAGCACTAAACGGCATAATTCACCGTTTATGCTTTCTTCCCGACCTTCCGAAACGGTATCGAAGGAAACAATATCAAGTGCCACGGCAAGTGTTTCCTGCTTGATATAATCGCTGTTCGCTTCAACTGCAAGCATAACCTTTTGGCTTCCGGCAACCTGTAATATAATTCTATCGGTAATTTCCAGGCCGCTATCTTTCCTGAACGCCTGAATCCTGCTTACCAGCTCTCGTGCAAGCCCGAGCATTTCCAGTTCGGGAGTAATTTCAGTATCGAGTGCCACCATAACGCCATGAGCATCATCGGAAGCGACAAGCCAACCTTCAATATCTTCACGGCTGATGATAACATCTTCACGCGTAATGACATAGCTTTGACCATCGACATCGAGCTCCAGAGCGCCCTTACCCTCAAGCAGAGAAATCTGCTTGTGGGTCAACACCCTTATAGAGTCGGCAATTTGTTTTACCGCCTTACCGTACCGGGGCCCAAGAGACTTGAAATCAGGTTTAGCCTTTTTACTAACCACCGAACTCTCATCCTCGATGTACTCGACCGTCTGTACATTGACCTCATCAATAATGATATCCCTTACTTTCTCATATTCCGCCCTGTCAGCAGTGTCATCAACAGCGAGCATGATACGTTTCAAAGGCTGACGAACTTTGATGGAAGCTCTTTCACGCATGGTACGGACCAGAGATGTAACAATCTGCGCTTTCTTCATCCGATGCTCGAGGGGCTTGTCTATTGCCTCTTTATCGACCGATGGCAGTTCACAGAGGTGCACTGATTCCCAAGACTCTCTGCCGGTGACCCCATTCAGGCTCATGTAGATCCGGTCGGCAATAAACGGCGTAAAGGGTGCCAGGAGTTTGGCCACCGTCTCAAGGCACTCGTAAAGCGTCTGGTATGCTGCGAGTTTGTCCTGTCCCATCTCTCCTTTCCAGAAACGCTTTCTTGAACGGCGTATATACCAGTTGGAAAGATCATCCACCGTAAAGTCATTGATCAACCGTATTGCACCGGTAAGATCATACTGCTGCATGCGTAACTCCACACCCGAAACCAGAGAATGAAGGCAGGAAACAGCCCATCGGTCCAACCCGGAACGCTCTGACACCGGAATGATATCCTCGACAAAAGTAAAACCGTCAACATTCGCATACATGACAAAAAAATTGTAACTGTTGACGAATGCACGGAAAAATTTGCGCTGCTCCTCCTCTATCTCATCCGGGTTGAAAGACTTCGGCCTCCAAGGAGGGCTGGACAACATAAGGTACCAACGCAGTGCATCGGCACCATATTTCTCCATCGTTTCAAACGGATTGACCACATTTCCTTTCGACTTGGACATTTTTTGACCATTGCGATCGAGAATATGACCGTTAACAACAAGATTCCGGTATGCCGGTTTGTCAAAAATCAATGTTCCGATGGCATGAAGAGTATAAAACCATCCTCTTGTCTGATCGACACCCTCTGCGATAAAATCTGCAGGAAATGTTTTCTCGAAAAGCTCTTTGTTCTCAAACGGATAGTGCAGCTGAGCAAACGGCATGGAGCCGCTGTCAAACCAGACATCGATCAATTCCGGTGTACGGTTGAACCGTTTTCCTTCCTTGATGAAATATATCCTATCGACAAACGGCTTATGCAGATCAAGCTCGACCAATCCTTCAGCAAGGGCATCGTCGAGGCGATACTGCTTTGCGCCGATATCGATAAACCCATCCTTCAGTTCCTCGACGGAACCAACGGCAAACACCTTTCCGGAATCAGGACCGTCTCCGATCACAAAATCATCTGCCACCCATATGGGCAGCGGCGTCCCCCAGAACCGTTCACGTGAAAGGGCCCAATCTTTATTTTCTTCAAGCCAGTTCCCGAACCTTCCGGCTCCGATTTCCGGAGGACACCAGTTGATATGGCGATTATGCTCTACCATCCGGTCGGCAATACTTGTGGTCCTGATATACCACGACTCACGCGCATAGTAGAGAACAGGCACATCATAACGCCAGGAAAACGGATAAGCATGCGTAATGGTTTCCTTTTTAAAGAGCTTTCCTTCTTCCTTCAACCGCCGGATAATCAACGGATCGGCATCCTTGAAAAACATCCCGTCGTATTCGGGAATCTCCGCTGTAAAGCAACCGTTTCGCGCAACCGGCTGCAGCATTGGAAGATCATACTTTTTCGAGAGTTCATAATCGTCCGCGCCGAACGCCGGAGCGATATGAACGATACCCGTTCCATCTCCGGTAGAAACAAAATCACCTTCGGCCACGTACCAGCATGGCTTCTCGGGGTGCGCCCAGCTAAACAACGGCTCGTACTCGATCCCGGCAAGCAGGCTACCCTTGAAAGAATCCAGAAAAACAAGCTCCTCATCCTCTCCCATTTGCTGCTCGAGCACCCGGAGACACGATTTGGCAAGAATATAGACCTCATCCTTCGGCGTTCTTACCTTGACATATTCAACATCGGGTCCGACACAAAGCGCAACGTTGGAAATCAGTGTCCAAGGAGTTGTCGTCCATACCAGAAAATATTCATCGGCATCTTTCACCTTGAACTTCACATAGACACTCGGATCCTTTACTTCTTTATATCCAAGCGCAAGTTCATGCGAACTCAACACGGTTTCAGATTTCGGATCCTGAGGGACGATCTTGTAATCCTTGTAAATGAGACCCTTATCGAAAATCGTCTTCAAGGCCCACCAGACAGACTCGATATAGTCATTGGTGCATGTTATATAAGGATCGTCCATATCGACCCAATATCCCATCAGCTCTGTCAACCTGCCCCATCCCTCGCGGTTATCGTCGATATGATGATAAACCAGTTTCTTTGCTTCGGCATTGAACTCACCGGCCCCGTATTCTTCAACCTGAGCCTTGTTTTTCAATCCGAGATTCTTTTCGACCGAAATTTCAACCGGCAGTCCATGGGTATCCCAACCGGCTTTGCGAGGAACCTTGTAGCCCTGCATCGATTTGAAACGACAAACAATGTCCTTGATCGTTCTGCTGAAAACATGATGGACGCCCGGTTTTCCATTGACCGTCGGAGGTCCTTCATAGAACGAAAAGATGTTGTTACCCGGTTTGTCAAGGCTTTTGTGGAAAATATCATGCTCTTTCCAGAACGCTAACACTTCAGCCTCAACGCTGCTGTAAGGCACGTTGGAAGGATACTCGGGAAATTTATCAGGCATTGTCTGTTTGCAGTCAATAAGAAGAAAAAAACTCGCTATCAATCAGGCATGGAATATAGCGCCGGAAAACAGTAAAGGCAAGCCCTTCTCAGATAAAAGGCTTGCCTTGGCAAAATTCAATATAGTACCTGGCTTTGACAGGCTTTTTCAGCCTATCGGCTCAGCTACTTACTGCCCTGATTATTATTGAGCGATTTACTGATACCTTCAAGTATCTGCTGAGCAACCGAGTTGACCGACTCAAGAGCCTGAACAAGCATATTGCCAACTGGAGTAAGGGTATTATCAAGAAGGGAACCTACACCTGTAAGGATAGTCGATACATCCCCCTTTATGGTTTGAGGACCACCTTCCTGCTGCTGTTCCTGGGATTTGATTTCTTCAGCCATGTACCGTTGGATTTTAAATTATGAATTTACAGCGATAGTAACCATTAAATGAATGGATTCAAAATAACACAATTATCAAAGCATTCAAAACCAGAGCAGGATTCTCTTTCCCTCTCGAAACGATGATAAAGACAAACGATCCGGTTATCAGTAACCCACCCCCTATAACTCCCTGAACTGCGGTTTCAAAATATTTTCCAGATCGCCATAAGGAAGATCTATTGTTGTCGGGCCAACCGCATAAGGAGCGATCTCGTAGTTATTGTAGAAAAAGGAAACGCCTTGGCCGGTCAACGCAAAGTTGCCGTTAAATTCGATAACGTTATCGAATAGCATACCTTTCTCCCCGTCAAGCCTGTCAGCTGGCGTTAATCCTTTCATCTCCCGGTATCTGCTATCGATCAGTTTATTCAAACGCTCTTCAAACCCCTGAACAAAAACATCATCGAGCCCGAGACGTGTTCCTTTAACCGCATCGAAAACAAAGAATTGCGTATAACTGTTTCCATGCGCTCCGCCAGTGAACGCGTAATAAGAAAGATCCACCGTCAAGAGACCTGACCGGTTCAGCAGTACAGAACCATCGAGATCGAACTGATACGGCCAACTGACCGAAAACTCTTTTTGAACCGATTCGTATTCAGCAAAAAATTCATCGGCAAGCTGCTCGATGGTTATATTTCCGGAATCATCCGGGGCCGCATTCACTGCCGAACTATCGGCAATCCAACCCAAAAGATAACTGTTGAAGGTTTCTGCGTGCTCACCATCTGAAAAAACCGGATAGCTGACCCTAAAGGAGGTTTTGTTCTCTCCCGCCGCCCCGTCAGCCTGGTAGATCTTTTCAACCGTTTTCATTTCATAGCCAAGGGCTTGAGCATCCTTTTCAATGTTTCCATTACATGCTGCAGCAAAAACAAGAAGAAGCCCGATGGCAACGACATACATGGATGGAGAAAAATTTTTCATAAGTGACCGCTGTTTAAAAGTGAAAGCATATTACATGATTGTTTTCCTGACTGATTACCTCGCACAAATAAAAAAACCAACTTCCTGAAACATGAAGTTGGCTTCTATAACGTTACTGCCTTGAATCCTTGAAACGCACTATCGTTCCATCCTCGGTCAGGACACAGACCCCCCGATGGTAACCAGCAGCGACATCGACTCTGTAATGACCATTTTTCTCGTTATAGGTCGAACTGAGGGGCGTAGCGCTTCCACGGGGAATATTCCAGAACCTTTCCGCCTCCTTTAATGCGACTCTTTTGACCTTGCCAGTTGCAGCGTGACGGTTCTTATCCCATTTGTTGCGCTGATTATGGCTTATACGAATATCACGTTCATCGAAGCCGGACTTATAGCCATGCCTGTAGGCCTTCGTATTGTTATAGTTGTTGCGTGCAGAATTATGCAGACCGTCGCGATAACCACGTTCAAACTCAGCCTTGTCACTGGAATTTTCATACCGTACACCATCGGGATAGTGACCATCATGGTGCGACAAAGCCGCTACACCAAGAATAGCTGCTGCCGCTACCGCAGCAACCGCGGCCTCTTGAGCACCATCCCCCTCTTTGGCGATGACAGGTAACGGATTGATCATCGAGATCGAAAGAATAAAAGCCGCAACGATATACACGTTTTTTTTAAAATCCATGGTATAGCCTCCTTTTGATTTGTTGAACGCTTTCCTGACCCGACACGTCGCTTTTCGGAAACATCTTCACAGATTCAGCCAACAGCTCTGAACATCCTTCGAGGACAGCAACCAATGCAACACCGACGCACTTGAATACACCTTGCTGTATCAAAGCTAAAAGACAGTAACTGCTTTTGGGATAGTGCTACTGGAACCTTTTTAACCGGCCAAGCTCTTGTTCCTGCAAAAAAACCGTAAAGAAAGCCCGGGCTGAACTTGCCCTAATATAAAGGAGGGGAAAAACGACAGAACGACTGCTTCAATAAGCTGTCTCCCGCTCTTATAAAAAGTAAAACGCGACTTCAAAAACATTGTCTATGCGAAATAAGTACCGTGTTTGCTTTTAACCGAAAAAGAAATGTATAAGTTTCGGTTTTCAGGAACCACCGTGAACCGGACATCGCTCTTTTTCGAAGATATGACTCACTGCAGCTTCCTTAAAAGCTCCTCAGCATCCCGGTGAACAGGAACCCGCTGGAGCAGGTAGCGGGCAAAATCTTTTGCTTTTTCGATTTCACCCGTATCGAGGTAGAAATTTGCCAGTGTCCAAAAATATTCCCGATTCAATGGATCAGTTTCGATCACCTGCATCAAAGCCTTCTCAGCCTTCTCCCATTGACGCATTTTCAGAAAAACAAGACCTTGGTTATAGCGAACTCGAGAATACTCAGGCATTCCATCAGCCGCTCTTCCCAGGTAAACTGCAGCTTCTTCGTATTCCTCGATTTCAGCGAGTAAAAGTCCGAGAGAGTAGGAAATAGCATATTGCTCAGGCCGCTCTTGGACCACCTCCCTGAGCAATTGAGCCGCCTTTTTATTCTCTCCAAGCTGGTTGTATTGCATCGCCAGATTTACCTTGGCCGGATAAAACTGTTTATCAATCTCCAATGCCGCCGAATAGTATGCGATAGCTTTCTCAGGCTCCCGCAACGCCATGGCCAGGTTCCCCAGGTTATAGCGCTGAGGAGCAAAATCGCTGTTGTAGATCATCGCCTCCCGATACTCTTCCAACGCAACGAAAAACTGCTCTTTATCGTCCTTTTCAATGGCACTTTCGGAAACCGATGCAAGCACCAGGGCAGCCTCCATACGCACTGCTTTTACCTTATCATACAGTCTGGGCACCAGAAACCTCAGCTTTTCCCCCTCCGGTAAATAACCGAGGTTACGAACACCGACATAACGCAGCAAAGCGTGGGGTGACTGTAACGCCTGGATGAACACTTCTGTAGTTTTCGATCCTGGATAATTTCTCAACAGAGACAAAGCCGTCGCCCTGACTATTTCCGGCAAAATCTCATCCTGCGCCAATTGATAAAGATTCTCACGTTGATCGGCTCCCTCTTGAACACCGGCAAACACTTCACCGTAATGAACCCCCTTTTTTTCACCGTACCACTTCGTATAGTGCTGATTAACCCACTCGATACTTTTATCACTGTGGCACCCGCTCGCCGAACAGGAATTCGGGGTACCGATCGACAGGGACAAATCCGGCCGCGGAATACGAAAGCTGTGGTCCAGCCTGTAGTCGTTTCCCATGTAGGTGCGACCGGGCATGTGACATTTTATGCACTGTGCCCCATCGTTGGGTTTCCCTTCATGCTCGAGCTTATGGAAGTGATGTGAAGGTGTTTCATACTGCTCTTTACGATGACACTGCAGGCAGAGATCGTTTTTCTCCTTACGCAGCTTGAGACTGTGCACATTATGACAGTCACTGCATTGAACTCCTTCCATGTACATTTTGGACTGGACAAAGGAGCCGTAGACATACACCTCCTCGAGAATCTGACCATCGGGATAGTACAATCCCTCATCGAGAAGAGACGGCACCATCTTGTCGAGAATATCTCCCTCGTCATGAAAATTATCACCAAGCTGATAACGCCGGGAGTGACAGGAAGCACACATGGCTATCTGCTGCTTATTGGTAACCTCAGAACTATTAACCTTCAACCCGTAATTCCTCTCTTTGTCTCTTGCCCAAAATGGAGCATTCGCCCATTTGACATGCTCCGAACCCGGTCCATGGCACGCCTCACAACCTACATCGATTTCAAACCATGTCGTAGCGTAACTGTTGGTTTCACTGTCATATTTTTTCTCCAGCCTGGTTGAATGGCATTCCGCACACATACTGTTCCAGTTTTGACCGCTTTTTGTCCAGTGGAGCCAGTCGTCATGCCCGGCTATCTCATAAGGCGGCAATCTGTACCATTTGTTTTCACGGGAGTCCCAGGCAATATTCAAGCATTGCAACTTCCCTCCGGGAAAGGGTATCAGATATTGTTGAAGCGGAAAAAAACCAAATGTATGAGTCACCTGAAAGGTATCCAATGTTCCGTCCGGCCCTTCCGTTTCAACAAAGAAAGAGGAACCCTCCTTGAAGAAACGACTGGTCACCCCATTAAAAGGATCCGTGAACTGAACATCGTCGAAATCTCCGAGAACCGTGCTCTCTGTAGCGATATCCATCGCCTTGTCATGATGAGAACCTTGCCAGTCATGATAGGCTTCTTGGTGACATTTGCGGCACGCAGAAGACCCTACGAAGCCGGGGTCTTCTTCAACCGAAGCCAAGAACCGATATTGCTCATTAGCCACATAGAGAACAACTGCCGCAAAAAGCACAGCAAAAGTAATAACAACCGCGAACTTCCAACTTCGTGTGCCGGCTTTCGACTGTTTCTTATCAGTTGACGGCATGAAAAAAACAATTTCTCTCTCTCATCCTACCTTGACGACAAGAATTAGAGCGGCAACAGGAAAAAACCGACACTAGAGGAGCGTGGAACCCATTTTCAAGATAAAAACAGATCAAAACTTGAATGCTATTGCACACATCGCGATATCTGTCTCGAAGCGATTCGTTGCATCCAAATCATGCAGCCATTTCGCAATAACAGTGATATCCTTTTCACCCACTGTAAACGTGTACTTGACAGCAGGCCCAAGCCCAAAGGCTTCTCCCTTAAAACCGCCGAGGGAATCCTTACCAAGCGATACCAGCAAGGCATTTGCCTGATCGAGGAGCGGACCTTCATCATCGGTTAGCTGCTTGTAATAATATCCATCCACTCCAATCGCAAATTTCGAGGAGAAATGCTGTGCCAAATGAAAGTCTACATGAAATTCACTGCCGGACTGGTAATCGGTATCCTCATTTTCCGAATTCACCATATATCCGGTAGTCAGTGAAACCTCGTGACCTCGTTTGGGGTGCATCCAGGTAAACGCAAAAAAAGGATTGAGAGTCCAGTAATTACGGCCAAGATTGAGAATTCGATCGGCATCGTACGATCCGGTAGGTGCATATAAAGAAAGTCCGGCGTTATAATTGAAATTCCCCTCTTTCCAGTTTAAAATCCCTGTCACACTCATATCGGCCAATCCGGATCTATTGGCCTTTCGCTCGGAAGGAAAAAGTTTTGCGACCTCCCCTGAAAGATCAGCATCGATCACAAGCGGAATGCTTAAAACAGCCCCGAACCTCCCGCCAAGAACACGTGAATCCGATAGATACGACAGCTTTGCCGTATTTAGCCAGACCTGTTGTTCAGCTTCCAGAAACACCGTGTTACCAAGTGTCGTAGGGCCGATTTTACCGTCAAGATATATCAGTTCATTCCGCAAATACCAACCTTTCGGCCCTATCATAGCCATGGCAAAATCACCTCGCGTGCCAGGAGTGTAATGACTTCCACCCCCTTCTCCTGCCCACGATGTTAGAGGCAGTGTCGATAAAGCGGCAAAAAGAAACACCGCACAAAGCTTCATAATGGAAACACTCATAGTATGCCGCAAAAGACGCACACGAGTACAGAGCGGAAATATGCTTTTCATTTTTTCACTTCTTTAAACCTTTAAATTTTTCCTTGTTTTTATAGTACACACAATCTCCACCAACAGCCCAACCTCTTCATGAAGAAAAGATGTTTGCCTTCGCTACATAGGAAGCAGGAATTTTACAGTGCCATTGACAGTCCACTCAGATCCGGAATAATTATCCTGGAAATTGTATTCCCCTCCCGCGCTTAACGTCACAGGAAGTTGGTCGAGTTTGACCAATTTACTGACCTTTATTCCGAGAGGAAGATTGGACCAGTCGCCCTTTTCCCAATCATAGGTAAAATTCATTTCCGAAAAACCAAGGGACCATTTGTTAGGCAGAGAAATGTTGACTATCGGCTGTAAAATCGATACCCTGACATCTTCCCTGTCACCGTCACCGTCACCGTCACCGGCAAAGGAAAAAACGTTTTGATTGAATACCCCCCATAAAAATCCAGGGTTGCGGGCGACAAACCCCATTGCCGGACCCGCCCCGAGTTTTCCACTGCCAAGCCTTTCATCGCCCGCGATTGGAATCGAACCGACTATACCGGCTCCCCACCTCCCCCAGGACTGATCAAAGGTTACCAAGTCGAAAACCACCATATCACCGACCCCTGTTTTTCCAGATGGACTATCGGTAATGAGGGGAAAGGTCACCCTGGTAATATGTTTAAGCTTGCCGGTCTTGAACGGCAAGCTCATACGGAGCTGAACGGTATTACCACGTCCGTTGTCGAGATTGTGGTAATCTCCACTGTACAGGTTCGACAAAGAAACACTCAACAGGGACGCTGTAGGATCATTAGCGGCCTGCTCCAGCGCCTGCGGCTCATCGGCAGCCGCAGGCAAACAAAAAAGAGGTAAGAAACCAATCACATACGCAAGAGCCCGCAGAGCGACGATAAAACGTCTCGAACCTTGCTTACAGTCCATTATCCCCCCTTTGTCATCCATTATATTTAACCCTTTGAAACCGGTTACTTCTGCTGAGGCAACACCGGCTTTTCTCCAGGCTGCCCGCTATCTTCATCACCATCATACTCCAGACTCGATGTCTTGTAATCCTGTTTGATGAAAGGCATGTACTCTGTAAAATACAGCGCTGCCGTAGCGTCTTTCGCATAATCATTCAGGCGGACGGCCAGTTTTTGTGCAATATCCGGATGCTGTCGTGCAAGATTGTTTTGTTCGCCCGGATCAGCTTCCAGATCGTACAGTTCTACACTGGTTGGCAATGACGCCCTGCTAATCAGCTTCCACTTGCCCTGCCGCACAGCGCCACGATGAAGCTCCGCGTTAATCAAGATATCTTCGTGAGGACTCGCACCTCCCTCGACGATGACCGGCCAGACGTTTTTACCGTCAACCGGTTTTTCACCATCGCTTTCACCGCCAACCAGATTTAACAGAGTCGGCCGCCAATCCACAATATGAACCACCTCGTCGGTAACGGCCGGTTTGACCTTCCCGGGCCAGTTGACGAAAGCAACACTTCTTACCCCGCCTTCATACAAACTGGCTTTGGAGCCGCGAAAAGGACCGTTGTCGGCCGGAGCAGGCTTGTCACCGGTTACTTGTTTCATCGTACCGGAATATCCGGACCCGGCGATACCACCGTTATCCGACATGAACAAAACCAGCGTATTCTCACGCAGCCCTTTCTTCTCGAGGGCCTCCATTACCCGTTCCACCGAGTCATCCAGGGCTGCAGCCATGGCCGCATAGGCTCTGCGGATCGGGTCTTTGATATCCTTGTAACGGTCGAGATACTCCTGGGGCGCCTGGTAAGGAGAATGAACGGCCAACTGGGCCATATAGAGGAAAAACGGCTCGTCACCCGACTGCTCCTCGATAATGCGAACTGCATCCCTGGTAATCAACTCGGTAAAATATTCCTTTTCATCGAGGTACTCACCATTTCTCTGCCAATCGGAAACACCGCTTGTTTCCTTGGTATAATAATCGACATTCCCGATGGTTGTTCCGTAGAAATAATCGAAACCCCGATTCTGAGGCCAAAAAGCCTCATCCGAATGGCCAAGATGCCATTTACCGACTGCATAGGTACGATAACCCAGCTGCTTGAGATCTTGCGCAATAGTACGCTCATCGGTCGGCAAGCCATAGTGCTGCCCAGGGGTAATGACGAACGACTGCAAACCATAGCGCATCGGGTATCTGCCGGTCAGAAAAGCAGCACGAGAAGGAGTACACATCGGCTGGCTGTAAAAAGACTCGAGCCTTGTCCCCTCTGTAGCCAAGCGGTCGATGTTCGGCGTTTTGATATCTTTCGCACCATGATACCCTACATCGCCCCATCCCAGATCATCGGCAATGATAATAACAATATTCGGTTTGCTTTGCGCGGCAAAAGCTGCCGGTGCGGCCAGCAGCAACAATAACAGCGCAACCGCTACACGACTGAAATGTTTTTTCATCGTCATCTTGTTTAACTCGTTTAAGGAATAGTTGTTACAATAGCCAAAGCCACTTATAACTACAGGTACACACTATTTGTTTCCTCCAGGGCCAAACTCCTTGTCGAATGCTGCAGCATCGGGGAAATATCTGGCCTTTGGCAAATACTCTCCCATCACTTCCGCTTCGGTTCCCGGTTCACAAACGAACTGAGAAGCTTGTTTAAAGCCTTCACTGGGAATCATGTGGCGAATGGCAATGGTCGTGAAGCCGTCACGTCCCGCCATATCTCCACGGCGCCCCCAATCGACCCATGCATGGCCGTTCTCCTGGGTCGCGTATTCAGGCCTGTCCTCAGGCTTCGAGACAATCACGCTGAAAGTACCATCCTCGCGTATGGGAATCATTTCATCGTTTACCCCCGAAGCAATCTGGCCGGTAACAAGATCGTTACCTGTGGTAATACTCCAGTAACGAAGATCTGTATCGGACTCATCCCACACCTCATTGTTCCAGTATGTACGAGGGGTTCTGGGCGCCTTTCCCGTAATCTGCAAAACCTTGCCAAAACTGTTATGGGCAAAAGCAACCATGTAACCGTTGTCTTTGTTGGCGGGGACATCAACCTCACCGCCACATTTTGAAGCCGGTTTCATTTTTTCACGCTCTTCGGGCGGCAGAAATTGCCCGAACACCGAATACTTGAAATCGAAGATCTTTTCAAAAACAGGCGGATTTTTTGCCGGTGCAGTCCAGGGATCGTTACAGAACTCTCCCTCTTTTGCCTCCGAGCAGGGATATTTCTTCCAAATGGCTTCCCAAGCCTTAATCGCTGTTGCCGAGTTGTTCAATCGCTGAGCCAGCATAAATGTCTGCTCTTTCGGATCACGGTCACACTCGAAAGGCTCCTCCGTTCCGTCAGCCCGGATGACTTTAACCGGTAAGGGAAGTTGTGCTCCACCTGTAGAATCGAGCTTATCATCATACTTTTGGTCTGGCAGGTAGGTACGATAACGCAGTTCAACATGACTTTGCAGATCTCCCTCAGGCACCCCTGCGTACAAAGTATTCGGTTTTTTTAACGATGGATCATCTGGCTCCTGTTCATTGACAATGTAAATGGTGTACCAGCGTTTATCTGCCGGAGTATCCCGGCTGGCTCCCTGACGGAAAGGATTGATCGACCCTTCATCAGGCGCGATTTCGAAATCCCGCAATGAAGACGTCGAAAATGACGATCCATACGATTGGATCGAGTTATACCTTGCGTGGCTGAATTGCCCTTTTAAGACAAGCGTTTCACCGGGCTTCAATAAAAACCGGGACATCCAGTACGATGCCGTACGATCCACGATATTGACATTCATGGGGCCGGCATAGCCCATTTCATGATAATTCCGGCCACCATAGTTTATCGGTTCTCCCCAGAAACAGGTAACATTGTCAACCGCAACGGCATATTCATCGACAAGAGGCTGTAGCTTTGGTTTTTCCTTTGCATTCGAACAGGATACACCAAACAAAAGGACAGATGAAGCAAGAAAGACAAGCGACTTGTTACGATTTTTCATTACTTTCTCCTTTTTATTTCAGTAATTTCACAAAAAAAACACTTCGCGATTTATTTAAAATCGCGAAACAATGAAGTTGACCTTTTCTCCCTGTTCCTGAAGGTAAAAGGTGTTGCCGATAGAAGCATCAGATAAAGGGGGATTTACGGGCAGTTTCCTCAATTTCAAAACTTAAATGGGACACAACCGTTGTGTGCACATTATCAACCATCGTCAATTCTCACTGAAAAAACATTGTTTCTATTATAGCTATTAAAGCATATAGTTACAATCAAAATCATAAATCCCTCAACGTCAGATTGAGGCCCCCTTATGGTACTATGACGATCAAAAACCTTGCTGCAATGAGCACGGCAAACGTCTCTCGAATCTCTTTGATGAAAGCCTAAAAAAACACTGCCTGACCGGAGAGCTTGTACTAAAACTATGAGGCTGGCCGCACAACACCATTTTCATCTCACTTCAGTACATACCCCGGCCGACTCTTTCGATTCAACCTCGGAGACATCCAATTATTTGGCCAGTCTACTCGATCAACGATGAGCGTCTTTATGAAACAGCTATAGCAGCATCTCTAAAAAGAGGTATATATCTTATATGTATATGAATACGTAATACGTACAAAAGAAACTCGATTTTTTTATTTTCTGAGCCTTGTTCAAAACTTTCAAAAATCTCAAACTCCATGGGCAGAGTGTCGTAACCATGAATAAAACCGTTCTCTACCTTTTAATTGAGAAGTACTGCCCAGATTAGATAACCTTGTGTAAACCCATATTAAACCTCTTGCAAGCACATATTACTTTCAAATAAAGAAGAACTGCCGTGATCAAACAGCCTGCATATGATACCCTTTATGGCGGCAATCCTCCGCATGGAATTAGTCAGCAACCTCTAATTATCAATGTGTGTCTCTCCGGCAACCTTGCGAACAGAAAGATTAATCCGCATGTCCCTGGGAGTATTCAGGAAATTACTGATAATGCCGCGGCAGTTATAGAAGCGGGAGCAAGCATTCTTCATGTACATGCCTATGATGCTGCAGACGAGCCGACATGGCGACCCGAAATCTTCGGTCGCATTTTTGAAAATATTCGAGCAGATCATCCGGATGCTGTACTGGTAGCAACGACGAGCGGCCGAATACATACGGAAATCGAGAAGCGTTCCGCCGTCCTGGAGCTGGATGGAAAAGCCAAACCTGACATGGCTTCGTTGACGCTGACTTCGCTGAACTTTCCTAAACAGGCATCCGTCAATGATCCTGAAACTGTTCAGGAGCTTTGTCTACGTATGAGATATCGCAACATCCTGCCTGAACTCGAGGCTTTTGATCTCGGGATGTTGAATTATGCCTTTTATTTGCAGCGCAAGGGATTGCTTCCCCAACGCTGCTATATCAATCTGCTGCTTGGCTCTTTAGGAACAGTGCCTGGCCGTGTATTGGACCTGGCAAACCTCGTTCGGGAGATTCCAGAGGGATGGACCTGGGCGGCAGCGGGAATAGGCCGTTATCAGCTGCCGATAAACACAGCCGCAATCACCATGGGAGGAAATGTGCGAGTCGGCCTCGAAGACAATCCCTTCTATAACTTCTCCGAACGCGAACCGGCAAGAAACGAAACGTTGGTCAAACGTATCGTGCGGATTTCCCGAGAACTCGGACGCACAATCGCGACACCGCAGGAGACGCGCGAACAATTACAGCTGGGCAATCGCAATAACTGGGAAGCCACGCAGGCCAAAATCCGCAAAATGAAACCGGAGGATATGGATGGGGTTATGGCAATACTTTCAAAATGGAACATGGCACCGGTTCAGGCAAGCCCTGATATTCCGGCACCCGAACGTGACCGAATCGATATTGACAACACTTTCGTTGCAGAGCTCCAGGGACAGCTTGTCGGGGTCTCTAGCTACATACTGCTTGACAAAACACATGCAGAAACAGCCAGCCTCGCGGTAGAGCCTGATTTTCTGGGTTGCGGAATCGGGTCTCAGCTACAGGAAACCCGACTGGCCGAGCTGCGGAACCGAGGCATCCATCATGTGCGTACGGAATCGGATCGACCTGACGTCATTCATTGGTATGTACATAAATTCGGTTATACAATTACCGGAACAAATCCGAAGAAGCACTCTTTCGGGGATCCCAACAGGGATCATTGGACCGTTTTAGAATTCGACCTGAATTCCAGATAATGCAAAGTACAATCACCACTCACCAGCAAGGTTACAGGTATGGACTGCGTCAGCCTGGCAATATCCTGACATTTTTCACTCGCTCTATTTCAAACAATGTTGATTTGGAGACAATAGACGACTGGTTGGCAACAAAACTGGAAGTAACAATAGAGCCTCGACCAGGTTATGTTTACAAAGTCAATGATGCAGAAGCTGAAAAGGTCGGAGCCCTTATGTGGAGAGTTCTCCTCCTCGGCCGTTATTTACAGCAAATTGCCGGTATTCCTGTTTTTGACCCAGGGCTTATTCTTGACGTCAGGAAAGATGACAAAGACCCTTCACAATGGCAGTCAAGAATTGTTGTTCCCATGCTGGATGGCATTCCTTTCAAGGGCATCGACCACACCTACAGTTCAGCTTTGAAGCTGATAATGCTGCTACAAAAACAAGGGCACCCATCGGGAGCTCCAATAACCATCTATAACGTCATTCAAAAAAAAATCCTGCCACCGTTGCGTTCAATGATAACCGCGGGTATTTCAACAATCCCTATTCTTCGGACAGCATATCGATGCCGGATTCCCTTTCGTCATATCGGGTCCGGGATATACCAGCTTGGCTGGGGCAGTAAAAGCCGTTTGATGGATAGAAGTTCAGTTGACTCGGACTCCGTTATCGGTGTAAAATTAACAACAAATAAGATTCTTGCGGCAAGTCTTTTGCGTGCAGCGGGATTGCCCGCCCCTGAACACATTCCGGTAAACAGCAGAGAACAAGCTGTTTTAGCGGCAGATAAGCTTGGTTGGCCGCTTGTTGTCAAACCGGCAGATAAAGAACGGGGAGAAGGTGTCACCGTCTCCATTACGAACAAGGAAAAACTGAGTGCTGCATATAAGAACGCAGCATCTTTTTCCAAGCAGATCCTTGTAGAACGTGAAGTGCCCGGTATATGCTACAGACTGCTCATTGCAAACAGCAAAATGCTTTACGCGATACGCAGAGGCCCTCGCTCAGTCGAAGGGGACGGAAAGCACACCGTTTCCGAGCTGGTTGATTCTGCGAACCGCAGGAACAAAGCAAAACCATCCTGGCTTCAGGAAAAACACTGTCCGCTAGACAAGCAAGCTCTGGAAGCCATGTCACTGGCAGGATTCTCTCCGGATTCAGTACCTGACAAAGGGGTACGAGTGCCCTTGCGTAAGATTGAGTCAACGGCCTGGGGTGGATATATTGAGGATGTTGGTGAACATGTACATCCCGACAACCGGGAAATTGCCGAAAGAGCTGCCCGGCTTTTCGAATTATGCAATGCCGGTGTCGACATCATCTCCAGTGATATAACCCAGCCGTGGCACGACAATGGAGCGATAATCAATGAAGTCAATTATGCCCCTTATTTTGGCGGGAATGATATTGCAAGGTCCTTAATCCCGGTTTACCTTGAGAAATTGATGAACGGCGATGGACGTATTCCGGTTGAAATCGTGGTTGGTTCGGATAAGGCTGTCGAAGAGGGAAGGTCCCGGCAAGAGTCGTTTATCCGGAGAAATGTTGACTGTTACCTGACGAGTCACAACCTTACGGTAACTCCTTCCGGAGAACACTTGACGTTCCCGTTCGAAAGTCTTTTCAACAGGGCTACGGCACTATTGAAAAACAAGAGTGCTGAAGCCTTGGTTCTGGTCGTTCAAACCGATGAATTCCTGAAAACAGGCTTACCCATCGATCATTTTGATCGGCTGATCCATATCGATAATGACATCATCAACTGGAATGATTCCAACAGGAAGATCAATTCTAACGTGCGACAAGAATTGCTTAAACTGCTACAATTTTTTGCTCAAAAAATCAACAAAAGCTAAGCAAACCGGGTAACCGTGAGAAATATCCTGCACAATTTGAAAAGTCGATTTTTAAAGAAATCGGAATCGGGAACATG
The DNA here is from genome assembly GCF_003182595.1 of Prosthecochloris marina. Classification (NCBI taxonomy): domain Bacteria; kingdom Pseudomonadati; phylum Chlorobiota; class Chlorobiia; order Chlorobiales; family Chlorobiaceae; genus Prosthecochloris; species Prosthecochloris marina. Next base: position 286,743 of record NZ_PDNZ01000004.1, read on the forward strand.
GTTCATAAAGGCAAACAACCTCCTCAAAAACACAAAAAGCGCGAATTCACCACACGCTCTTGAATTGACACAACATTACATTTTCCATCATAGTCGATCAACCATTCGAAGAGAGGTACATATCGAAGATCAAGAGCAGTATTCCTGTCACAGATGTTTTTTTTGAACCTTATGCGGAAAAACTGACCGCTGCCCCCCTTATTCTTCATCCTTCGGCTACTTCACTGAAATCTCCCGAACCATGTGTTCCCTGCCGGTATCAACATCGATGACCTGCTGTTTGACGCTTTCGAAATCTATCTTTGTAAGATCGAGCATTCGTACCTGGCGATTATTCATCGTATGGTAATAATACCTTTTATTGCCGAGATCCGATACAGAGGTAATCTGGGTGGCACTCTCGATATCCTTCGGAATCTGCTCTCGAGGTACAACCGCTCCCAACGGGATGTTGAAACTATCCAGAATCCGGAAAGACTCGAATACGGCATCGGTCGCATTCGACAGGGGACGAACAGAAGTCGTGAGTGCAGCCGCCCGAATGAAGCGCGAGGGTGGCGTGAAGTCCCCCGGCATACCGACCATTCCCGATCCTGCTCCCAATGGCCCGAGCTGGAAGTTCTCGATGCTCAAGGGTTCGCTGGGTTTTGGTGTTAACTTGATGTAGTTTCGCAGGTTGGTAAGATGCCAGTCATAGGTCGGAGAATTCGTTATAATACCCAGAAAAGAGTCGTATACCTTTAACTGCCCCCATCGACGAACTCGATAACGATGCTCTCCCCGCCAGGATCAGCGACCTTCCAGTGGAACGGCAGCGCCGCACCTCCGAATCGTGGATCATCGACGTTCACGACAGCGACCGTACTGAGGTTCCTGCGCACCTCACCAACCGTCTGAAACGATGACAGCATCCATTGCATGAAGTCCCCGACGCTCATTGCGTTGGCCGCTTGTTTCGGATCATATTTCATGTAGCTTGCATAACCCGGCAGGTAGTACATACCGACATACAGCCCCTTCTCATTCATCCCGTCAGGCCCGTAAGATTGACCGTATGCCGTCATGGAGACAAAGCCGAAACGACTTTTCCAGCGTTTGCCGTTCGGTCCGTCTGGTGTTGATGCGGTGAATGTCTTGTTACGAGGAAAGACAGCAATCTTGTTGTGCTGGGCGTCGCTCGGCGCCCACTCCACGGTCCGGGCAACCACAACGGATCCATCCTTGCTTTTCAGAGAAATGCCGGTGCACGCATTGGTATGATCGTGAAAACCAAACAGGAGGCAGAACCCAACGATCGCAGATATCCAGAAATTTCTGTGTTGCATGGTTTCTTCTTTGATAGTTGCGGACTCATGAAAAACGGAGTTTGTTTCAAGCAAGCACATTATACTTCTAAAATACAACACACAAGCAACAAAAACACAGGAACAGAGAACATCTTATAGAGAAATCCGCAAAAACAAATACTCATCGCCACACAGTAATCCCGCACGTACTTTCGAAAACACGAAGAAAAGCGGCGGATAGCCACCATATTGCCCTTCAAGCAGTCAAGCCGAATCTCCACCATCGACTACCAACACCTGCCCTGTGATCCATGACGCTGAACCGGAAGTCAAAAAAAACACCGCTTCGGCAATATCTTCCGGTTTACCCAATCTCTGCAAAGGCAATGTTTCACAGATTCTTTTACGCTCCCTCACCGGGTCCTCACAACGGCTAAGATACTCTTCGAACATTTCCGTTTCCACAGCACCCGGGCAGACGCAGTTAACACGGATCGCAGGTCCGTGATCCCGGGCCATCGCACGGGTCAGTGAAATGATCGCCCCTTTTGTAGTTGCATAGGCAGCATTCCTGTTCGCACCCGAGAGAGCGAGAATCGAGCTGATATTGATAATCGATCCGCATTGCATATGCATCATCACCGCTTTCGTCAATCGGTAGATAGCCGTTAGATTCGTATCGAGCAACCGTTGCCAGAGCGCTTCAGAGGTGTCGGTTAAACTCGATGGTGACGGGTTGATTCCGGCATTGTTGACAAGTACATCGACATTGCCATCATCCAAAAATCCATCCAATGTGGTTTTGATCTGCGAGATGTCGGTCAGGTCACAGCATATACCCGTTACATTAAGAATATCATCACCGATGGAAGCAATATCCGGTTTGCGATCCAATCCAAAAACCCTGGCTCCAGCTCCTGCGAATTTGCGCACTGCAGCGAGGCCGATGCCGGATGCCGCACCCGTAATAATCACTTTCTTACCTTGCATCATCATTGTTCCACGTATCCGCGTACGGCATTGGTGAGATGCCGCACCACATTGTAATATACCTTCGTTGAAGGTGCAATGTCCCAGCTACCGTCAGTCCTGACCAGATCACTGATAAACACCAGTCCTGCAAGATTTTTTCCACGGCACTCAGCCACCGTGCAGAGTGCCGACAATTCCATTTCTATAGCAAGAACCTGCTGTTCAAGCAGCTCATTAATAAACATCTCTGTTTCCCGGTACAGCGCGTCGGTCGTTGCAACAGTACCTTGCCGGAACAACAGCCCAAGATCCTGAAGAGTGATTTTCAGGCGCTCTACGGACCCGGCCGCAGGCAAGGAATGTCCTGAACGTCCATAGTGCGGAGATGTCCCTTCGAATATCATGGCACGCGTAGCGAGAAGCAATTCTCCAAGCTGCATATCAGGGAGAAGTTTTGCCGTCGGATGCCCTGCCGGTCCGATCACAAGGAACTCCTCACAACCCAGAGCAATGAGTTCTTCCAATTGCACAGCAGCCATGGGCGCACCATGCATGCCGCGAGCCATAGCAAAAGAACGACCATCCTCAGGCGTAAAGAAATACAGCTGCATCGGGTTGGTTACCCCCAGTGTCAACGTGCGATGAGAATGAAGAGCTTTCATTTGACCAATGACATCAGGTACATAGCTGATAACACAATGGCGAGGAATAACAGGTAGTTCGAGGCTTTTTTCTCGAGAAAGGAGAAAGTCAATATAACGCTGTGCGGTAGTGATACTGGAATCTGGAACTGACATGCCATTCAAACGTTTGGGATATTAAAGCGCTCTTCGCAACAAAACTGTTCCCGGAGAATACCTGGAATCTTTGCTTCCAAGTCGGCCAGAAAGATTTTACGTTGCCGGGTTGGACTTTTCAACTGAGCCAGACGAAGCAAGTACAAAGCCGTATCGACAGGCGGATTAGAACGCTTCAGGAGCGCCAAAGCTAACTGGTCAAGCGCTTTTGCCTGACTTTTTGGCTCCTTTGCCTGAGGAAACCAGGATTCAAGTGGGAGCGCGGAAAAGAAGGTATAAGCCTGCTTATCGTTGAGCAGTCGCTTTGCTGCACGGTTTTTCGGGTCCGTTATCTGATTGCTGTGTTTACGATAAATCGCAACCTGCTGTGCAACATGCGCGATTTCATATTTACGTACCAGCCTGGACCAGAGTTCACGATCTTCGAGACCGTCAAAACTGCTGTCAAACCCACCGATATCTTGAATAACGCTACGTTCCGCGAGAGAAGCAGAAGGCGCGACGGGATTGCCACCCGGTACCATAAACTGTAGATACAAACCGGGTCTTGGCTTCGGAGGCTGAACCCGCGTTGGCTGAAAACGATCTTCTGCCTGGAAGTACTTGATGAAGTTTGCGTAGACGAGCTTAACCGGTTCAGCTGCAGATTGTAAAGCATGTACTAAAATCTCAAGACCTTGGGGAAGATAGCGATCATCCGAGTCCAGCAACGCCAGATATTTCCCTCGTGCACGGGAGATACCATGATTGCGCGCAGCGCTGATACCACCATGAGACTCATAATAATAGCGGATGCGTGCATCACGTTTACAGTATATCTCTGAAATCCGGCGGCTGTCATCGTTATCAGATCCATCATCGATAATAAGAAGTTCCCAGTTGTGAAATGTTTGTGCAAGAACGCTCTCGATGGTCTCAGCGAGATAATCAGCCCGGTTATAGACGGGCGTGATAATCGAAACCACTGGTTTCTTTGTACCTTCGCTTCTATCGATGGTCATGGTTGAAGCTCCGCAAACGGGTTTGCAGTGGGGTGCCACATTTGGCCGTAACGGTCCGGACATCCGGCGCAGAGAGGTTCGCAATCCGCCTGTACACGGGCACGGAAATGATGGTAAGCAGGACTGCTCCAGATCTTCTCGAAGTCCGTTTCGAACAAGTTGCCGAAATGTAGTACATCAGGATCCGGCTGCAAGCAGCAGGGCGAGACAAAACCGTCCCAGGTGACGTTGCAGCCATGCAATGGCCATCGGCAACGCCACGAGTAGTCAGGAATATCCATTGCAGGCGGCAGAAAACGAATACCAAGCCTTGATGCAAGGGCATGTGCTGATTGTGTCGCCTCTCTGTAGTATCCATAACCATTATCACCGGGACTTTCCTCGTCAAGATAGCCAGCCGGAAGAAAGCTTCCGTTGAGATTCTGCAGGTAAACTTCATCCAGACCAAGCTCCGCAGCAAGCCTGATTATCGAGCTTAGACTCTCAATAGCAGGCTGCACCGTAACCAGCGCAAACGCAAGACTGATATCCTCGTAGCCGCCGTTGTAACGCAGCTCAGCAAGTTCAGTAATGTTTGCAAGAACTTTTTTTATGGATAAACCGGGGCGGAGGCGACTGAAATCTGTTGCCTCAAGCGTGTCTACGGATAGGTTGATACGATTTATCCCCGAATCGAGCAGTGCCATAGCCTTTTTCATGCTCAACAAAGAGGCATTGGTAGTTGTGCCGACACGTGCCCCACACAAACGACTACAACGGATCATCGCTGGCAGATCCTTGTTCAGTAAAGGTTCACCGACACCCTGCAAATGGATGTGAGACACTTCCGGCAGGCGGTCAAGAACCTCTCGAAACCGCTCCAGACGCATATCTCCTTCCGGTCTGGCCCAGTGTGTCCGCCGGCAATAACCACACGTGAAATTGCAACGATTGGTCGGCTCTATCTGAACCCGTCGCAATACCGGTCGCCCATTGACATATACCTGTACAGATTCACGCTCAATCATTGTTTTCTTCGCTTAGAACCTGGATGGAAGCTTCGATCATTGAATCGAGGGATTCGAAAACGCGTACCTTGTCCCGAGCGAACAACTGTCGGCTGTATGACTGGAGCGGATGGTTTCTCACGAACCATATCTCACAATCATGCTGGCTGCTCAACAGTTCCATTTGCTTGGGCGTCTTCTCCCATTCATCCGGCCAACTGCCAAAGACTATCTTTTTAATAAATGGCAGCGCAAGCCCATCGGATTCAATCGCCTCGAGTTCGCCTGCAAGAAGCAACCCAGAAACAGATGGGTTGATAATGAGCATACGCGCTTCTGAAATAGAATCCTTACCTCCGTCACCGATGCGTTCCCTGCCAATGAATATGCCGTCCGTTGAAACACTTCCTAAACCTGACAGATCATGCCCACTGTTTTCCCGTATCCTCCGAATCACGTCTTCACGATCGGCCCCCAAAACCAACATCGACGGGATTCTGCCTTTTTTCGGGACATAGCTACTGAGCAATTGACCGTGAAGATGAGTAAGAATGGTTCCCATCTGCGGCTGGGCATTCACCTCGATAATGACGGCATCAGATTCCTGCCAGGACTTTTCGATATCATCCGTGATGAAATCGACCGCCGCTATATCCAGACGAAGCAGTGCTGCCGCCCGCTTGACCAAAGAGAGATAAGAAGGGTGAATATCATCTTTTTCAAGAATGATTACATCACCCCCGGTACTCACATTTGCAGCTTTTTTCAGGGCGACGAATCGCCCTTCCTGTGGAACAGAATCAAGGCGAAGCCCCTCCTGCTGTAACAACAAGCGTGCCTCTTCATCCACAGCAATCGGCTTCATGATCGAAAAACGACTGGAGGAACGTCTTGGATCGGTATTTGTCTTTTCAATAAGCTGTTCCACCGTTGCAACTCCGTTACCAGTAACCCCTGCAGGCTGTCGTTTCACGATAACGACACTTTCACCCCGAAATAGTGTGATACGAAATGCATGGCCTTTATGATGGCGCTCCAGCATGATATTCGTCGACAGCTTACCTGCCTGCTTGAATGCTGCGTAAACCTCGTTTTCGGTCCTCAAGTCGGCATATACCCCCTTACCCTGGTCAAGATCTGCCGGTTTTACCACTACAGGAAAGCCAATCCTGCCAGCCAAAGAGGCCGCTTCCGTCATATTTTTGACGCGTTTTCCCTCCGGCACAGGAATACCTGCGCTTGCCAATACCGAAGCGGTTAACAGCTTGCTTTTCGCATACTTCACAGCGATGAAGGGTGTTTCATCGGTAATGCTGCTGTTGAACCATCGCCCTCTGATTCCCCAACCATATTGAAATACACCTCCCGGTAAAGCGACAACAGGTATACCGAGAGTATCCGCTGCACGAATAAAACGGATATTGTTCGAACCACCGGGAGCGAGAGTTTTGAGCCTCTGAAAGAGCTGATCAAGCTTTTTGCCCTGCTTTGTTGACAGCTCCCTCTGTTCAGGCCCCATATTATTAAGCACCGACAGTAACCACTCGAGAACAAGTTTGGCAGCAAGCGGAATAAGCGAAGGAAAAAACATGGTAATGATCAGCTCAGTTGAGCCGGCTACCTTTTCACCGTTCTGACTACCACTGATAATCTTTGTTGAATTCAGTACCGGTATCCCGGCAGATTCTTGCAGCCCACCAACAGCATCCCCTATCATCCCGGCTAATGCATTACAATCTCCACCCTGCCCATCATCGATCTCCGACAGATGCTCAGGGGGAACATAAGGCCCGAGCAGCTGAACAAGTTGCCGGTTTATTCCGGCAAACTTTTGGGAATTCGAAATTCGAAGCCTGGCTGAGAGCGACGGTTGAGTCAACCCATGCATATAACCAGCTATGACTTCAACAGAATCACATGCTATTAAAGGAAAATTGCTCATCGTCAAGGCTTGTAGGCATTGTTTTGTAAACAGATTTGATTTCCTGCCTGTCCTTCCCTGCAGATATGCCAACTCAATGGGCATACCGACTTACCCTGAAATGGTCTGACCTTAACCTCAACAGTACGGCTCTTTCGTTCCGCAGGAGATTATTATTAATTAAATATAAATAATCGTCGATGGTATATGTCATTTATATTTATAGGACATCAAAACTTACATCTGCGTTTATTGTTGGCTTTATGCTTGATCACACCACCTACCTTGCTTCTTTTCTCTTTCCATAACACCTGACATGCTTTCCCCTGATTTCATTCATTTTCGCAAATATCGGGTTACCTATAACCCTGTCAATAGAAACGCTACATGCAACAGAAGCAACTGTAACGTACCTTAGAACCATAGGAGGAATAACAAAATAACTGATGAAACATTTTGTAAATTAATGAACGACGTATAATTCACTAAACGCATTTAACACAGATAACGAATGATAAATCACTCAAAAAATTTGACATCCTGCCTGAGAAAAGGTATATTTGAATGGTAATTCATGCATTGATCTGCAAATAACGGCATTATGACTGATAAATCACTCTCAAATTGGGTAGCATTGAGTGACAAGATGCTTGTTGGGCAAATAGGGGCTTTTGTGCGACACCACCGCCTGGAACAGAACAAAACCCAGAATACACTTGCTCATGAGGCCGGTATCAGCCGATCGACGTTGAGCTTGCTGGAAAGGGGCGAAACTGTCACCCTCGCGACCTTAATCCAGGTACTCAGGGTACTGGACCAGCTGCAGGTAATGGATGCCTTTGTCGTGGAACAACGCATCAGCCCTTTGATGATGGCCAAAATACAGAAAGAAAAAAGACAACGGGCCAGAGGAAAACAGGGCGGCGATACAACAAAACATGATTGGTAAGCAATGGATGTAGCGGAAGTCAGGATATGGGGAGAGCTGGCCGGAGCTGTGGCATGGGACGTTGCCGCAGGACTGGCTACATTTGAATATGATCCCCGATTTTCAGCAAAGGGGTGGGATCTGGCCCCACTGCAAATGCCCATATCCGCTACGACAAAAACGTTTGTATTTCCTAAGCTGCGTAAAAAAGCCGAGCCTGAACTGGACAGCTTCAAAGGATTGCCAGGATTATTAGCAGACGTTCTGCCTGACCGGTACGGCAATGAGTTGATCAACCTGTGGTTGGCCCGGCAGGGTCGCCCACAGAACAGCATGAATCCGGTGGAGATGCTCTGCTTTATAGGTACCCGGGGAATGGGTGCCTTGGAGTTCGAACCACCTGTTTGGAAAGCGAGAAAAAGAACCTTTTCCGTTGAGATCGAAGCGTTGGTAGATGTTGCAAAAAACATGCTTTCCAAAAAAGAAGCTTTTGCTACCAACCTGGATGCGGATGCAAATAAGGCAGTATCGGAACTTCTTCGGATCGGAACTTCAGCCGGCGGCGCAAGGCCGAAGGCCGTGATTGCTTACAACGAAAAAACCGGAGAAGTACGATCCGGCCAGACAAATGCCCCCAAAGGGTTCGAACATTGGCTCTTAAAGCTGGACGGAGTAAGTGACGTGCAACTGGGAACCTCTCACGGATACGGCAGGGTCGAAATGGCATACTATAATATGGCCCTTGCCTGCGGTATAATCATGATGCCATCCCGATTGCTGGAAGAAAACGAAAGAGCACACTTTATGACCAAGCGCTTCGACCGGGAAGGCGGATCAACGAAGCATCACATTCAGACATTCAGTGCATTAAAGCATTTCGACTACAACTCGGTCATGAGTTTCAGCTATGAACAACTTTTTCAAACCATGCGCGAACTGAAACTACCATATCCCGATGCAGAGCAGATGTTCAGGAGAATGGTGTTCAATGTGGCTGCCCGAAACTGCGATGACCACACCAAAAACTTTTCGTTCCGGTTGAAGCAAAACGCCAGATGGGAACTGGCACCAGCTTATGATGTTTGCCATGCCTATCAGCCCAATCACCGTTGGGTCAGTCAGCATGCTTTGAGCATCAACGGAAAACGGACGAACATCACGAAAAAAGACCTTTTAACCATCGCAAAATCCATAAATGTCAAAACAGCTGTAGAAATCATTGACGAAATCGATGCAGCGGTAGCACAATGGAAAAAATATGCCGATGAGGTAGCGGTTCCGCACAGCTTACGGGACCAGATCGCCAAAACCCTTATTCATGTGAGATAATGCTTTCAGGGTTCCCCTACCGATCATCACAATTCTTACGATCAGATTTTCGGTTTACGGATAGACGGTTCAAAAGCCATGAATATTGCCTGTTCCCCCCCCCTTCTTCATACCCTTCATAGTTCTCTGCAACATCAAAATATTTAACAGCGTTAACCTCAACAAAAAAAAGAACAGTGAAATATCACAGTATAATTTGCTCATCACAAAATTAACATGTAACTTTTTAAAACAATAAGCCACTCCATCTTTTAAGGTTAAGGTAAAATTCCCGAATGCCGACCGCCTGCATGAGAGGCTTTATGGTTCCACACACCGTAATCATCAGCCGCATCAACCCTTTATAAAAGGCTTATCATGAATGCTCATGGATTTTTTTCAAAGCTGTTTGACTTCACCTTCAAAGAGTTTATTACCCTACAGATTGTCAAGTACTTGTATATCATCGGTCTGGTCTTTGCAGGCATATCAGCTTTGGGTTTTGCCGGTGCAGGAATCTCGGATCTCCGATATGATGTTATAGCAGGGCTTGTCAAGATATTACTGTCTCCTTTTGCATTTGCTCTCACGGCAATACTTATCCGCCTTGTGCTCGAAGCACTGGTTGCGACATTTCGTATAGCCGAGAACACGACAAAAATTGTTGAAAACCAGGAGAATAAAGGGCTCTGATAGAAAATTGTTCAATAAAGCTTTGCCTCAGGAAAGTCCGGCACAGAAGATGATATCTGTCTTGACGGATTGCGGTTGACCCGGCCTCCAAAACCAGGGCCATTCTTTATAATGACAAGAACTTAACCCCCTCGCCACAAAACATTACTCACCGATGCTTGTATTCGCCACCTTTTGTTACCGGTTCAATAGAAATTGATGCCGGTTCAAACCAACTCCATGGCATTACTATTGTATCAACCCCTGAAACCCTCTCCCCTCTTCATGGTTCAACAGGCATCGCTTGATTGAAGCACCTTGTCTTTGTGCTGAACATCCAGAACCCGGACAATCTCCTGATTAGTAACCACCCGAATCACAAAAATCATTCTGTCACCTGAAACGAGCCCCGATCAACCACCATGGAGGGAAAACGGAATATTGCTTCATGAGATCGACATTTCGTGGCACTCCTGCGCAAGAAGCATATTATCCTTATAGAAAGGCCCTATGAGATGATAGCCCCACTCAAGCATCTCGAAACAAATTCGTTTCAAAGTGGTTTCATACAGTCTTCTTACGAGATCGAGTATGCCTAACAAGGAATTGCAGTCACACAGAAAAAAGGGAGGAGTGAGTTACTCCCCATTATTAGGACAGTTTTTTCGATAAACTAAGTTTGTTTAGGCTGCCTCCGAAGCCTGTTGTTTTTTATCATGGTAGACACTTTGAGGTACTTCTCCGTTTAATGATCGGTGCCGACGCTCTGTATTGTATTCATAGAACCAGTGGTTCAAGCCCTGATACAACTCCAGACCATCAGATGGCGGATTGAGATACAGGTATTCATGCTTGAGACTGCGCCAGAGCCGCTCGATGAAAACGTTATCAATAGCTCGACCTTTGCCATCCATGGAAAGCTTCGCCCCAACTTTGTCGATTACCGTTCTGGTGAATACCTCACTGGTGAACTGACTACCCTGATCGGTATTGAGTATTTCCGGCTTTCCGTGCACTCGGACAGCTTCACGGAAGACATCGGCGCACCAGGCAGCATCCATCGTGTTCGAGACCGACCAGTTGAGCACATACCTGCTTTTCAGATCAATAATGGCCATCAGGTACAGGAAGCCGTTCTTCATCGGCACATAGGTCAGATCGGTTGCCCAGACCTGATTACTGTTTGTGATCGGCAAGTTCTTGAGCAGATACGGATACACTCTATGCCCTGGTGCTGGTTTTGAGGTATTCGGCTTTGGCCCGATTGCTTCAAGTCCCATCAGCCGGTACAGGCGTCTGATACGCTTGATATTGACTTTGTAGCCTTTGTCCTTTACCAGCCACTCCCATATACGGTAGATGCCGTAGTAGGGTTTGTTCAGGTACTGCTCATCAATCAGACGCATCAATACCTGGTTCAGCTTTGTTGTCTTTTTCGGTTGATAGTACAAGCCTGAGCGGTGGATTGACAGCAAGTGACACTGGCAGCTAATGCTGAGTGTTTGATGTTCTTTCTCAACCATGGTGCATCGTTCTTGAACGGTTTTCAGCTCAACAACTTTTTTTTGAGAAAATCGTTTTCGATCTGTAACTGACCGATTTTTTGATAGAGCTGCGTTGCATCCTCTTCGCTTTGCTGCTGTTCCGGCTTACCAGAACGCTCAAACACTTCGGCAGCACGGTCAAGAAACTCACGTTTCCACTGTGCAATCTGGTTGGGGTGGATTTCATATTTCTGGGCAAGCTCGCTTGCAGTTAATCGCTCACTCAAGGCTTCAAGAACCACTTTGGTCTTGAACTCCGCACTGAATTTTCGTCTGCTTCGTTTCATAGTGACAGCAATTTACGGGTTTTCTTGCAACTATACTTGCTGTCCTATTTTTGGGGACTATTTCAATACGGCATACGTATAACTGATATAATAGACACGAAATCTTGCCTACAAACCAACATCCGATGCACTAATTCTGTAAGTGTGCACTATGTTATTCAGGGTAGTTTAGAATTTCTGTAATACAGTTAATAAATAATGTTATACGCTTAGGACAAAACAAAACATGAAATACAATCTTGACGGAAAAATTTTCCAATCAATCGAAAATACAGAAAATGGAGAAGTAAGCTCTGAAACCCTTTTTCACTATCATCAAGATGACAATATCATTTCTGCAGATTATTCTGGAGGAAGCATCATAAAAGGACACTTGTTGGGGAAAATGTCGGAAGATGGCACTCTGGAATTTACTTATCATCACATTAATCTTGAGGGGAATTTAATGCTTGGTAAGTGCACATCCGTTCCGACTTTATTACCAGATGGAAGATTAAAGTTATCAGAACAATGGCAATGGCTATCTGGGGACAAATCAATGGGAAAATCACAAATTATCGAAATTGACAGCGTATAACAAGGCTAATTCAGCCGACGCAAAAGATCGCGCAGCTGATTAGCAGCGTCAAGCACCCTATTTTAAAACTGCTGGTGTTTTATACTCAAGCCACTCAAACTTGCAAATCCTGCTCCTTGGCGAAGGCTCCCCCTTGGCTTTACTAAGAATATTCCATACTGAATGTGGATTCAGATTACAAACCACGGTTTTGGAGAGATACAGAAAGTTATGGCAGAGCCAATTCCTTACCCCTGTTGAGGTTTCAAACAGAAAACCGTTGTACTTCAAACGCCGGAACACCTCGACAAGTCGGTTTTGATTGCTAAGAAAGATGATTTTTCTGTCGATTGATCCTCCCTGAAGCAACCTTTTAAGGTCACTATAATCGCCAGCATCGAAGAATTTGCAGAGTTCTCGATAGAGTTCATCAAATTGATCTTGATCGAGAAGAATCCTGAGAACAGGGATGTTCTCCAACTCTTGATACGATCTTTTTGATCGTCCGTTCAACCGACCCCTTTGTTGTACAACATTTAGTAGTTCAGCGTATTCAGAATACCGGCTCTTTATCTTCCCGAGGAATGCTTTATCAGCCCTTCCGTAACGAGACCTGATTTCACCAAAAAGATAGTGTAACGCACGTGTGAGCGTTACAAAAACGCCCTGCAGGGTTTCATACCCTTCAGCCTGTTCATCGATGAATTCAGCGTTGTAGAGTTCCGAGGATCAGTATAGGTCAATCTCATTGCGTTGCCCTCCGGGGTAAGGGGCTAAATTTCCGCGTCGCATATACGTTGCAGAAATTGGCAAAAAATCGATCAATAACGATAAAAACCGGTTACCTGGGGTGTAGGTGAGAGTAGCCCTAAGCTGTTGATAATCAATGTTTAAAGGCTTTGTGGGTGATAGAGGAGTCGAACCTCTGACCTCTACCATGTATATTGGGACACACCAGAATAAGACAATATTTAATAATAATTTAGAGCACCGCCGCGATTTTTCGTGTAACAGTCGCGTAACAAAAATTTTACCAAAAACGATGAATAACAATCAACAACAAGCACGAACATTTCTCTGGCTATTCATGGCTTTTCTGCCATGAATCAGGTGCTATCCAAATATCCACAAACCTCTTTTTTACACCGATTGCCTCCACAACTGGAGCCAGAAATACCTGTAACTGCTGCACAACCTCGTCGAACATCTCAGGAACAGATTCATTCGGAAGCCGTTTCCTGAATGCCTTCCATTGCACTTGTTTTGCAGCAATGAAATCACTCGAAAAAGCAACCACAGGCAGAACAAGCTCTGTTCTGCGCTGTTCCAGCGTCTGCCTCATGGCGTCACAAAGACTCTTTCCTTGAAAATCATACTGCCTGGAAAGCATCCAGATATCGTAAAAGTCCTTCATTCTGCTGTTCAGGACACCATGTTTGATCATTGCCTCGAACTTTTCAGCTATTACACTTTCCCTGGTGTAACAATACAGCTCTGCTTCAGGAAAATCCAATAGAGAAGGTAATCTCTGTCTTGATGGATCGGGATAGACCCGGTCTCCAAAACCAAGATCAATCTGTATGATGATACGAGCTGCATCCAGCTCACCCCGAAACTTCACTCTCTGACCCTTATTTTCTGCACCTTCTGTTATCGGTTCAACGGAAATTGAGGCCGGGTCAAAATCAATGCCATCGTCACAATGCTCAGCGAGAATCTGCCTGATAACCCCCTGAATACTTTGTTCATCATTGCTGAGACGACCAAGCATATCTATGTCCATAGTCGGTCTTGCCAATGGCGTCTGCCATACCCTGAGCAGAAGAGCGCCTTTGAGAACAAACTGATCTGCGTAGGGAGAAACGGACAATCGATACAGAAACCGTTCCATGGCATAATATTGCATCAACTCCTGAAGCCCTCTCTTCTCTTCACGGGCTTTGTTCAACAGACGCCGCCTGACGGAAGCACCAATATTCCTGATTGGTTTTGCGGTCATAGCGTCGCTTCCAGGTAAGGCCTTATGACTGATGCTACTCGACACGTCTTTGCATGATCCATAAGGGCATTGAGGTCTTTCTGTTTTCTTTGCTGATAGAGTTTCAGCGATTCAAGTACTACATCCATACCGATGGTATTGCGAAATTTGAAACAATCCGCAAGGGTCTTTTCGGGACTGTAGATCCTCACCGGAACGCCATCAAGCATATGGGTTTCAATACCTGCAGAAAAGCATTCAAAGGAAAAGCGAAAAACAGTAACCGGCGGGAAATCAATTCTTGGTTGTTCGGCACCTTTTTCGAGTGCAATGGAAACTGCATGAGGAACCTGGGTGGTCATCTCATGAAATGAAAGGGCTGAAACAAGGCAGACTACACCTTTTGGCACTCTTATGGCAACTGTAACAAGATCAGGATGTTCAAGCGGCTTGCTGTCTCTGAGCTTATAAACACCTCGTGAAAGCTGCTCAAGTTCCCCACTATCTTTAAGCTGATAAAGGGTTCTGGGATGGATTCCCAGCCTTATCGCCTCCTGAGTACGGATTATCCCCCCCTGTTCCAGGATAATTCTTTTTGCCTTATCCGCAATTGTTGTTTTCTGAATCATACGAAAAAGGATATTTATACCATTCGATCCACACAAGTATAGTTATTATTATCCTTCCACACAAACCGACCAATACAGCTAATTTTTCCAATGGTAGGTGGTTCAGTTTGAAATGATCAAGTCCATCAAAACGGATCCTAAAATTCGATCATTTTTTTGAGGGATTGAAGAGGAGGGCAGAGCAGAGATATTTTCGATATCTCGGCAGGAATCGGGTATTCTGCGAATACAAATATTCAGACAGGAACAGAATAACGCAGCTTACCTGCTGATCATGGTTTCAAGCATCTTGCGCAATTCAACCATAGAAATCCTGTTATTATCAGCTATGGCCTTTAGCGTCATGCTCGGTTCCGCCTCGACACTTTTCTGGCGGAGAGCAAGTTGTAGCGAAACTGCTGCAATATCTGCTTCGTCTGCGACTTGCTGCAGGGTCTTTCTCCCCAGCCCTTCTGCAGGAAGTGTGTGTTTTCCGCTTTCAGCAGGAGCGATATGCTGATAGAGCTTTTCGGCAGTCGTGTTGTTTCTTACGGCAATTTCCGCAAGGGTTTCGTCAACCGATGTGACGCTGAAGCCTGCCTGTATGAGTTTTGTCCTCAGCAACTCCGCATCTCCTCCAAGACCCGGCTGACGGGCAAGCTCGACAAGCGTCATGGTTTCGGCATGAGGGACCGGTGGCTGTTTGTCCCGTTGTTCCCAGGAGTCTGAAACGCGGTTTCCGAAATCGATAATTGCCGAAAAAGGCTGGATGGCATAATAGGTTCCCACTCCGAACAAAAGGAAAAGGATGACGCTTGTGAACAGTTCTCTCGGGCTTTTCAGCCCCTCAGTCGTCTTTGCTTTCAGATAAGAAAGAAAAGCCTTCCAATTAATGAAAAAGAGATGAAATATTGAAAGAATGGCAAAGGCAAAACCAAAAACAGCATGCTGGTTTTGCCATCCCGTTTTCGTGAGTCCAAGCATTCGCCAGTCGGTCCAGTTCGCCACCCTGCCGGGTGGGGCAATATAGAGGATCACACCTGAAACAAGGAGCATAAAAAACGCTAGAACAAGCCCGAAACTGATGAATTTCCTCCAACTGAACGATTTTTTCACGTTAACCTCTCTATTACTGGTTTATTTGCTGCCTCATGCCGCCGCCGGCCCCCCTACCTCGTCTCATTGCAGGATCATACTGATCCCAGACCCATTCGGCTACAGCATTCAGTTCCTCATCGCTCAGCGGGATTGCAGGCATGAGCCCATAACGCGATATCGCCTGCACAGCGGCAGCTTTGTTGTGGTCAGGTTTTTTCAGAAATGCCGCCATATTGGCAACACCCTCCTCCTTTGTCGAGAATTTCAGATGATATAAATTGGCCAACCGCACGACCGGTGGTGCCGATTTCGGTGGAGGATTGACGGAATGGCAAACACTGCAGTTCTTGTTAAATACCTCTTCGCCATCAGGTGTTTGCGCTATTCCCTCTGATAGAGCAAGACCTGATACTACCGCCGTCAGGATACAAAAATATAGAACCTTTTTCATGATCGATCTCCCGCTTAATATTGTAACAGAATTGAAAAAATAGGAGTCAACGCAAATAAATGATCGCATAAAATAATTTAAGCATTTTTCAAGATGATTCTTTTACCACCTTTCCTGGAGCATCATTCTTTTCACTGCCTGAAGAATCACATAAACGGCCGATTTTCCGATTTTCATTTGTCGGGCTATCTCGGCAGCTCCGAAGCCTTGTTGTCGTTGAGCAAGCTTTTTTTCGATCAGTAGACCACCTACTGTTTCTCTGATTTTCTTTTCGACCGGGCACCACCCGTCTTTCCTTGTCATGCTGCATTCTACCCTACTGTATGCGACCCTGGTTTAACCTTGAAATACACGTGGCAAAAGTTGTTCAACATATTTCCCTTGATGTCGCCGTTACCGATCGGTTAATCCTATAAACTGAGATCGTGAGCTCGCCCTAACGCACAATTTCAGGAGAGCTTAGAGGTTTGAAATCAAATGCCTTATGCAAAGGAACCCACACCTTGATAATGTCAAGGTAACAGTTGTTTATGCAGCAATCGCACATAACTTTTATTAGTAATGACTTACTTGCAATTTATGAACGGGACAGCAGATTTTCGTGTAACAATGGTGTAACAAAAACAGCAAAAATAATACCTCAAAAAGCATTATTTACGTAGAATTGGAAGATTTTAACAGGCAAGAGAAAAGTCTGTAAGTCATTTACTTACAGACTTTTATGCGGGTGGGTGATAGAGGAGTCGAACCTCTGACCTCTACCATGTCAAGGTAGCGCTCTAACCAACTGAGCTAATCACCCGAAGGGCAAATAATATATCATTTCATCCGTGAAATGCAAAGCTACAACTGCCGAAATCAGGCGATTTTTTTCTTTTTGCCGTCTTCGAAATAAAATTCAGGCTCACCTTCTCCTGTAATCACCGCTTCGGTAATCACGCACTTCTGCACACCGTTCATCGATGGCAGCTCGAACATGATGTCGATCATGATGCCTTCCAATACGGAACGCAAGGCTCTCGCACCGGTTCCTCTTTCTATGGCTATTTCCACGACCTTGTCAAGCGCATTATCTTCAAAAACCAGTTCACACTCCTCCATTTCAAACAGCTTTCTGTACTGCTTGACAAGCGCATTTTTCGGCTCGACAAGTATGTTGCGCAGTGCTTTTTCGTCAAGTGGGTCGAGTGTGGAAATAACAGGCAGACGACCGATGAATTCAGGTATCAGGCCATATTCATGCAGATCGTCCTGGGATACTTCCTTAAGAATTTCAGGATCGGATTCAAGCTGCTGTGCCTTGACTTTCGTTCCAAACCCGATAGAAGCTTTTGCAACCCTGCGGCCAATGATCTTGTCAAGGCCTTCAAAGGCGCCGCCGCAGATAAAAAGAATATTTTTCGTATTCACATTGATAAGCTGCTGCTCGGGATGTTTTCTGCCGCCTCTCGGTGGTACCCCGACAACCGCTCCTTCGAGAATTTTCAACAGTGCCTGCTGCACGCCTTCCCCGGATACATCACGGGTGATGGAAACATTGGCTGATTTCCGGGCAATCTTGTCAATCTCATCGACATAGATAATACCCTTTTCAGCTCTTTCAAGGTTGAAATCGGACGCCTGCAGCAAACGGGCAAGAATCGTTTCGACATCGTCTCCAACATAGCCCGCTTCCGTCAGGGATGTTGCATCAACGATGGTAAATGGAACCTCGAGAAGGTTTGCCAGCGTTTGGGCAAGCAGAGTTTTTCCGGTTCCTGTTGGACCTATAAGTAGAATATTGCTTTTCTCAATCACTACATCATCGTCCTCATGCACCCATTCCTGCGACTCGATCCGCTTGTAGTGGTTATACACCGCCACAGCCAGTGATTTCCTGGCTCTTTCCTGGCCGATAACATACTGGCCGAGAGATTCCATAATGGATTTCGGAGAAATCAGACGTGGCTGAAAAGGCTGATTGCCTGCTGGTGCAGACGGTTTTATCGCGCTGATCTCCTTACGAAGGATTTCTACGGAACTCATGATGCATCGGTCGCAGATAAATGCATTGGGACCTGCAACCATGCTGTTCACCTCATCACTCCCTCTTCCACAGAAAGAGCACACCACGACGTCATTTCCGCCACCACCTGGCTTTCTTTTTCCTTTCATCCCGTCATTTTCCTTTGACATAGTAAGTCCTCCCCTTAAAAACCCATCCTTGCCAGACTGTCAAGAACGTGCTGTATTACAATCGATAGTTTGGGATGGTCTTCTTCAAAATGATCAAGAGCATTGCCCAAACGCTCTGTCAATCCATCCTGCTCATCTTCTATAACCACCTCTTCATGAACGAGTCTGCCGATATCCTTTTTAAGATCGGTCAGCACCTCTCCGGTGCGCTCATCAACCGTTTCGGTTTGTTCGAGCTCTTCGTGCAACTGCACGAGCAACTCCTGTAATCTCTGCTTTTCCATGCAAAAAAAAGTTATGGTCAAGGAAGGTTTGTACACCCCATCAGGTAACGATCACACTCCCGAGCTGCAGCGCGGCCTTCATTGATTGCCCATACAATCAGACTCTGGCCTCTGCGTGCGTCACCGGCAGCAAAAACTTTTACCATACTGGTTCTGAAGTCCCCATACTCAGCTTTTATATTGGAACGTTCTCCCTGCTCAACTTTCAACTGTTGTAATAACCCCTCTTCCGGCCCTAAAAATCCCATGGCAAGAAGAATCATATCCGCAGGGATAGTTTCTTCGGTTCCGAAAACAGGTTCGGGTATCCAACGCTCCTCTTTTTTCACCCATTCAACCTGACAGACTTCGATCCCGGTCAAATGCCCGTTAGTATCACCAAGAAGTTTTTGAGTCATGACGCTGTAACGGCGAGGATCGTCCCCTTGAACGGCTGCAGCTTCTTCCTGCCCGTAATCAACCTTGATGGTTTTAGGCCATTCGGGCCAAGGGTTATCCGGCTGGCGCTCCAGTGGTGGTTCGGGCATAATCTCGAGCTGTACAACACTTTTACATCCCTGACGGATCGACGTGGCAACACAGTCGGTTCCGGTATCACCCCCACCTATGACAACAACAGCTTTATCCTTTGCATTTATCTTCGGTTCATCGCCGTCCAGCACAGCTTTCGTGCTTGAACGAAGGTAATCCATAGCAAAATACACACCTTTATTGCCTCGGCCTTCAACATCGAGGTCTCTCGGCTTTGTCGCTCCAGTACAGAGAACAACCGCATCAAACTCTTCGAGCAGCTTTTCCGCGGAATAATCTTTTCCGACCTCAGTGTTCACAACAAAGGTAACTCCCTCTTCTTCCATGAGGTCGATACGTCGCTGAACAACACTTTCCTTATCGAGTTTCATGTTCGGGATACCGTACATGAGCAGCCCCCCGATTCTGTCGTCACGCTCAAAAACTGTGACGTTGTGTCCCGCTCTGTTCAGCTGATCTGCACAGGCAAGACCTGCAGGGCCCGAACCGACAATCGCCACGCGCTTTTCGGTCCGCTTTGCAACCTCACAAGGCTTTACCCAGCCCTGCTCAAAAGCGTGCTCGATAATGATGCACTCTATGTTCTTGATGGTCACCGGCGGCTCGATGATCCCGAGAACACATGAACCTTCACACGGTGCAGGACAAACTCGCCCGGTAAACTCAGGAAAATTATTCGTCTTCATAAGCCGCTCGAATGCTTCGCGCCAGAACCCCCTGTAGACATGATCGTTCCACTCGGGAATCAGGTTATGAATCGGACATCCCGATGTCATCCCGCTAAGCATAATACCGGTATGACAGTAAGGTGTACCACAGTCCATACAACGAGCCCCCTGCTCACGCAGAGCTTCTTCCGGCATTTCCTTGTGGAATTCTTTCCAGTCCTTTATACGCTCGAGCGGTTGCCTGTCTTCGGGGACCGCCCTCTCATATTCTAAAAATCCTTTTACTTTACCCATATACCACTTAATTCATTTAACAGGGTCCTGATGCTTTTTCTCTACCTCAGTTTCCGGAGACACGTGCCGGATCGTGAACATTCTTTTCGAATGCAGCCATTATAGCTTCATCACCGGCCATTCCTTCTTTCATGACGCTCTCCATGGCCTCCATCGCACGTTTGTAATCATGCGGATACACCTTTACAAAACGTTTTCTGGCTTCTTGCCATTCCTCGAGTATCCCTGCCGCAAGAGAGCTACCGGTATATTCATAATGCCGCTCTATCATAGCACGTAGTTTTGCTAACTCATGTTCATCGTCGATCTCATAGAGACCGACCATCTGGCAATTACAACGCTGCTCGAATGTTCCGTCTTTATCGTAGACAAATGCAGCACCGCCTGACATACCTGCCGCGAAATTCTTTCCTGTCGTGCCGAGAATAACAACCGTACCACCGGTCATATACTCACAGCAATGATCGCCGACAGCTTCGACAACTGCCTCGAGACCGCTGTTGCGGACACAGAAACGCTCACCGGCCATTCCGCGGATATAGGCTTCGCCGGATATCGCTCCGTAAAAGGCGACGTTGCCGATGATAATGTTTTCTTCAGGCGAAAAGGTTGACTGTTTTGGAGGATAGGTAATAATCCTGCCTCCCGACAAGCCCTTTCCAAGATAATCGTTTGCGTCACCTTCGAGTTCGAGCGTCATTCCCTTTGGAATGAAGGCACCGAGACTTTGCCCGGCTGAGCCGTAAAACTTGATATGGATCGTATCGTCGGGCAATCCCCCGCCACCATGGGCTTTTGTCACTTCATTACCGACAATGGTACCGACAACACGGTCTGTGTTGTGAATCGGGAGTGTCGTGTTGACTTTTTCTTTCCTCTTGATAGCCGGTTCACAAATTTTGAGAAGAGTTTTGATGTCGAGCGAATTACCTATCCCATGATCCTGTCGGGAAGTATTGTACAAGCTTTCGCCCTCTTCACCGGGTTCCGCTTTGTAAAGAATTTTCGAGAGATCGACCCCTTCGGCTTTCCAATGCCTGACAGCTTTTTTCATCTCGAGCTTTTCAGTACGCCCTACAAGCTCGTTAAGTGTCCGAACCCCCATCTCCGCCATATATTCGCGGACCCCTTCGGCAAGAAAACGCATAAAATTCTCAACGTGCTCCGGTTTTCCGGTAAAGTTTTTCCTGAGCTCCGGATTTTGAGTAGCAACACCTACCGGGCAGGAGTCTTCCTGACAAGCACGCATCATGATGCACCCCATAACGACAAGAGCCGTTGTGGCAAAACCGAACTCCTCAGCGCCAAGCAGCGCAGCGATGATGATATCCCGGGCGGTTTTCATCTGACCGTCGGCTTCAACGATTATACGGCTTCTGAGATTGTTGAGTACCAGGGTCTGATGCGTTTCAGCAAGCCCAAGCTCCCAAGGCATCCCGGCATGCATGATACTGGAGAGAGGAGAAGCCCCTGTACCACCGTCATGACCGCTGATCAGTACAACATCCGCGTGCGCCTTCGCTACTCCTGCGGCGATGGTACCAACCCCGACTGTTGAAACAAGCTTAACATTGATACGCGCTTTGCGATTGGCATTTTTAAGATCGTGTATCAACTGCGCAAGATCCTCGATAGAATAGATATCGTGGTGCGGTGGAGGAGAAATCAGCCCGACTCCGGGAGTTGAATGACGAGTCTTGGCAATCCACGGGTAAACTTTGGTGCCCGGAAGCTGTCCGCCTTCTCCCGGTTTCGCCCCCTGAGCCATTTTTATCTGGATCTCTTTCGCATTGGTCAGATATTCGCTGGTCACCCCGAAACGTCCCGAAGCAACCTGCTTGATTGCAGACATTCTCGAGTCACCATTCGACTCCGGCAGAAAACGATCGGTCTCCTCACCCCCTTCTCCGGTATTGCTTTTTCCGCCGAGGCGGTTCATGGCGATCGCCAGTGTTTCATGAGCCTCCTTGCTGATGGAACCGTATGACATAGCACCGGTTTTGAACCGTTTGACAATATTTTCCACCGGTTCCACCTCTTCAATCGGAACAGGAGTTTTGCTGAACCTGATAGCCATAAGACCGCGAAGCGTAAAGAGCTCTTCACTTTGTTCGTCGATCAGACTCTCATATTTCTTGAACATATCGTAATCCCCGGTACGGCATGCATACTGCAGTATGTGGATTGCCTCAGGGCTTAACAGGTGTCCTTCCCCATCGTGCCGCCATTTTCTTTCACCGCCACTTTCAAGCCCAGGGTCAACATCGTTTCCTGATACTGGAAATGCCGCTTCATAGCGCTTGCGAACCTCTTTTGCAATCAAGTCGATGCCGATACCCTCTATCCGTGAAGGAGTTCTGGGAAAATATGAATCCACAAGCCGTGAATTGAGCCCTACAGCTTCAAAAATCTGGGCGCCACTGTAACTCTGAACCGTTGAAATACCCATTTTGGCCATAGTCTTCACAACCCCTTTGACAATGGCTTTGATATAGTTTTTCACGGATGTCTCGGCATCCTGATTCGGAATCTGTCCTTTGTCAACAAACTCTCGAATCGACTCAAGTGCCAGATAGGGATTGATCGCCCCCACCCCGTAACCGATCAACAAGGCATAATGATGCACCGTTCTCGGTTCTGCAGACTCGAGAACGAGTCCTGTTTTCGTTCGCAGACCGGCATTGATCAGAAAATGATGAACCCCTGAAGCAGCAAGCAGTGCAGGAATAGGAGCGTGCATTTCATCAACCCCTCCCTTATCGGAAAGAATGATCAGGTTGGCCCCTTGAGTAATTTCCTGTTCGCATTGACGGCAGATATCCTGCATCGCGTTGTCGATCCCCTTACCGTCATCCTCGATCTTATAAAATATCGGGATGGTAACCGCCTTGAAACCCGGCTGATTTATGCTGCGTATCTTGTCCAGCTCTTCATCGGTAAGCACAGGACGATCGATTTTAAGCCTGTGACAGTTTTCTTCTGTAGGTTCGAGCAGGTTCCCTTCTGAACCAAGCATGACTATTGTCGAAGTAATGACCTCTTCCCTGATAGAATCGATCGGGGGATTGGTAACCTGCGCAAACAGCTGCTTGAAGTAATCATAAAGCAGCTTCGGCCTGTTCGAAAGCGCAGCAAGAGGGACATCGTGTCCCATAGACCCAACTCTTTCCACTCCGTTGGTTGCCATCGGAACGAGATGAAGAGCAATATCCTCCTGGGTGTATCCGTAAAGCTTCTGATGAGCCAATAGATCAAGCTTGCTTTCATCTTGCTTTTCAAGAGCATTGCCGGAAAGAGACTCGAGTTCCAGCAAGTGCTTTTGGAGCCATTTCGAATAAGGCATTTCCTTGGCGATTGTCTCCTTGATTTCTTCATCGGAGATAATGCGCCCTTGCGCTGTATCGACAAGAAACATTTTGCCTGGCTGCAAACGGTCTTTCCTGAGAATCCGTTCGGGCTCTATATCGAGCACACCGGCCTCGGACGCCATAACGACCAGGTCATCTTTGGTGATATAATAGCGTGACGGCCGTAATCCGTTACGATCGAGAATAGCTCCGATCTGAACACCGTCGGTGAAAGCAACAGAAGCCGGCCCGTCCCAGGGCTCCATCAAACAACTGTGATATTCATAAAATGCCTTCTTTTCTTCATCCATGTCGCTGCTGCCGTTCCATGGTTCCGGAATCAGCATCATCGCAGCGTGTGCCAGAGAACGGCCGCTTAACGCCAACAGTTCAAAAACATTGTCGAGGATGGCGGAATCACTCCCGTCCTCCATAATAACAGGCTTGATATGTTCTATACTGCTGCCAAACAGCTTGGACTCGAACATCTTTTCCCTGGCCTTCATCCAGTTGATGTTCCCTCGAAGCGTATTGATCTCTCCGTTATGGCTGAGAAAACGATATGGATGTGAGCGGTCCCAGCTCGGAAACGTATTGGTGCTGAACCTGGAGTGCACCATGGCGATGGCGCTTTTCACGTCGGAATCGTTCAGTTCAGGATAAAAAAGCGACACCTGCTCTGGAAGCAGCATTCCCTTATATACTATCGTTCGGTGAGAAAGACTGCTTATATAAAAATAATTGCTGCCAAGGAGCCCTGCGGTATACTTGACTCTTTTGGTAATCCTGCGCCGTATGACATAGAGCTTTCTGCCAAACTCCTCATCCGAAGCAATATCTTTTCCTTTACCGACAAAAAACATCTTGACCACCGGCTCCTGGGACTTTGCGGTTTTCCCCAGAGAATCGTTGCATGTCGGCACTTTTCTGAGGCCGAGAAATTTTTGTCCTTCTGCCTGAACCATCTGACGGCAGATATCCTCTATAGCCCTGCGCTGAGAAATATCAGGTGGCATGAATGCCATCCCAACGGCATAATCACCTTCAGAAGGAAGCTCGATTCCTCTCTCCTCACAGACCTTTCTTAAAAACCTGTCGGGAATCTGTAAAAGAATACCGGAACCATCTCCGGTATTGTTCTCGCATCCGCAAGCACCGCGATGCTTCATCTTCTCAAGCACTTCCAAACCTTGCTGCACTATCTCATGAGACCGTACACCTTTTATATTGGCCACAAAACCCACGCCACAGGCATCATGTTCAAAACGTGGGTCATAGAGCCCTGCTGCTTGCTTTGCTTTCATATCTCCAGCTACTTCTAATCTAAATTATTTACTAAAAAAGCGCTCTCAAATTTGAACTGGGGAATATAAACTTTTTCAAAGAATATCCCTGAGCCACCACTCCATCTCGACTACGCTTTACCTTGATTCGCTACCGCGTTGATTGCTTTTTGGAGTGCATCCTGATCACCCAGGTAGTAACTTTTCAAGGGCTTCAGATCATCATCGAGTTCATATACGAGAGGAACCCCGGTTGGAATGTTCAGCCCCACGATTTCCTCGTCCGAGATAGAGTCGAGATACTTGACCAGGGCACGTAGCGAGTTACCGTGCGCTGCGATAATAACTTTTTTCCCGGCCTTGATTTCAGGCGCGATTTCTTCAAGCCACAACGGCAGAACACGGGAAACGGTATCTTTGAGACATTCCGTCAAAGGAACATCATTCTCTGCAAGCGATGCGTATCGGGGATCGTTTCCCGGATAACGAGAGTCGGTCTTTTCAAGTGGTGGAGGCGGCGTATCATAGCTTCTACGCCAGACCAGCACTTGCTCTTCTCCATGCTGTTGAGCTGTTTCAGCCTTGTTCAGTCCCTGAAGCGCCCCATAATGGCGCTCATTCAGACGCCAATCCTTGGTAACCGGTATCCACATCAGATCCATTCCGTCAAGGACGTTCCACAACGTACGGATAGCTCTCTTGAGAACCGAAGTATACGCAATGTCGAAAACAAAACCCTCCTTTTTCAGAAGCTCCCCTGCGCTCCTGGACTCCTTTTCACCTTTGTCGCTCAAGTCAACATCATACCAGCCGGTGAAACGGTTTTCCCTGTTCCACTCACTTTCTCCATGGCGAAGCAATACAAGCTTTATCATGCCGCTCTCCTCCTTGTAAGACCATTGATTTTATTGAAGCGAAGGGTATTACCACCCTATTTTACCAAGTCGTATGAATGTAATAATCTTGAATACTTTTCTCAAACATTCTACCTCACCCTCCACTCCTTCCAGGTCAATCCGTACGCACAAAAGGCAAAAATTATAAAAAGAGCTTATGGTTTTATATGATGAAATATCCTATCTTTTGTTCTTTTGGCCCTATGGCCCAGTTTATTATCAAGTATTACAAGACCGACAAAAGAGAAGCCGGCCAAAGATCTGACAACGCAATATGAAAGTAGACAATTTCAGACTGCAACTTGGCAAAAAAGAATATACCCCGATCGTTATAGGCGGAATGGGAGTAAACATATCAACGACCGAGCTTGCTCTCGCAGCTGAAAAGCTGGGCGGAATTGGCCATATTTCCGATGCTGAAGTTTGTTTTGTCTGCGATCAGATACTCAGTACCTCATATACCACCCGTAAACGCAAGAAATACAGTTATAACGCTAACAACCCCGATAAATCAGATCTCCACTTCGATCTCGGTGAAGTTGCCGAAGCGCAGAAAATGTATGTAGAACATACTGTATCTCAAAAAAGCGGTAATGGTGCCATCTTCATGAACTGCATGGAAAAACTCACCATGCGGGATTCTTCCGAAACGCTCCGAACACGGCTTTCCGCAGCCATGGATGCCGGAATAGACGGACTGACACTTGCAGCCGGCCTCAACCTGCGTACACTTGATCTTATAAAAGACCACCCTCGGTTCCACGATGTAAAAATCGGAATTATCATCTCATCGTTACGTGCTCTGAAAATTTTCCTGAAGCGGGCTTTCAAGCTGCAACGAATGCCGGACTATATCGTTGTAGAAGGTCCTCTAGCTGGAGGACATCTTGGTTTCGGCCCTGAAGACTGGAAGTCTTACGACCTTTATACAATCGTAACAGAGGTGATTGATTTTCTAAAAAGTGAAAACCTGAACATACCGGTCATACCCGCTGGCGGAATCTTTACCGGCGGTGATGCCGTCAAATTCTTACTGGCCGGAGCCTCGGCCGTTCAGGTGGCAACGCGGTTCACCATCACAAAAGAGTCAGGTCTTCCGTATGAAGTCAAGCAACATTACATCAATACTGAAAAGGACGACATTGTTGTCAACACAGTCTCTCCTACCGGTTACCCCATGAGAATGCTCAAAAGTTCACCGGTTCTCAACTATTCGATCAAACCAAACTGTGAAGGTCTCGGTTACCTGCTTGACAACAAAGGTAAGTGCGGTTACATAGAGTCGTACTACAAAGCTCTCGATCTCAAGGAAAAAGGTCAACGCATGAAAATCACCGATCAAACCTGCCTCTGTACAGGAATGGCGAAATATGACTGTTGGACCTGCGGAGATACTACTTACCGGCTAAAAGAAACAACGAACCAGATGCCGGATGGAAGCTGGCAACTACCCTCGGCTGAAGATGTCTTTCAGGACTACCAATTTAGCGAGAACAACCAGATACAGAAACCTTCCGCTCAAGAAAAAGTCAATAGCTGACCGTTGATTTGGAAATATATGACCATTAGAGGAACTTCCGCTCAAGTCTGAAGATTTCTCACTTTTCCCATTTCATTTTTCGCTCTTCCTCGTCTTCTACCCCACTACCTCCAGCTAAGCGGGTTATTTACAAAAGAACTGTTACATTGGAATATATCAAGCACACAGCATTTCAATCAGGTCGCCATGAAAAGAAAGCTGAGGTTTCTGTTGACGACAGCGCTCATCTTCGTTCTGTCGCTTTTGCTGATTTTCCTTTTCAATCAGCTTTATTTCTTTGCTGCGCTTGTCGGCAACTTTCATCCTGTTGCAGGCTATGCTGTTTTCGGAACAGGAGCGATCATCTTTTGTGCTTTTGTTTTTTCTCTCATTGCACTCTGGAACCCTTTTCCTAAACCGGTTTTCCCTGAAAATGAAGCAGTACCATCCTACGCGGCCTATATACGTTACCTCGGAAAGTCTCAACTTGCACACCCCAAACACCCCGACCCATTCAAAAAGGAAAGAGACGAACGATGGATCAAATCCAATCACAAGCTCCTTGAAACCGATGCCCTGAACATCACAAAAGAACTGGCAATTAAAAACTTTTTTGTTGGAGCTTTAGCTCAAAATACATCTTATGGCACCTCGACATCGTTGACGAACAACCTCAAGCTCGTATGGCGCATCTACAAGCTTCATCATAAAAAACCATGCGGTAGAGACCTGCTTGCCCTTTATCGCTTCACCTATGGATCGCTTCCTCTCTCAGATTTCAATAAGGAAGAACTTCCCTCACACATCAAACCTATTATTCAATCCTCCTTCAGCAACACTCTTGCAACGCTCCTGCCAGGAGGAAATCTGCTGACTCCGCTGTTTCTCAATTTTTTCCTCGCCGGATCCACTAACACCTACCTCACCTGCCTTACCGGCATCATCAGCCTTCATTACTGTCAGGCTCTCTCGGAAGAAGATACGGCGGAAATCGTCCGTCAAAGCAATTTCGAGGCAACGTTTATGCTCAAAGAGATTGTTAAAGAATGCAATCCAATACTGTCAAAAACCATAAGCGACGCAGTTAAAAATGCCGGCATGGAAAGCCTCGACACCGTTCGACCACCAACTCCCGGAGGAAATCTGGCGCAGGATATCGTTTCTCATGTAGCACAATCGCTTAAAAACATCATTCGGGAAAACGTCGAGTCGGAGAAAGAAAAGCCGTAAAATCGGAATTCAGAATCCTGAAACCGGAATCCAGATCTCCATAGCTGTTGATTTGTTGAGTCGTTGAGCTGTTGAATTGAAATGAAAAGCAATGAGCAGCGAGTGCTGAACGATGAGTGTATTTAAGTTTTCAGTCCTTAGTTTCTTAGTGTTGAGTTCAGCAAGAGTAACTTGGTACTGGGTATTCGGGAATAGGGTTAAGACAAGGTAGGAGTATGGAGTAGTAGCGTTGCTGCAGGAGTAAGGAACCAGGAAAATAACCAATACCGAATGACTATTGCGTAATGGGGGAAGAACGGAAAAGGGAAAATAATAGTCGGCAGTAGCACAGAATAGTTTTTTCCCCAGAAAGGTAAAGGAATGAAAAAAATGCTCCTTTTTGACTTTTGCTCTTTGACTTTTTACTCTTGATCTCGTAGTCCGCGGAAAAACTCCTGCAGAAGACTTTGCGCCTTATGCTCGAGGATCCCTCCGTAAACCTCAGGTTGATGATTGAGACCGTGTGAAGAGACAACGTTCATGACTGTCCCGCATGCCCCCATTTTCGGATCATACGCCCCGAAAACCAATCTCCCGAGCTTTGTATTGACAATCGCGCCTGCACACATCGGACAGGGCTCGAGCGTCACGGCAAGCGTACAATCGTTAAGATATTTGCTTCCAAGGGTGGCCATCGCCGACGTCAAAGCAATCATCTCGGCATGGGCAGTTGCATCGGTAAGTTCCTCGACCTGGTTATGCCCCCTTCCCACAATATGGCCGCTTGCATCAAACACTGCAGCACCGACTGGAACTTCTTTTTTCTCATATGCCTTGATCGCCTCTCGGAAGGCTTGCTCCATAAAATATGAAAGATCCATTATCCTGATTGAATTTTATCTAACCGCTAATTTTTGCTATTATAAACCTTTTGTTTGCCAATTTCCAGGAGCACCCCTCCTATTGTGCTACTTTAACAAATATCCAAGAACATGAATATTCACGAATATCAAGGTAAGGACATCCTGCGCAAATTCGGAGTCTCCGTACCAAAAAATATCGTTGCTTTTTCCGCCGATGAGGCAAGACAGGCAGCAGAACAGCTGTTTGAAGAGCAGGAAAGCAATGTCGTCGTTGTCAAAGCCCAGATCCATGCCGGGGGGCGAGGCAAAGCAGGTGGCGTCAAGCTTGCAAAGTCTCCGGAAGAAGTTCATGATATTTCACGCCAGATGCTTGGTGCCACCCTGGTAACCCATCAGACCGGCCCGGAAGGTAAAGAAGTCAAGCGCTTGCTGATAGAAGAGGGAATGAATATCGAAAAGGAATTTTATGTCGGTATTACTCTCGACCGTGCAACCTCGAACAATGTTTTAATGGTTTCCACCGAAGGCGGAATGGAAATAGAAAAGGTTGCGGAAGAAACCCCTGAAAAACTGTTGAAAATCCAGATTCATCCCCTTCATGGCATTCAAGGGTTCCAGGCCCGTCAAGCTGCGTTTTTCCTTGGCCTTGAAGGTGAAAATTTCAAAAATGCCGTACGGTTCATCACTGCACTGTATACAGCCTATACATCAATTGACGCCTCTCTGGCAGAGATCAATCCGCTCGTCGTAACTAAGGAAGGCCGTGTTCTCGCTCTCGATGCGAAAATCAATTTCGATTCAAATGCCCTTTTCCGTCACAAGGATTTCCTTGAACTCCGGGATACAACCGAAGAGGATCCCTTCGAGGTCGAAGCCTCCAAGTCAAACCTCAATTACGTAAGGCTCGATGGCAATGTCGGCTGCATGGTCAACGGAGCAGGCCTTGCTATGGCTACAATGGACATGATCCAGCTTGCCGGTGGTAAACCTGCCAACTTCCTCGACGTCGGTGGCGGTGCCAGCCCCGAAACAGTAAAAGAAGGCTTTAAAATCATCATGAGTGATAAAAACGTTAAAGCAATTCTTGTCAATATATTCGGTGGAATCGTACGTTGCGACCGTGTTGCTGGAGGCGTCATAGAAGCCGCGAAGAAGGTTGGTCTGAACCTCCCGGTCATTGTACGGCTCGAAGGCACCAATGCGGAAGTCGCTCAGAAAATGCTTGATGAATCCGGCCTCAACCTTATCGCAGCAAGCGGGCTGCGGGACGCCGCCCAGAAAGTGAATGAAGCACTTGCAGGATAATTTTCCACGTTCGGCACATCATCCACACAATGAAGAGGCTGCCTCAAAAGAGCAGCCTCTCGTTTTGTAAG
This sequence comes from Prosthecochloris marina, assembly GCF_003182595.1. Classification (NCBI taxonomy): domain Bacteria; kingdom Pseudomonadati; phylum Chlorobiota; class Chlorobiia; order Chlorobiales; family Chlorobiaceae; genus Prosthecochloris; species Prosthecochloris marina. The sequence goes on from NZ_PDNZ01000004.1 coordinate 317,581, forward strand.
CAGACAATCATTTATAGTTATCAGCTACCCCCTCATCGGCATCATCCCCGGGCCTGGTCCGCGAAATCCTGAAAAAACTGTTTCCCGGGGATCCATCTTTGGTGAAAGCCCCATGAACACCGGATCACTATTGAAACTGAAACTTTTTTTTACAAGTCGGCATGACTTCAACAACCGGCGACATGCTTTTGAGGAAGCTTCTTTTGTTTTTTCAAAAAAAAACAAAAAGGCAAATCTTAATAGACTTAATAGAAACTTTTTGAAGAAAAAAAATCGGGAGGCAACCAGCTTTAGAGGCGCTTTCACGCCTCTTTCACCGGGCTCTAACAACAGATCAGAAAACACCAGAAAACATGGATCACGGTATCGAAGTATATCAACATGTACGTAACCTTATCATCAAAACACCGATCTGTTGCAGAACATCAAGCAGCAACACTAACCTAACCGGATAGTAAAAGCACCTGTTCCTACTCAAGCACTTTCATAACATTGGACGACCATTTCCCATGAAACTTGCGTCCTTTTTGAAAAAAAAATAAAAATGTTTTCTCTCCGTGTTAAATCCTTTAACTGTTTGACCAGTCAGCTAATTTTGTTTCCTTATACTTCGATACGTTGATAATCTGCTCATCTTTGTACAACAATGACGGAAACCGACAACGCTAACCCGGAAAAGGGCATCTGCAGTTCCTGTGGACTTTGTTCGATCAAGGAGTGGCCAATGCAGGAAAGCATACAGAGCTGCGTTTTTAAAAACGGATGGCTGGGAAAGAGAGAAAAAAAACTGTTCGGGAGAGAAAGAAAACCGGACAATCCGGAAGAAATGCGTTTCGGCATAGCGCAGGAAAGATTTACCGCACAGCTTAAAAACCCTCTTCCCGATGCTCAGTGGAGTGGCATTATCACCACAATAGCCCACAGGGCTTTTGAAAGCGGTATGGTTGAAGGAGTTGTGACTTTGCACCGAAGTGAGGAAAACCGTTTCTTTTCACAACCGGTTCTGGCTATGACAACCGAAGAAATCGACGCATCAAGGGGTAATAAACCGGTCCTCTCTCCAGTTCTCAGATCCCTGCAAACGGCTGTCAGAAAAAAGCTCAAAAAAATTCTCGTCATCGGGGCAGCCTGCCATATTCACGTTCTCAGGGATTTTCAGGAACGGTTTCCCTACCTGCAAAACATGGAGATCTATACCATCGGTATTCCGTGCGTCGACAATGTCCAGAGAAACCAGTTCAACTGGATTCTCGAAAGAATGTCGAAATCACCCGGCACAGCCTGCCACATGGAGTTCATGCAGGATTTTCGCATCCACATCAAGCATACTGACGGAACCGTAGAAAAAGTCCCGTTTTTCTCTCTCCCCGAAGAACTTTCGAATCCAGGCATCTTTCCTGAATCCTGTATGGGATGCTTCGATTATCTCAACAGCCTTTCGGACATCACTGTCGGCTACCTTGCAGCAAAGCTGCTCCCCGATCAGAACCGGCAATGGGTAATGGTGAGAACAGAGAAAGGCCGGAAACTGCTCGACCTTGTAAATGATGAACTCACACGCTACCCTGAAGAGGGCAAATGGGAATGCAAAAAGTTCATCCTGCAAAACACCGAACGGATCATTTCGAGCATGAAAGAGCAAAAGGCCTCATACTCTCCGGACAGAAAAATACCGGTGTGGGTCGGACACCTCCTTTCATGGATGCTCAGCATGTCAGGCCCGAAAGGAATCGGCTTTGCTCACTATTCGGTTGATTTCCACCTGATCAGGCATTACTATTATGTCAAATACAGATGCCCTGAACAGCTTACCGTGCTTGTTCCCCGTCACGTCCGGTCAATTCTTCAAGAATATGATCTGCCGCTTTAATCTTCAGATTTCCCGTTGAAAAGCTCCCTTCTCCTGAACGGCGCAAGCAACATTCTGGCGATAACCTTCGGCTTTGTCAGCCACTCGATTCTCGGCGAAGAAGCGGTGCTGAGCACCATTTTTTCACAAAGAAAAGCCGTAACGGTATCGACATCGTCTGCCATGATATTGTAAAACTTTCTTTTTTTCCTGGTTTCAGGAGAGTCACCGTGAAGCGTCTCGAGAAGCAGATCGGTAACAACCATACCGGGACTCAGCGTCCCGACCTGCACAGGTGACGAACCGGCTTCATTGGCAAACGCACGGGTAAAGTAGCGCAAGGCGCTTTTCGACGTTCCGTAAACCGACAAACCCTCCATCATGAAACCATCGCTGCCAAGCCCCTCCATGTTGAAGATTTTGCCCCGCCCTTGCTTCTGCATCTCAAGAAAAGGCACAACGGTGCCGTTTACAACGCCGAGCATGTTAACCCGGAGAACATCTTCGATTGTCGCCTGTTCCAGTTCCCAGACCTTCAGCGTGTCATGGGTAATTCCTGCATTGTTCACCCAGATATCGACCGGGCCGAATTTTTTTACCGCAACATCGAGCAGTGACTCCACATCACTCCTTTTCCCAACATCGGCAACGGTTCCGACAGCACTCTCGCCAAAAGCTGCAAGTTCATGAACCGCTTTCCGGACGCTTTGCGTTGAGGTTCCGCAAATTGTCACCTTGCAGCCCTTTTCCAAAAATCTTTTTGCAAGCCCGAAGCCGATCCCCCTCGTTCCACCGGTAATAACAACAGATAACGTACTCATGCTCTATAGGTTTTGTTTCCATGCAATATAGTATCCAATCCGTTAATGCTGCTTTCATGAATTATTGTATCTTTGCTCTCACTCGAAATTTTCCAGACACTACCGGATTCTGAGTCTATGCTTGAAGCGCGAAATATAAATCTGAGTGCCGGCACGAAAGACCTGCTGCTCAATACGTCTTTCCGTATCGGAAGCAAGGACCGTGTCGGCTTGGTTGGCCTCAACGGAACAGGAAAATCGACGTTACTTCGTCTTATAAACGAAACCGGTTCAGGCCACTCAATCATTTCAAACGGCCAGATCACCCGATCATCCGACACGACCATCGGCTATCTTCCCCAGGAAATCTCTTTTGAAGACGACCTGGAAAAAACCGCATTGCACTACGTACTTCAAGCCAATAAAAAACTGAACGAACTTTCAAATTCCATTGAAAAGCTGCAAAAAGAGCTTGCGGAACCCGATCAGGATCACGAAAGTCAACGCTATCATCGACTTATTGAAAAGTTCAGCGACGCGTCCCATGAATTCGAGCGTCTCGGTGGATATACCATGGAAGCCGAAGCAGAAAAAGTACTCAATGGGCTTGGTTTCAACCAGACGGATTTCCACAAAAAAGTAAGGGAGTTTTCCGGTGGCTGGCAGATGCGCCTCCTTATTGCCAAGCTTCTGTTACAGAAACCAACGCTTCTTTTGTTGGACGAACCCACCAACCACCTCGATATCGATTCCTTGAGATGGCTCGAAAATTACATGCTTGGTTATCAGCACAGCTGCATCATAGTTTCTCACGATCGTTTTTTTCTCGATAAAATCACAACGAGAACACTTGAGATCTATCTCAAGACCATCCATGAATACAAAGGAAACTACAGCTATTACGAAAAAGAAAAAGCTCAGCGTTTCGAACTCATGATGGCTAAATACGAAAACGATCTAAAAAAAATGGCTCACCTGAAAGCGTTTGTCGACCGCTTCCGCTACAAGGCGACAAAAGCCAAGCAGGCACAAAGCAGGCTGCGCCAGATGCAGAAACTTGAAGAAGAACTACAGGCCCCGGAGGAAGACTTGTCTGGAATCGCTTTCAGTTTCCCGAAGGCCAAACATTCAGGCAAAGAAGTGCTGAAGCTCGAACATGTCACGAAATCATGGCAGCAACCGGACGGCTCCATCAAGAAAGTGTTGAAAGAAATCGATCTTGAAATCCTGCGCGGGGACCGGATAGCCGTCGTCGGATCGAACGGAGCAGGCAAGACAACTTTTTGCAGGATCGTTTCGGGTGACCTCGACTACGAAGGAACAATGACTCATGGGCACAATGTTTCCCTTAACTACTTTGCCCAGCATCAGACCGAAAATCTCAATCCGGACAAATCGGTTCTTGAGGAAATGATGGATGCCGCTCCCGATGCACAATCTCAGCGGAAAGTCAGAGATATTCTGGGCTGTTTTCTTTTCAGCAGCGATAGTGTCGAGAAAAAAACAGCCGTTCTCTCAGGGGGAGAAAAATCAAGACTGTCACTTGCAAAAATTCTGCTGCAGGCATCGAACCTTTTGATCATGGATGAACCCACGAATCATCTCGACATGCGCTCCAAAGAAATGCTGATCGATGCTCTTGAAAACTACGATGGCACCCTGATGCTGGTCAGCCATGACCGCTATTTCCTCGACAGTCTTGTCAACAAGGTTATAGAAATAAAAAACGGTTCTCTTCAGGTATATCTCGGGAGTTACGGAGAATACCTTGAAAAAGCGGAAAAAAGCTGGGAAGAAGAGCGCAAAAAGGAACGTACCTCGCAGAAGAATAATTCCGGTATAAAAAAACCTGCCTCTATCTCTCGACAGAAACAAGTCCCGAACAAGCAGAATAATGCAAAAGCCGAAAAACTGGAAAAAAAGATCCACAGACTCGAAGAAGAAAAACTGGAATACGAAGCCCGAATGAGCTCAACGGATTTTTACTCTCAACCGGAAAAAGAAATACAAAAAAATATCGATCGATACCATGAACTTTGTACGGAAATCGATCGACTTTACAAGGAATGGGAATCAGCCATTTCCTAATCGATAATCGTCACACTGTCAGATTTTCTTGGCTCTGGTTCAGGCAAAGGCGCCGCACTGTAGCCAAACACCGCTGCCGAATATGGGTTGTATCCTTCCGGAAAAACAATCCCAAGCTCCCTGAATACAACCCGTCCTTTCTCTGTAGCATGAAGCATCATAACCGAGTGCATCCAGCACGAACCGATATCCATGGAAGCCGCAGCAAGCATCATATTCTGCATTGCAAGTGCACAATCATACTGGGGAGCTAGCGCGTTGGGATCACCTGTTACAACGATAAGAATCGGAGCATGGTAAAATACGCTGAAATCGTCACGTCGGGCAACCTCACGCAACGCATCAACATCTGACTCCAGAAAAACCGTTTTACAGGATGCATCGAGCTTATCCAGGAGAGCACGGTTGCGGATAACGGTAAAATGCCATGGCTGCTGATTCATCGCACTTGGTGCGTATCGGCCCGCCTCGAGAATCAACTCAAGCGCATCCAGATCCACCTGGTCCGGCTTGTATACCCGGACACTTCTGCGTTTGAGGATTGAACCGATCGTTTCATTTGTATTCATTCTTTCCTCACTTTAAGACATCGTTATTCATCCTCAATATCCACACATGACTCGAAAACATCGAAGTTGCAGTCTACATGGAGATCAGCGAGAGGTTTCAACGAACGCACATGATGATGCTCACGCTCAAGGACCTCCCAGCGATAACCATCTGCAGGCTCCTTACAACGTAACATCTGGTTGATTTTGGTCTTGTGATAGGTCAGATCGATAAAAACCCTGAGATCGATATCATCCGTTCTGATCGCGTATAATCCGTCTATGATCAACAACTGTATCTTACTGAAGTCGGTGAAAAGCTGGTCAACTTCTTCAGTAATAATATCGATGCAGGGTATGAACACCTGCTTGTCTTTCCTGAAATCGTCGATGTTGTCATGCAAAAGATTCCAGTCATATTCACCAAAACCGACGGATTTGTATTCGTTGCTTATCCGGTGCTCCCTTCGTTCGAGAGGAGGAACGCGATAATAGTTATCTGTATGAAGAATTTTAACTCGAATATTACAACCTTTCAGGAGAAGAGCAAGTGAATGAGCAAGTTCAGATTTTCCCGCTCCCGATTCACCTGAAATGGCAACCACAAACTTGTAACCCGGACTACTTTTTTCCAACTCACGTCTATCTACCAATACCCGCTCCATGATACTTTTCGCAGCGGATTTGTGCTGATCGTTGATCAGCAAGACATCACCTAACATATTTCCTTAACATTTGTGCGCCTCGTTTTGCAGGCACTGTTGGAAATATTGATTCTATGATAAAAGTAACAGTTTTTAGCTATGATTTCAATGAAGAAAAACATGTTTTAACCTCGATGAACAAAGAAAAAAATGAACGACAGCTTGCCCTGCTTTTCCCGAATACAAGAGCCTGTTTCAAAAGACAGTCGACAATGGTTGAAACCAACATGGTCACCATAGAAAAGCCATGCCGCTCTCTGAAAAAGAAGTTCGATTTTCACAGAATGACCAGTGGCATCCATAGAGGCATTCACAAAAGATGGATCCCCGGACAAACCCTGTGAAACAGTTGTTTTGAATTTCGCAGTTCAAGCCCATGAATGACAACCATGAGGGAGAGCTGAACTACTAACGATTATCTGCGTTAAATACGAGAGGCGGTCATTTTGAGACAGCCTCTTTCCTGAATCAGAAAAAACAATCAAGAAGATCAATCCACCTGCTGTGCTTCTTTAGCCTGTCGAGCCTTCTCGATATATTCTGCCTGTATATCCCTGGATACGTTGTATGCCTTTGAAAGGCTGTCGGACCGCCAAAGCCTGGCATCGAATGCCATGCAAATATTTCTGAGGAACGGAATACCGACTTCCGTAACACGAACGCCATCTTCATTCAGCTCGACCATGCCGTCATTCTGCATATCTTCGAGACGGAACTTCGCAACGTCGAGTTCGTCACAATATAATTTTGGATCATTCCAGGAAGTTTCCTGTTTGCACATCAGATTCAAAATGTGGCGACGCAGCACAAGATCCTCATCGGTCAGCAAATGACCGCGATGTAAAGGAAAACGGCCAGCGTTGACTTCACGTATGTAATCTTCATGGAAACGCTCGTTCTGGGCAAAAGCATACCAGGTATCACTTATCGAAGAAGAACCGAGAGCAAGCATCATCTGGGTGGTGTTTTCCGTATACCCCATGAAATTTCTGTGAAGAGTACCGTTTCTTGCCGCCTCATAAAGGGCATCCCCTTGAAGAGCAAAATGATCCATACCTATTTCATGGTAACCTATCGACTCGAGCATCTCCAGACCTTTATCATAAAGCTCCTGCTTGACAGCACCAACCGGTAAATCCTTTTCCTTGAACTTTCGCTGTCCTTCGTACATGTGCGGATTGTGACCATACGCATAAAATGCGATCCGATCGGGCTTGAGCTCCATTACCTTGGCAATCGTATCGGTAACAGTAGCTAACGTTTGCTTCGGCAAGCCGTAGACAAGATCGAAGTTGACCGATGTAAACCCTATCTCGCGCGCGATATCCACTTTTTCCCGAACCAGCTCAAAAGGCTGCAGCCGGTTGATTTCTTTCTGAACTATCGGATCAAAGTCCTGTATACCGAAACTCATCCGGCGAAAACCAACGCTGTAAAGCGCTTCAAGATGCTCCCTTGTGGTTGAACGCGGGTTTGTCTCAAAACTGAACATGTAATTGTCCATCCGGTTAACATGTTCATAAAGCCCGTCAACCAGCCTTACGAGATTATCCGGACTTAAAAATGTCGGAGTACCGCCACCGATATGCATCTCCTTGACATTCAGTGTGCCGGGGAAAACATCGAGGTACATTTGCCACTCTTTCAGCAAAGCATTGAGATAAGGTTCCTCAAAAGAGTGATCCTGCGTCCGATAAGCATTGCAACCGCAGAAATAGCAGTAATTTTCACAGTAGGGAATATGGATATACATACTGACACCGGTAGTGTCATTACTGTCATTGAAGCCTTTTACCATGGCTTCTTTCCACTGTTCCTGTGATACTCCGTCCGTACTCCATGAAGGAATGGTAGGATAACTTGTATACCTCGGACCGGGATTGCGGTACTTATCTGCAAGATTTGTTGCCATTGTAATCTTCCTCTACAATTGTTACTTTTCCTTTCTTGTACCCGTGAAAATACACAAAACTCTGCAAAATCATAAATAAAAGGACACCGCCACAGTGCGGTGACAATCAATTACTTGCTATGACAACTCCATCTAACGACTCATCTCCCCTGGTAGGCATCCTTATGGGTTCCGACTCCGACTTCGACATCATGAAAGAGGCGGCTTCCGTCTTCGATGAATTCAATATTCCTTATGAAGTTTCGGTTATTTCCGCACACCGTACCCCTAAAGAGCTCGAACGATATGCCACGAACGCAAAAGATAACGGCCTCAAGGTCATCATAGCCGGAGCAGGTGGTGCAGCACACCTTCCGGGCGTTACTGCAGCACTTACCGTACTCCCGGTAATTGGTGTGCCGATTTTCAGCAAAAAGCTCAACGGACAGGATTCTCTTTATTCGATCGTGCAGATGCCCGCAGGCATTCCGGTTGCGACAGTCGGCATCGATAACGCAAGAAATGGGGCCCTCATGGCAGTACAGATCCTTGCGCTGACCGACCCCTCGATTATGTCTTCCCTTGAAGGATTTCGGACCAAACTTGCGGAAGCATCCCGTATGAAGAACAGGAAAGTACAGGAAAGGCTCAATGCAATCAGCTGAATATTGGATTGAAAAACTCGATCTTTTTAACCACCCTGAAGGGGGCTTCTTTCGTGAAACGTATCGCAGCAAGACCTCTTACGAGTTTCGCAAAAGCCCGGTTTTTTCCGGAAACCGGGCATATTCTACAGCAATTTATTACCTGCTCACAAAAAACGACCGATCAAAGCTGCACAGGATCAAATCGGATGAACTATGGTTCTATCATACCGGAGCTCCCCTGACAGTCTATCTGTTCCATGATGTCGGCTTCATGTCAACATTGACCCTGGATCCGGGAAAAGGAACATTTCAAGGCATTGTTCCTGCAAACACGTGGTTCGGAGCAAGACATGAAACCGAATCCCCGGAAGCATACACACTAACAAGCTGTGTTGTCTCCCCAGGATTCGATTTCAGTGATTTCACTCTGGCCGACAGGGACTCGCTCACCAGAAAGTTTCCGCAGCATGCCGGGTTGATTGAAGACCTTACCTGAACCGGTAACCATTCTTTCCAGCCCCATCTTTATTATTTTCGGATCACCACATGGTAGAAAGCCCCGTCTTTGCGTATATCTTCGACACGATACCCCTGCTCCTCTGCCGTTCTCGGCACACTCTCCAGCGGCTCACCCTCCGAAAGCAGCACATCGAGGACATCACCGTCATTAATCTGTGAGAGTTTCAGTTTGACCTTAACCATGGTCATGGGGCATCGCTCTTTTGTAATATCGAGAGTATGCTGCATGATAATAAGCGCCTCCTTTATAAACCTTTCTTTGCACACCATTCTTGTTCGTCACAGACCGACAAGAGCCAAACATCCCGCGAAGCACCGGTTTAAATGAAAATGATATGTCCATCCTTGGATGCATCGAGAAAAGTGGCCACTCCCGCAACGTGCTTCACATGTTCATCGAGATCGTTCTTATCGATTCCGAGAATATGCATCGCCATCTCGCAGGCAACAAAATCAATATCCAGTGCTTTCGCCGCCTCTACCAGTTCATCGAGAGTCGCTACATTGCTTTTTTTCATCATACCGGTCATCAGGACCGGACTTGCACCCCCGAAATTCAACCTGCTTAACGGAAGATTCTTTTTTCCTCCCATGAGAAAATTAAAAACCTTTGCCAGCACCCCGCCTCCTATCCATGTCCGACCTGTTTTTTTCTTCAGGATGTTAAGCCCCCAGAAAGTAAAAAACATTTTCACCTCCCAGTTCACGGCCGCAGCACCTGTTGCCAGGGTAAATGCCGCCAGTGCCTTGTCAAAATCACCGCTGAAGCATACTATCGAGAGCTTTTGCCGTTCCATCACATCTCCCGGTTTTCCGATTCTTTATCCGACCTGTCAATGACGATAAGAGGTTCTTCACTTACCTCTTTTTTCACAATTCTGAATGCCCTGACCTCAGGGTCTACAGCAGCAAGAGAAACAATCACATAAATCATTCCGGGATCGAATGCAAGCCGAATGTCCTCTTGCGATGGCCTTGCCGGTGTTTCAGGATGACTGTGATAAACGGCAATGGCCTGTTGTTGTTTTTTCCGCATTGTCAGAACAGCATCAAACTGCTCTTTGGGATCGAAAGAAAAATGCTCGCCCGACTTATCCAAGTTGGTCAGATAATAGGCTTCAACTGCCGTCTCACCTTTGCCTCCCAGATATCCACACGCCTCCAGAGGCATTTCCCGACGGGCATGCTCAATGATCCTCTGATACACGCATTTGTAAATCTCCATGCTCTTCCTCCTGTTCCATCGGCTTCGAGGTCACCGTAAGTCACAGACCTGTTGCTCCTCATCCCGCAGTTCGGTAATGGAAGGATTTTCTGAACAAACTGCACATTTCGGGTTTCGCCGCAATGCCACCTTTCTGAAATTCATTGGCAGCGCGTCGAAGGTCATCAGGGCATCAGCCAGAATATCTCCCGCCCCTGTGATGAACTTTAACGCCTCTGCCGCCTGAATTGTACCGAGCATTCCGGCCACGGCACCCAGAACCCCTGCCTCGGAACAGGTTGGAATCATGTTTTTCGGTGGAGGTTTATGAAAAACGCATCGGTAACAGGCGCTTTGTTTCGGCAGCACCGTCATCGTTTGACCGTTGAACCTCAGAATTCCCCCATGAGAAAAAGGAATTCCTTTCATGACACATGCATCGTTTATGAGAAATTTCGTCGCAAAACTATCGGTACCATCGATGACGAAATCATAACCTTCTATGATTTCTTCAATGTTCGATGCATTGACGAATGTCTTTATCGATTCTACCTCGACATCGGGGTTTATGGCTTCCATCTTCTCTTTGGCAGACGATACCTTGGAAGAACCTACATCTGCCGTAAAATGAATGATCTGCCGCTGAAGATTCGACACCTCGACGACATCAGCATCAACAATACCGATCCTTCCGATACCGGCAGCGGCACAGTACATGGCCGCCGGAGCCCCGAGTCCACCGGCACCGATGATCATCACCTTCGAGTTCAACAGCTTCTGCTGCCCTTCGACTCCGACATTGTCGAGCAAGATATGACGGCTGTAGCGTTCCAGTTGTAACTGGGTAAAGTCTATCATATGTTTTTCAACCCCTGTTTTATATCATCTATCAAATCTTCCCAATCCTCTATACCGGCCGAAAGCCTCAGCATATTCTCGGCAATACCCATGTCCAAACGTTCCTCTACAGTGTACTCACCGAATATCGTCGAGGCAGGGTGTATGATCAGGCTTTTATTATCGTTGAGGTTCGTTGCCTTTCTAATAATCGCAAGGCTGTCGATAAAGCGAAAGCACTGTGCTCTATCTTCGAGCTCAAAGGAAACCAACCCGCCAAACAATCCCCTGAACTGCACAGAAGCAGCTGCATGATGCTTCGATTCCGGTAACCCCGGATAATTGACAGCTTTCACTTCAGGTTGTCCTGCAAGAAACCGTGCAATCGTCATTGCATTATCTGAACTTTGCCGGACGCGCAATGCCAAGGTTTCCAGACCGAGAGTGTTCAGCCAGGCATGATGCGGTGCCATACAGGAACCGCAGTTTCTGAAAACCTCTCTGCGAAGTTTTGCAAGGAAAGCAAACTGCCCGTACTGACCGCTAAGCGGAGAAACTTTCGGTGATTGGCCCCAGTCGAACAAACCGTTATCGATAATGACACCTCCAACCCCCGTTGCACCACCTGAAATATACTTGGTTGTTGAAACCACCTCCACCGCAACCCCGTAATCTCTGGAACGGAACAGAAAAGGCGTTGTCAACGTACCATCGAGCACAAGAGGAACCCCGAACTTCTCAGCGCAACCTGAAACAACGGAAAAGTCGACAACTTCAAGCTGAGGATTGGTTATCGACTCGAGATACAACGCCCGGGTATGTTCATCGATCTTACTTTCGATGGAACCAGGGTCGCTCATATCGGCATACCGTACTTCAAGCCCCCAATCCTTCAAGGTCTTCTCGAACAACGATATGGTGTTTCCGAACAGGTGCCGGCTTGACACGATATTGCTCCCGGCAGAACAAAGAGTCAAAATAACGTTCGTTATGGCAGCCATACCGGATGAAACGGCAATAACACCACGTGAATCAGTCAACACCCGCATTTTTGTTTCGAAATCCTCTACTGTCGGATTGGATATCCTGCTGTAGGTATGTGCAGGTAGCTTTCCCTCGAAAGCCTGCTGAATCTCGCTGGCATTATCGAACTCAAATGCAACGGAATCATACAGGGGAGGACGTAGCGATCCGTGTACATCCTTTTTAGGATACCTCGTGTGTAAAACCTTCGTGGTGAAACCTTTCATTCAGAACAGCCTCCTCCCATGAAGTATAAAAAATCAACTTCATCACCATCTCTGACAACTTTGGAATCAAAAGCATCCCGTTCAAGGAAATCACCATTGATCTGAACGGAAACCATGTCCGGCATTTCTACGCCCTGAAGAGCGAGCAACTCGGTTACCGTCATGGTTTCCGAAGTCAGTTCTTTCTTTTCACCGTTTATCGTCAGTTTCATAGTTTTATTTATTTATAGCTACACTCAAATACCTTTCTCCTGTATCGGGAAACAATGTTACAATCACAGCGTTTTCCAATCCTTTGTTCTTTATGTACTTCGCCGTTCCGCAAGCAGCAGCCCCTGATGAAATACCGGCGAGTATTCCTTCTTCATGGGCAATCCGTCGCATCCACTCCATCGCTTCACCATCCGTTACCGTAACCACGTCATCTACCAGCTCTTTCTCCATGATGGAGGGAATAAACCCTGCACCAATTCCCTGTATTACATGCGGCCCGGGAGGTTCACCACTCAAGGCCGCACAGTTTGCCGGCTCGACAGCGACAACCTTCGTTGTCGGCCGTTTTTGCTTGACTTTACGGGCAATCCCGGTTATAGTCCCTCCTGTCCCTACTCCGGCAACGATCACATCGACTTTCTCATCGGTATCCCGCAGTATTTCAACCGCGGTTGTTTTCTCATGAACCTCAACGTTCGAAAGGTTGTCAAACTGGCGGACAAGAAAAGAGTCATTCAGGGAAGCATGTAATTCTTCCGCCCTTGCGATTGCACCCTCCATTCCAAGGTGCGCCGGAGTAAGCTCGACATCAGCCCCGAAAAAAGCCAACAGCTTTCTTCTTTCAATACTCATCGAATCAGGCATAACCACAATCAACCTGTGCTTTCTGATAGCGGCAATGAACGCAAGGGCAATGCCGGTATTCCCGCTCGTGGCCTCGATTATCGTCCCTTCAGGGCCAAGTTTACCGCTCTCAACAGCGTTGTCGATCATGGCCAGTGCTGCCCGATCTTTTACCGATCCACAGGGATTGTACTGCTCAAGTTTTGCGAGAACCATATTCCTGTTTCCAAAAAGCCGGTCCAACGTCACAAGAGGCGTCTCTCCAACAAGTGCCGTTATGTCATTTACGTATTGCACAACCTTTTTAATCATTTAGAGTTACAGGCAGTCTATACACCAATAAATCAAAACCATGAAAGCAGGGTATACTACCAACCAACAGAAGCGCCTTCAGATATAGTAGATCCGTTTTTCAGCGTATCTTTTTTCCTGCTCGAGGAGCTCCTCGAGAGAAATGGAAAAATGCTCCCTGATATGGTCCTCGAGATTGCCGAAAACCTGCTCCACCGCATTGGTATCATATTGTGAAACAATGCCGAGCGGCCCTTCGAGAGCTTCGAGAATCGAAAAAACGGTAAGATTTCGTGGACTATCGAAAAGCTCATATCCGCCTTTATTGCCCCGAACACTTTTCACCAATCCGTTTTTCACCAACCGGTTGAAAATCTGTTCCAGATAATTTTTCGGAATGCCTCTCTGTTCAACAATCTGCCGTATCTGCAACCGGTCCTTGCCGAAACTATCCGCCAGATCAAGCATTGCTGCCAATCCATAATGTGCTTTTGCACTCAATGAAAACATAACCAACTATCTTGACTTTGTTTTATAGGTTAAATAAATAAAAATCAGGTGAAATAGTCAAGAATATTCATAAAAGAAAAGCCTCGAATGCAAATCGGCAGCGTAAAAGGCCTCATAAAACCGTTCGCAGGAAACCTCGATCAACCTGCCACTATACGAGCAGGCCTTTACCAAGAAAGAAAGGGTAACGGATAGAAAATTTTTTATTTAGGAAAATTACTCTATAATTAGTAGCGAAAGTTGACCATACCCTCTTCTCCTGTCATAGATTGTTAATAGTTGCGATGATGCAGGAAAGAGCAATTTGGAGAGATTTCTACCGGTTTTGGACAGAACATACATTTGAAACCGATCAATTCAGACGAAACAGCAGAGAACGAAACGATGAAGCATGTCGTGATCGTTGGTGGCGGCTTCGCCGGTATCAACGCAGCAAAAGAACTTGGGAACAGACGTGATATCAGGATCACCCTTATCGACAGAAAAAACTACCACCTGTTCCAACCGCTCCTCTACCAGGTTGCCATGTCGGCTCTTGGGGCTGGTGATGTTGCGGAACCGCTGAGGAACATGCTCTCCAAGTATAAAAACATCACTGTGTTCAAAGGTTCGGTCGAGAATGTCGATATGGAAAAAAAAATACTTCTGACCGACTTCGGTGAAATATCATATGACTATCTGATCCTCGCATGCGGTGTCAAACACCATTATTTCGGCCATGACGAGTGGGAAGAACATGCCCCCGGCCTGAAAATCATTGCCCAGGCAACCGAAATACGACGGAGGATCATGGAGGCCTACGAAGCGGCGGAAAGAACTGTAGACCCTGTTGAACGCAAGAAACTTCTCACGTTCGTCGTTGTTGGCGGTGGACCAACCGGCGTCGAGCTTGCCGGATCGATCGGTGAGATGAGCCGTTTTACACTCTCCAAATACTACAAACATATCGATCCGAAGCTCACGAGAATATTTATTGTCGAAGCAGCACCGAGGATTCTCGGTTCATTTTCTCCGAAGCTCGCCAGTAAAGCGACCAGAGCTCTCGAACAGCTGGGAGTACAGGTATGGACAAACAGCATGGTGACCGATGTCGATGCAAACGGCGTTCAGATCGGCAACGAACGTATAGAAGCAGCGACGGTGCTTTGGGCTGCAGGTGTCAGAGCGATAGAAATCGGTGGGAAAATGGGAGTGGAAACCGATCGTTCTGGACGAATTGTTGTTGAAGAAGACCTCAGCATATCCGGCTACCCGGAAGTGTTCGTAGGAGGTGATCAGGCACATTTTGCCCATCATACGGACGACCCGCTTCCCGGTATGGCTCCAGTGGCATCACAGCAGGGACGAACCATAGGAAAAAATATCCTCAACGAAGTCAAGGGTCGAACAAGAAAACCGTTCCGTTACAAAGACAAAGGACAGATGGCCACGATTGGCCGCAACAAGGCAATCGTGGAAATCGGAAATTTCAAGTTTTTCGGAAGTTTTGCATGGTTTACTTGGCTGTTGGTGCACATCTACTATCTCACTACGTTCAAGCATCGGGTTTTCGTATTGCTGCAGTGGGGTTGGTCCTACTTTACATTCGGCCATGGTGCACGTCTTATCGTCAACAAGGAATGGCGGTTCTATCCGGATCAAAAAAAGGTTAACGTCGAAGAAGAGAGCTGATAGATGCTATCGAAATGGGAAAGAACGGCAATGTTCGACAATTGCAAGCCAAAGGATGTGATACAATTGCTTTCATCGGTTATATTTCTTGGATTAGCGTCTTATATAGCTTTTTTCCTTGAAGTTCCGAACGGAGTACCACGCCAGGATCTATACATGATCGCCGCCTTGACAGGCAGTTACGGAATATGGAAACTGTGGAAAAGCATTTCAGGCTGCCGTTCAAAGTGAGTTTACAATACAACGTGAAACCTTTTGGACAATGAACAGTTTGTCAAAAAGGTCAAAATATCAAGTGGTTTTATGGTTTGCGAAATAAATAAAGAAACGGAGAAACAACTGTTTTTTCATAACTACTCACGCCTGCCTCTTGCCATAACTCATGGCGAGGGCACTTATCTTTATAGCTCCGATGGATCACGTTACCTCGACATGATCTCGGGTATCGGGGTTAATGCGCTCGGCTACGGTGACAAGAGAGTTGTCAATGCAATCACAGAACAGGCGCAAAAGATCATTCATGCATCGAATCTTTTCATGCTCGAACCCCAATTCAAACTTGCAGGAAAGCTTCTTGAAATCTCGGGACTGTCAAAGGTTTTTTTCGCCAACAGCGGCACAGAGGCAATTGAGGCCGCGATAAAGCTCTCGAGAAAATGGGCTCACTTGTCGGGCAGCATTGATAAAAAAGAAATCGTCTCCCTTTCAAACTGCTTTCACGGCAGAACCTACGGAGCGATGTCTTTGACGGCCAAGGCGAAATATCTTGAAGGTTACGATCCTCTTCTCCCCGGGATGGCGAATGTTTCATTCAATGACGTCGATAACCTGAAAGCAACTGTGAGCGATAGCACAGCTGCCGTATTTGTCGAGTTCATTCAAGGCGAAGGGGGAATTCACAAGATTTCTTCCGAATTTATCGATACCCTGAAAACACTTCGGGAAAAACACGATTTTTTGCTTGTCGCCGATGAAATCCAGGCTGGTTGTGGCAGAACCGGTAAGTTTTTCAGTTACATGCACTTCGATATCGAACCAGATCTGATCTGTCTTGCTAAACCGCTCGGCGGTGGCTTGCCGCTGTCTGCCGTTATCGGCAACAGCAAAGTCAAGAACGTTTTTGCAGCAGGCAATCATGGCACGACTTTTGGTGGTAATCCGGTAGCATGTGCAGCAGGGTTGGCGCTAATCAACGCTATTTATGATGATCATCTCATGGAACAAGCTTCCGCAACCGGAAAGCTTATGAGACAAGCGTTTGAAGCACTCGGCGAGAAATATTCCCAAATACGTGAAATTCGCCAATATGGCCTGATGATCGGCATAACCGTTAAACGTGAAGCCTCATATTATGTTCAGGAGGCATTGAAAAGAAAGGTCCTCGTCAACGCAACGAGCGGCGATGTAGTCAGACTTCTTCCTCCCCTGACCACAAGCCGCGAAGAAGCACAACAGTGTATCGATTGTCTCGATGAAATCTTCAGTGAAGAAACCTAAGAGCACCAAAAGCGGAAAAATTCCGATGCCGCTGGAAAAGATCAACTACTTTTTCATCGGTATCGGAATCGCCGTTATAGCTTTCAGTTACACCACGATGTATCTTGAAGAAAATAGCGCAAACGGTTTTTTTTCTCTCTACGTCAGTCCAGTACTACTGGTCGGAGCGTATGCATGGATACTTTTCGCATTGCTTTACAGGAAAAAAGCCTGATTTTTTTCCATTACCGCAACGTGAAGCGTATCGGCACAGCCAACCATACTTTGATCGGAGAACCATTCTGAATACCTGGCGAATACGTTGATTTCATAACACATTCAATCGCAGCTTTATCAAAGATCGTCTGATCAGAGGGAACTCGTTTCATAATCTGCGCCTTGATCGGCTCGCCCTTCTCTGAAATCAGGACACTGACAAACACCTTCCCCTCGATGCCCGCATGGCGTGCCATTTCCGGATATCTCGGTTCTTTTTTCCTGAGGAATGACGGCATGATTTCACACGGCACGAATACAGGACCGTCCCCGATACCGCCCTCGACACCCTGTGGCTGATGAATCGCCTTTCTGATCTCCTGCTGCGTCGCGAGCGTCTGTT